>JAKCCY010000036.1 GCA_021838765.1 Nitrospirota bacterium
TCCTTTTGTTGTCGACCCTTTTCAGGCTTTCGCTTAATGTGGCTTCGACAAGGCTGATCCTTTTGCATGGGCAAGACGGGACGGAAGCTGCAGGACATGTGATCGAATCTTTTGGCCACTTTGTTGTCGGCGGCTCCTATGCTGTTGGCCTTGTTCTTTTTGTCATCTTTGTGGTGATCAACTTTATGGTTGTAACCAGGGGTGCCGGTCGTATCGCCGAAGTGGCCGCCCGATTTACTCTGGATGCTCTCCCCGGGAAACAGATGGCCATCGACGCTGATCTCAACTCCGGATCGATCAAGGAAGAGGAGGCGAGAAAGAGAAGAAAGGAGCTTTCCCGGGAATCGGAGTTTTTTGGGGCGATGGATGGAGCTTCCAAGTTTGTTCGAGGAGATGCCATTGCGGCGATCATGATCCTCCTTGTGAATATTCTGGGAGGGTTGCTGATAGGGCTTTTGATGAATGGCCTGTCTCTTTCGGATGCCTTGCAGTTTTACACGACACTCACGATTGGAGAAGGGCTGGTGGCCCAGATACCAGCCCTGATTGTCTCCGTTGCGGCCGGTATTGTCGTGACCAGGGCCGGAACCGGAAATGACCTTGGTGTCGAAATCAGGGATCAGGTTTTTCACCGGAGCCGGGCAATGGCCGGGACGTCCGGGATCCTCCTGTTTCTGTCGATTGTTCCAGGTCTTCCCCATCTGGCTTTTCTGGCGCTCGGGTCGACGATTGGCATGATGGCCTATACCCAGATCAGCGGGAAGAAAAAGCAGGAGGAGAAGAGACTCGAATCGGAAAAAGCCCAGATCAAGCCGCCTGCTCCGGAAAACATTGAAAGCTACCTGTCTCTTGATTTGCTGGAGCTTAATGTCGGATACGGTCTGGTTCCCCTGGTCGAGGGAGGGGAGGGGGCTGACCTGACCGACCGCATCAGGGGGATCAGACGCCAGCTGGCAGGTGAGCTTGGCATTATCGTCCCTCCGATCCATATTCGCGACAATCTCCAGCTCAAGCCAAACGAATACATGATCCTCCTGAAGGGGAATCCGGTCGGCCGCTGGGAACTTAAAAACGGCTCTCTTCTGGCGATGAATTCTGGTGGTGATCCCGGAAGCCTTGAAGGTGTCCCTGTCAAGGAACCGACCTTCGGTCTTGATGCGGTCTGGATTGATGCCGACAAGAGGGAAATGGCCGAAAGCCTTGGATTTACGGTGGTGGACCCTGTGACGGTCCTTTCAACCCACGTGACAGAAATGATCCGGTGCCATAGTGCCGATCTTGTGGGGCGACAGGAGGTTGGACGCCTTCTTGAGGCCTTGTCCCAGGATTACCCCAAACTGGTGGAAGATCTGATTCCAGGGCAGGTTTCTCTTGGGGTCCTCGTTTCTGTCCTTCATGGACTTCTTTCGGAGAGGGTCTCTATCCGGGATCTGCGGACGATCCTCGAGTCCCTTGCCGACCAGGTTTCCTCCGGCCGGGATGCCAAGGATGTGACAGCCCTGACGGAGGGAGTCCGTCAGGCTCTTGGACGGTCCATCGTCAACCCCTACCTGTCCGGGAGGCTCCGGAATTTACAGATCGTCAGCTTTGACAAGGGATGGGAAGAGATCATTCTCAAACAGGCGGCTCATTCCGGTGGTGCCGGACTTGTTCTTGAGCCATCACTGGCACAGAAGTTGCTTTCAAGTCTTGGTAATGTGCTTGAGAGCCAGGGACGTCGGGGACTTCAGTCCGTCCTGATGGTTGCTCCACAGGCCAGGGTCGGGATCAAGCGTCTTCTGGAAAGATATTTCCCTTCACTCGCGGTTATTTCACCACTTGAGGTACCATCGGACATTCCGATCGTGTCCTCTGATGTCATTCGTTACCAGGAGGTCTAGTCAATGCTCATTCGAACATTCGAGGGCCAGGACATGAGTGAGGCGCTTCGCAAGGTGAAGCGGGAGCTTGGGGCAGAGGCGGTTATTCTGGACTCCCGGGAGGGGAGGGCAGGGTCTCGGGGCAGAACTTCCGGGGTTGTTGTGACCGCCGGACTTCCCGAGATGGATCCCCCCTGGATGAATGATGTCCGCCATGCGGGAAAGAACTCTCCCGCCGCGGATCCTGTCGAGGACGAGCGAAATTCTCTCCGGAGGGAAGTCGAATCCCTGCGGCTGGCTCTTCACCGGATGGAAGAAGAGTGGGGTGCGGGAACCAGGGAGACCGTTCAGACCCTTGCAAAACAGGTCGAGGCGTTGATCTCCGAAGGGGGACGGACCATTCAGGAGCCTCTCTTGGAAGAGGCCACGAATTCCCGCGTGATGGCCCGCGATATTCTTCTGAGGCAGGGGATTGACCTCGAAGAGGGGCAGCCCCTTCTTGACGCCCTCGCCGATCTGACCTTAAATGTTGGAGAGATCGGTGATGAGGAGAGAATCGGTTCTCTCCTGCAGTTTCTTGTTGCGAGAAACATCCGGACGACGGGGTCCTTTCTCGACCGGATCCGTCAGAACAGTCCTGTGGTCTGTGTTTTTGCCGGTCCGTCCGGCGTGGGGAAAACGACGACAATCGCAAAGCTTGCGGCAGGATTTACGATCCGACATGGAAAAAAAGTCCTGCTTGTGAATCTTGATACCTACCGTATCGGGGCTCTTGAGCAACTCAGGATCTATGGCGACCTGATGGGGCTTCCGGTGGAAGTTGCCTCCTCTCCGGAGCGTCTGGTCTCCATTATCCGGGAGGCGAGGGACAGGGATCTCTATGACGTGATCCTGATCGATTCGGCAGGTGGGCTGTCCGGAGATGACACAAGGATCCATCCTTTCGTATCGGCCCTTCTTCTGGAAGACCTGAATCTTTCCGTTTCCCTTGTGCTGTCTGCAGCCCACAAGACAAAAGACATTGAAAAATCCATTATGCTCTATCAGTGTCTGGCTCCAAATAACATGATCCTGACCAAGCTCGACGAAACAGACTCGCTCGGATCCCTCTACCCCATTCTATCCAGGGCCCCACTTCCTGTATCCTATGTGACGATGGGACAGCGTGTGCCCGATGATATCGATGTCGCCCATTCCGGCCGCATGTCCCAGTGGATTATTGGAGGATTCAGATAGATGGCAGACCAGGCCGAAGGCTTGAGAAATCCTGGAGTTCCGGATGGACCTCCCCCCCGCAAAGGTCCGCCTCCCCGGATCCTTGCGATCACGAGCGGAAAAGGGGGGGTCGGAAAGACCAATGTCGCAGCAAACCTGGCTTATGTCCTTGCTGATACATTCAAGAAGAGGGTCCTGATATTTGATGCGGACCTCGGGCTTGGAAATCTGGATATCCTGTTCAACCTTCACCCTGTTTTTACCCTTAAGGATTTTATTTCGGGATCGGCAGAGCTTTCCCAGATCATGATCGAGGCGCCAGCCGGCATCCGGATCATTCCGGCCGCCTCAGGCGTTGAATCTTTGACACAGCTTTCAGCCGATGAGCATCTTCGGCTGATTTCAGCCTTTGACCAGGTAGATGACTCCGTGGATATCCTGCTGATCGATACCGGAGCGGGAATTTCCGAAAATGTCCTGACATTCAATCTGGCGAGTCAGGAAACAATGATTGTGGTCACTCCGGAGCCAACAAGCCGGACCGATGCCTTTGCCCTGATGAAAGTGCTGAACCGGAGGCAGTCGGGGAAGCCCTTTCTGTTTCTGGCCAATATGGTCAGGGACAGAAAAGAGGCGCTTGAGCTATTTGACCTGGTGTCAAGAGTCGCCGACCGGTTTATTCCGGGGCTGAATCTCTCGTTTGGCGGCTACCTTCCCATCGACCCTTCCGTGACCCAGGCTGTCCGCAATCAGCGCGCACTGGCGGAGATGCTTCCGGGAACTCCTTTTGCCCTGGCGATGAGGCAGGTGGCAAGGGATTTTCTTTCAAGGCCACCCAGGGAAGGGGTGAGGGCCAGTATAGGGCTTCTCATGAAGCGCCTTCTGGAGCGTTAGCGCCTGTTGACTCTGGACCATGTTTTGCCGGGAGCGTCAATGGTTGGCGATGGCTGTTTCAAGGTTGTTTTTCAACCGATAAGATTTTTGAGATGAAAGGGTGATTGGCCATGATGGAGCTTGATGAGGCCAGCCTGAAAGAGTTTGCTGTCACGGTGAAGTTTTTTGCCATGCGGTATGCCCATCGTCTCCCTCCTGAGATCGATGTGGATGATCTCGTCAGTGTCGGAATGACAGGGTTGATCGATGCGGCAAAGAGATTTGATCCTTCAAGGGGGATCAAGTTCAAGACGATGGCGGAGCATCGAATCCGGGGAGCGATGCTCGACGAGATCCGTTCGGCGGATTGGGTCCCCAGATCGGTCAGGGAAAAGGCGTCATCGGTTCATGCCGTAAGGGAAGGGTTGCGTGCGGCTTTGCTGAGGGAGCCGGACGACATGGAGATGGCCAAGGCACTCTCCATGTCGCTTGACGAGTATCTGACGCTTGAAAACGAGATCGAGCCTCACCACCTTTATTCGATCGAGGATCTCTTCGAGATGGAGGAGGGAGCCGGATCGTCGATTCTGGACCGGATGGTTGTTCCGGGGGAGGCAGATCCTCTGTCGGAATTTCTGAAAAGCGAGGAAGCCAGCCTTCTGGAGAAGGCGCTTGATTCCCTTCCGGAAAAGCAGCGACTGGTTCTGTCCCTGTACTATTACGAGGAGCTTTCCATGAAGGAGGTTGCAGCGGTCCTTGAAGTCAGCGAATCAAGAGTGTCCCAGATCCATACTCTTGCGATCAAGAACCTGAAAAAAGCACTTCTTTCCCTGGGTCATAAAGAAAGCTGATCTTCTTTTCTAAACCTTTAAATGCGCATGGAAAAATGGTAGATTGGCCCATTATCATATCTGCCATATAAGGGCGTCGTTCCCTGTTGTGTCCGGGATTGACTAAAACCTGGCCGGAATCCCTGTATCCCTATCGTCTGGTTTCTTCAGGGGTTGTTGGCTGTCGCATTTCTGGGGGTATACCACACAATGGATTTTAAAATGAAAGTGCTGGTTGTTGACGATTTTTCCACGATGAGGAGGATTGTCAAAAACACCCTCCGTCAGATCGGATTCGTCAATATAGAAGAAGCCGAGGATGGGCAGAAAGCCTATGACCGGCTCGTTTCCGAGAAATTCGATTTTGTCGTGTCTGACTGGAATATGCCGAACATGACCGGGATTGATCTGCTTCGAAAGGTGCGGGCTACCCCCTCGATCAAGAATATTCCGTTTTTGATGGTGACGGCCGAGGCGAAGCAGGAAAACGTTGTGGAGGCGATCAAGGCAGGCGTTTCAAATTATATCGTCAAGCCTTTCACCGTGGGAACACTTCAGGAGAAGGTTGCGAAGATTTTCAAGGAATAACCATTGGCTGTTGTTTGATATCCTCGGAAGGAGTGACCTGTGGCGGAAGGCTTTGATAATGACGAGATGAAAGAAATTGTTCAGGAATTTCTTGCAGAGGCGCAGGAAATGCTTGAAGGATTGGACAATTATTTCGTCCAGCTTGAAGCAAGGCCTGATGACACATCGCTTTTGAACGAAATTTTCCGGGCGGCCCACAGCATCAAGGGGTCGGCGGGATTTATCGGATTGACCCGGATTGTCGAGGTTGCCCATCATGCCGAAAATGTCCTGAACCAGTTGCGCCAGGGAATGATGAAGGCGGAACCCGCGGTGATCGACATCATTCTTGAAGCGATGGATGCTCTGAAGCTTTTACTCGAGGAAGTTCACACGGGTACCCAGGCCGATGTGGATATCGACACTCTCACGATGAAGCTTGATCTCCTGCTCCAGTGGGGAGAAGACCAGGCCGCATCTCATGAGTCGACCGGGCCAAAAGCTCCTGACACGGAAGAGGCAGGGATGGTTGTGCCTCCGGAGGAGCCGGAGCCCAAAGAGCCAGAGCCCGGGGAGCCCGTCTCTTCCCCCCCGTCCGCTGAAATTGTTTCGGGTGGCCAGTCTGCCCATCCGCCATCACCCCCGACCCCGCCACCCTCTGCTCCTCCCCAGTCCGAAGCGGCCCAGGTCCAATCCTCCGGCGTCGAGGTTGACCAGACGATCCGGGTCGAGACTTCGAGGCTGGATAATGTCATGAACCTTGTCGGAGAGCTCGTTCTTGGACGGAACCGCCTGGTCCGGCTTGCGACAGATACCCGCGGCGATGATGACTGGGAGAAACAGCAGAAGGACATTGCGGAAGCGGTTATCCAGCTTTCGAGAGTGACGACGGACCTCCAGCTTGCGGTCATCAAGACCAGAATGCAGCCCATCAAGAAAGTTCTCGGAAAGTTCCCCAGGATGGTCAGGGATCTGTCGAGAAAGCTCGGAAAGGAAGCGCGTCTCGAGCTTTCCGGAGAAGAAACGGAGCTTGATAAATCGGTCATCGAAGAGATCGGTGATCCTCTGGTGCATATTATCCGCAATGCGATCGACCATGGACTCGAGATGCCGGAAGAGCGCCTTGCCGCCGGGAAAAATGCTGAAGGAATTGTCAGAATATCCGCTTATCAGGAGGGGAACTCCATTGTCATCGAGATATCGGATGACGGCCGCGGGGTCAATGTGGACAGGGTCCGGAAAAAGGCCATTGAACGGAATCTGATTTCGGCATCAGATGCTGACCGGATGACAACCGAAGAGCTGGTCAACCTGATTTTCCTGCCGGGGTTCAGCACCGCCGAGAAAGTGACCGATGTTTCCGGTCGCGGTGTCGGGATGGATGTTGTGAGGACGAATATCAACAAGATCAACGGTACCGTCGAGATCCGTTCCCAACAGGGCCTTGGTTCGACCTTTGTGATCAATCTCCCGTTGACGATCGCCATTATCCAGGCATTGATGGTTGCAATCGGAAATGAGGTCTATGCGGTGCCCCTCCAGTCCGTGGTTGAGACAGTCAAGATTTCCGAGTCGGATATCCGGACCCTGTCCGGGGCAGAGGTCCTGAACCTCCGCAATCAGGTGTTGCCTCTCCTGCGGCTCCGGGATGAGTTCAAGATTCCCGGTGAGGCCAATGAATCGGCGGGAAAGAGCCGGTATGTGGTGGTTGTCCAGATCGGATCCCGGTCGGTTGGGCTTGTTGTAGAGGCTCTTCCCTATCAGGAAGAAGTTGTCATCAAGAGCATGGGGCCAATTCTTTCAGGTATCCGGGGTATGGCCGGAGCAACGATAACCGGGGATGGAAAAGTTGTTCTTATCCTTGATGTCGGAGAGATATTGCAGGATATCCAGATCCGGGGTCACCAGGGTGTTTCTGCGGTTGCCAGATAGTTGTCGTACCCCATTGATTGATCAATGGGGATACATGGCAATGATTTTGCTCTTAAAGACAGACAAGGTACCCTGCAATCATGTGGAAAGCCTATCGATACCGGATTGAACCGGATGAAAGGCAGGTCGAGCGTCTTCAGGGATTTCGAAATTTTGTGTTTCGAGGATCCGGATGTTGCCGGAATGATGGGGATCATCTGTCCAGACTCTGTTCCTGTCCGACAGAACGGGGCACTTCTCCGATTGGCATGCGATTGGTGACCGGGACATTCTGGCGGCGAACAATATCAAGCGTTTCTCCTTTGTAAAACAGAATATATCCGGGGGCACCGGAGATGAGTCTGGGGAGATGCCCGTCAACAAAAGGGATCGAAGAACCAGAAAGCTTCAGGAGTGATCCTGGGAATTCCCTGCCTTAAGACAGGGGATTGTGTCAACAGATAGTCTCATGCCTCAGGACGAGGGGGAACAATTGAAACTGCAGGGAAAAATCCAGCTGTCCGTTTTTTTGATCCTGTTTCTCTTCCTCTCGGTAACCGGGGTGTTGACCCTTTACAAGGTTTCAGGCGATCTGATGCACCAGGAAACAAGACGCTCCGACATGATGGGCCAGTCCATCATCCGGAGCCTTTCGACGGTCATGATGTCGGTCAATGCTCCCGTGTTATCCCAGAAAATTGTCGAAGACCAGAAACACCTCGAAGGAATTTTGAGGGTTCAGGTCCTTCGTCCATCCGGCAAGCAGGCCTTTTTCGACAACAAGGAAATTGACAGGGTCAATCTCTGGCGCCACTACAGGGCCTATTCTCCCCGCACCTTTCTGTTCTCTCCCAAACATGACTCCGGCCGGTTTGCGCAGGACCAGCACTTCAGGGACGTTCTCGCATATGGTCGTGCTGTTTCCTTCCAGGAGAAAATTGATGGAGTCCCCGCGCTGACAAGGCTTATGCCCATCAAGATTTCCAACAACTGCCTCCTTTGCCATGGGTTCCAGAAAGATCAGCCAGTGATGGCGGTTCTGAGAATCAGTACGCCTCTTACGGAATTCAATCATTCAAAAAACTCGATGATGATCGAGATTGCGGGTTTGTCGTTTGCAACAGTGATTGTGCTCCTGGCTCTTCTCTCCCTCACGATGAGATCGCTTGCCATCCGTCCTATCCAGGAAATCGTTGAAGTCATCGAGCAGACATCACAAGGTGACCTCACCCGGGTTGTGCATCCGAAAACCAGCGACGAGATCGGAAGCCTGATGACCCATTTCAATGAAATGGTCATGAAGATTCGGGAGGTTGTTGTGAAGCAGAGGGAAGAGGCGTCCCGTGTCATGCTGGTTGCCAAGGAAATTATCGGAAAGCTTGATGTGATACGCTCCCGCACCGACCATGAGGCGGAAATGATCGCTGGTGCGGCCCACGAGACGGAAAAACTTTCGGATTCGATCCGGTCTGTCAGTCAAAACACCCGCTCCCTGGCGGAGCTTTCCACCAAAACGGACCGGGAGGCCCAGCGCGGACTGGAGTCGATTCAGCGTGCGGGACAGGAGCTGGCAAGGATCTCCGGTGTGGTTTCGGACGCGACCAGGAGCATTCTGGAGCTTGGCAAGTCCTCTGAAGAAATCTCTCAGATCATCACGATTATTGACGAGATCGCAGAGCAGACCAATCTTCTTGCCTTGAATGCGGCGATTGAGGCTGCCCGTGCCGGCGAACAGGGCAAGGGTTTTGCGGTTGTTGCCGATGAGGTCAGGAAGCTTGCCGAGAGGACAACTCTTTCTACGCGGGAGATTGCCGAGACGATAAAGTCTATCCAGGTTCAGACCGAAAAGTCAGTAAGGGTCATGTCTTCGGGATCGCAGGAAATGGTTGACCTGATGTCGGTCATGGAGGATGCTTCCGCGTTGCTCGCAGGCATTACCTCATCCGTGACCGAAGTGACTCTTCGCGTCAACGAGATTGCAGAAGCCTCAGCCCGTCAGAGCGAGGCTGTTTCCAACGTGACGCAAGCCGTTGAGAGCTCTTCCAGGGGGGTTCAGCTGATCCGCCAGAATGCGAAAGAATCGGGGGAGGCGGGGATAGAGATGGATTCCAGGATGAAGGAGCTCGAGCGCTACCTGGCACAGTTCAGGACGGAATGAATTTCGGCATCAGGAAGAGTTTGATAACAGGAGGGATAAAGTCCAATGCAGGAGCTTTCGACAACGAAATCCATCGAACCTTATTCGGAAGGAGTCCCCTCAGGAAGGGACTTTGACGGTGGGGATGAAATCCTTCAGCTGGTCAGTTTTACTCTTGCGGGAGAGAATTATGGCTGTGAAGTTATTCACGTGCAGGAGATCAACCGGCTTTCTGATTTGACCCGGGTTCCTAAAGCTCCCCATTATGTTGACGGTGTGGTCAACCTCAGGGGGAAGATCCTGCCGGTCATCAATTTCAGGAGGCTTCTCGGGTTTCCGTCGGCATCAGAGATCACGGAGGACATGCGAACGATTGTTGTGAATGCCGAAGGAATTCTTGCCGGTCTGACCGTGGATTCTGTCAACCAGGTCATCAGGATTCCGCGAAAGGATATTGAAGGACGCCAGGACTTCAATATGGCGGGAAGCTTTGGTGATGCCATTACCGGGGTGGCCCATCTTGAGGATTCTCTGGTAACGATTATTGATATCATGAGCCTCCTCAGAAGCCATCAGTCCGATGTTTCGGGATCCGGGCGTTAAAAAAGATGGATATCACAACGCTTCTGGGTTTTTTGATCGGTATCGGAGGGATCCTTGGCGGGGCGACCATGGAAGGGTTGCCTCTCGGAACCATTTTTCAGCTGACCGCTGCCATTATTGTTTTTGGGGGAACGATCGGGGCGACGATGGTGACGACGCCTCTTCCCCAGGTGATTGCCGCTGTCAAGGGAATCCCCAGGCTGTTTCTGAACTCCAAGTCCGATCCTGTCCCTCTGATTCTGAAGATTGTCGAACTTGCGAAGGTATCGAGAAAGGAAGGTCTTTTAAAGCTTGAGGCCTATCTTGAAGATCCGTTTATCAAGGCCAATGCTTTTTTTACCCGTGGCGTCAGGATGGTGATGGACGGAACGGACATCGCAAAGGTCCGTGAGGCGCTTGAGAGCGAGTCGTTCTACATGGAAGAAGAGGAGGGCGGGGCCGCGAAGGTTTTTGAGGCGGCTGGCGGTTATGCTCCGACCATTGGTATCCTTGGGGCGGTTCTGGGGCTGATTCATGTCATGAGTAACCTCTCCGATCCCAACAAGCTTGCGGAAGGTATCGCGACAGCCTTTGTCGCTACTGTATATGGGGTGGGTTCTGCCAACCTGATTTTTTTGCCGCTTTCGGGAAAGCTCAAGATCAAGAATCGCTCCGAAGGAAAGTTTCGTGAAATGATCATTGCGGGTCTGGTCGCAATCGGCCAGGGAGAAAATCCGAACAATATCCAGGACCTTCTCGCAGGCTTCTTAAGCGAGGCGGAGAGGGTGCATCTGCCTTTGACCTGAGTCATGGAATGCGGAGCGAAGGACAATGGCCAAAAAAGCCCGTCATGAGGAACATGAAAATCTGGAGCGCTGGCTGGTTTCCTATGCCGATTTTATAACGCTCCTTTTTGCCTTTTTTGTGATGCTTTACGCAATTTCCTCCCTGAATACCGGAAAATTCCGGGTCATGTCCAACGCGATCACCGCCACTTTCCAGCATAAAAAAGTGATTGGTTCGACACATGTGATTATTCCGAAAGACAACACCCAGCAGTCCGGAAAGGTAACCCCCAATACACAGGCGGTGATGGTCCAGGCCATTCAGCTTATGGTTGAGAAGTCATCCCGGAAGGGGAATATGGAGGTTGTCCAGACAAAGCATGGCATTGTGCTCAGGATCCAGTCGAAGCTTCTTTTTGAGTCGGGCCATGCCAAAATCCGCTCCCGGGCCTTGCCTGTCCTTAAATCCGTGGCAGGAATCCTGGCCAAGTCTCAAAAAGAGATCCGCATCAGTGGCTATACGGACAATCAACCGATCCGGACATCAAGGTATCCCAATAACTGGGTCCTTTCCACAATGAGAGCGGTCAATGTGCTGACGGAATTGATCCGCGATGGTCCGCTCAGTCCTCAAAGGGCGGGAGCTGCGGGATTCGGACGCTACCGGCCGATCGCTTCCAACCTGACGGCGTCAGGACGGGAGAAAAATCGCCGTGTCGAAATCCTGATCCTGAACAGGGAGTATCACCCTCCCCATGTCCTTCCCATGGAGAATGCCGGTCCGGGCCCGCACCAGACATTCCCGAACCGGAAGGCGGACCAGGCGAAGCCATTGCCTCCTCCGGATATTTGAAGGCTTTCAGGATGTATGATAGAAAGATGCTATCCCGAAATCCGGGAAGTCACATGATTTTTCATTTGTGATCTCCGGATAGATTTTGGAGGTCCACCATGAGTGTTCTGCCGACAGTGGGCGTTCAGCAGTCGATTGAGCAGATCCCAGCGCTGATACAGTCTTCGCCCCCGCTTCTCCCTTCCCTTGCCGGTGTTGCCGCTCTTCCCCTTGCAGTCTCGGAGGTGGAGAAAGTCAGGGAGGTTCATCCCGTTTCTCTTTCTCGCGAGGATGAGGTCGGTTCGGATGAGCGTGAAGAGGGTTCCGGCCGGAAGAAAAAAGAGGACGAAGCTGGTCCGGATGTCGTTGATCCCCGGTCAAAAAGGCACCTTGATCTCAGGGTCTGACAGATTGAGAAAACATGAGGGAGTCTGTGGGGTTTAATCTGATTCAGGGAGTTCTCGATTTGCTGTTTCTGGTGGCGGCTGCGATCTCCATCGTCTACCTCCGGGTTGTCCGGTCGAGGATGCGCCATCTGGCGATGGAGAAAAGCCGGAAACCAGCGCTGCCTGAAGATCCTGGCGGTGGTCCTGCCCAATTCCGGAGTCCGTCTTCCCGTTCCGCTTTCGATCCTCGGATGGAGGATGTCCTCTTAAGGCAGAACAGGGAACTCTCGGAGATGAAGAGCCTTCTTTCCAGGGTATCAATGGAGCGGTCAAGGCTTCAGGTTGCTTTTTATGACGCAGAGCGAATGATTGAAGATCTTGAAAATATTCAGATGCAGACTCCGGTGGCTGCCATTCCCGTTCCTCCCCTTTCCCCGGACCCCGTCGCTCCTTCTCCAGCAAAAGTCGCTCCGTTGACCGATCAGGAGAAGGCTGTTTCCTGGTCGAGGTCAGGTCAGTCCGTTTCAGAGATTGCCCAAAGACTGGGCCGAAGCGAAGGAGAGGTGGAGCTGATTCTTGGAATGGCAAGGTTGTCTGGCGGAGGTGCGGGATAGCCGGGGAGAATGTCGATGGTAAATGTTCGGCCACCCGACCCTTCCGGTGGATCAATTCCTTTTGGGCCGGATCCCCTTGGCGTTCTGTTGAGATTCCTCAGGCTGGCGCCGAAAGGGGCTGTTCCGGCCCTTTTGACCCCGCTGAAATCTTCTTCTCCGTTCTTGTGGTCGGTGAGTGTTCCCGGAGTCAGGATTCCGCTGGTTGTCTCCCTTCCCCATGACAGTCTTCCTGCCAGACTCCTGGGAGAGAGTTTTTCGGGAACCCTCTTCGAGGATAAGCAGCAGCTGTTTTTCAGGGGAGGGCAGGAAGATGGGGCCTCCCCTCCCGTTCTGATCCTTCTTGGAGATCTTCCCTCCGGGGATCCATCTTCAGCCGGAAAACTGGTTTCCGATGCGGCAGACAGGATCTTTGACCGCTCTGGACAAAGTTCCGTCCAGACGGCATCTGAGCCACATTTTCTGAAAAACGGAGAGGTTCCCAACCCCCTTTTTCAAAAAATTTACGGTCCTGTTCCGCCGGATGTATCCTTTCCTGGTGGTGTGCCGCCTTCCGTCATGTTTGAGATCTGCTGGCCGGATAGAAGGGATGATGGATCACATGGCCAGTCCGGTGCCGCTTCTTCCGCAAGCTTTTCTTTCAGACTTTCCATTTCTTACGCCAATGGGGAGTCCCTTGATCTTGCAGGTGTTTTTGATCCTTCCTCCCGCAGAATAAAATTTTTTCCAAGGTCCTCGTCTCCGTCTCTCCTCTCCTACTGGAATGAAATGGGCAGGGATCTTGGCGATGCTCTCGGGAAAAACTTCTCCATCCTGATGGACAGCCACCGGAGAGACCATGAGCGATCCTGACCGTTTATCCAGGATGGCAATTGCGATCAGGTATCTTCCGGGAGAAGATGGCGCTCCGGTCGTTGTTGCCTCCGGGAGAGGAGAGGTTGCGAAGGCCATCCTGGAGCAGGCGGTCCTCTACAAGATTCCGGTCACTGAAAATCCTCCTCTTGCGAAAATGCTCATCGGACTCCCCCTGGACCATCCCATCCCTGTCGATTTCTATGAGGCTGTGGCGCTGGTCCTTGCCCATCTTTACCGGTATCCCGGTGATGAAGAGTCTCCGGGGAGAAAAGCTGGTTCATGAGGCTGGAAGCCTTTTGCTTGCTCTGATAGAATGAAAAGAAAGCCATCCCTTGAGGGATCTGGGAGTTGGTCTGTTTTGTGAGTCAACAGCCGCATTTTTGCCCTACCATATGTCAAACTTTTACAGGAGTGTCTATCTGATGGATTTTCGAGCCAAGTGGTCCCAAAGAATCAAAAGTCTCCCCCCGTATCTTTTTGCCCGTATTGATGAAAAAAAACGCGAGGCCATGGCCAAGGGAATGGATATTATCAACCTTGGAATCGGAGATCCGGACACACCCACCCTGCCTCCGATCGTTGAGGCTGCCAGGATAGCTCTCGGACGTCCTGAACACCATCAGTATCCCTCCTATGAAGGGATGCTCTCCTTCAGGGAGTCGGTTGCCCAGTGGTACAAAAAGAGATTTTCCGTGGATCTGGATCCCCATTCCGAAGTCCTGGGCCTCATCGGTTCCAAGGAAGGGATCGGCCACATGCCCCTTGCCTTTATTGACCCGGGAGATACTGTCCTTGTTCCTGAGCCCGGCTACCCGGTCTATCACGCAGGTACCCTTTTTGCCGGCGGGGAAACCTATTACATGCCGATACTGGAATCCAACGGATTTTTACCTGATCTTTCCGCCATACCGGACTCTGTCTATCGCCGTACGAAGATCATGTTCATCAACTATCCAAACAATCCGACGGGTGCAGTCGCTCCGGATTCATTTTTTGCAGAGGTAATCGAGAAGGCCAGCAAGTACGGATTTATTGTGGCTCATGACGCAGCCTACTCCGAGATCTATTTTGACGGAAATGCCCCGAAAAGCTTCCTGTCTTTTCCGGGGGCGAAGGACGTGGGTATCGAGTTCCACAGCCTGTCTAAAACCTTCAACATGACCGGCTGGCGTGTGGGTTTTGCGGTTGGAAACGCATCTGTCCTGGCCGGGCTTGGAAAGATCAAGAGCAATATGGATTCGGGAATATTCCAGGCGCTTCAGGAGGCGTCCATTGCGGCGATGGACCTTCCTGACTTCTGGCTGGATAATCTCAGGACCATGTACCAGGAGCGCCGCGATGTTCTGGTCTCCGGTCTCAGGGCGGCCGGTCTTCGGGTCATTCCCCCGGGGGCCTCTTTCTACCTGTGGGCCGGTATTCCCGCAGGCATGAAATCCGAGGAGGCGTCTCTGGCCCTTCTGAGCCGCGCGGGAATTGTCGCGACTCCCGGGAACGGATTCGGGATTTCCGGAGAGGGCTATGTTCGATTTGCTCTGACGGTCGATACGCCCAGGCTGAAAGAAGCGATCGACAGGATCGTGAACGAGGGGATTTTTAAACCGAAATCCTAGCGGGAGGGGAAGCATGCACTCATTTGCCCCGGAAATGCAGTGATTGCAGGGGTGTCTCTCGGGGGAAATCTGCCCGGTTCGGCAAAAGCAATTGAGATGTGTGTTTCCAGCATGATTCAAAGCTCTTTCTTTACAATGACAGGGATTTCTTCTTTTTCCCGGACACTGGCCTGGGGGACTCCGGCTCCTTCTTATGACAACGTTGTTGTCGTTGGGGTGACCAGGCTTTGTGTTCCGGGTTTTTTTGACTGGATATGCCATCTCGAGAGAAAAGTTCCCAGACGGGGAAAGGGGCGTCTGTGGCCCCGCATTCTTGATATTGACTTTCTTTTTTCCCTTCCGCTCTCTCCCGGTCGTCCACCTGACCTGATTCTTCCCCACCGGGCGCTGCCATCCCGGGAAACCCTTCGCTACCTTCTGGATGAAGCTTCCCGACAAGCCAGGATTCCTGCAGATATCCGGGAACGGCTATGTGCGGTCAGCTCTTCAAACCAGGCCCCCGGGAGCAGTCCTGTGGCCAGGCCAGGTGCCCTTTTCTGGAAAAAGGGATCCGGTCGTTGACAGGTCGAATCCCCTTCAGGCAAAAAGATCCCCAAACTTTTTCTCCTGAGCAGCTTGTTGCTGCAAGGAAGTCTTTTGACTTTACCCAGGCCAGGGAATCCCTTTTAATCTGGTATGGTCATGTTGCCCGGAAACTCCCATGGAGAGATCCCATCACTCCTTACAGGGTCTGGGTATCGGAAATCATGTTGCAGCAGACGGCCGTTTCGGTGGTTACTGGATATTTCGAGCGTTTTATGGCCCGATTCCCGACAGTGGAGTCTCTGGCCAGTGCTCCGGAGAGCGATCTCCTGAAGCTCTGGGAAGGGCTGGGATATTATCAGCGGGCGAGGAACCTCCACCGTGCGGCGGGAAAGATCGTTGCTGCCGGCGATTTTCCCAGGACAAGGGATGAGTGGCATCTTCTGCCAGGTGTCGGGCCATCGACGGCAGGTGCGATCGCGTCGATTGCTTTCGGGGAACGGGAGCCGATCCTCGATGCGAATGTCCGGCGGGTGAACCGCCGTCTCCTCCATGTCATGGAACCACCGGAGAAACGCGACATCCTTGACCAGCTGTGGGCAATCTCGAGAGGTTTTGTCGCGTTGCCGGGAAGATCTCCCGGAGAGACCAATCAGGCACTCATGGAGCTTGGTGCGACGGTATGCAGGATCCGGGTGCCGTTGTGTCACGAGTGTCCTCTGTCGGGGTATTGCCTTACCTCCACTCTTTCTCTCGATCCCAATCTGCCGGCGATCAAAAAAAGCCCCAGGAAAAAGGTTTTCAGGACGGCCCTGGTGGGAGCTCCGGGGGATGATCTTGTCCTTGTCGTGCGTTCAGAAGGACGTTTTCTCGAAGGTCTCTGGGATTTTCCTGGGGAGGTTCTCGATGGAGAACCGGCTTTCCGGGGAGAGGGAAGGATTCTTGGACGGGTTTCCCATGTCTATACTCACATCGAGGAAGAGGTTCTGGTGGTTGAGGTTCCCGTGCCGGGAAAAGACTATCCAAATGCAAGATCTTTTTTCGGCATCGATGAAGCGAGGTCTGTCCCTTTGACGGGGGCGGCCAAAAAGATCTTGAAAATCCTTGAGAATGGGAAAAAGGGAGACATCAGGCATGTCTGATCGTCTTCCACCCGTTCCGGGAGGTTTTTGATGTTTTGGGGGAGAGAAATCCCCGGATCCTTTTCCCGTTTTTCAAGGAGAGTGAAATGGGCTTTGACAATGGCTTTGATGGGCATTTTTGTTTCCTGTCAGTCTCAGAGCCAGAGCTTTGTCTGGGTGGCGGGAAACATCCCTTCCGGTTCCCAGCCAACATCCGTTTCCTGTCCGGGACCCTCGACCTGCTTTGTGGTCGGACAAAATGGACTGATCCTCCTGACCCAGAATGGAGGGCTGACCTACACTCCTCTTGATTTTGTCAATGGAGGATTTGCCCTTGCCAACTTCAACCTGACCTCGATCAGCTGCCCTTCGACCCTTATTTGCTATATTGTCGGGAACCAGGGACTGATCGCCCAGACGCTTGACGGTGGCTCGACTTTTCAGATCACAAACGAGACGGTCAATGGAAATCTGACACTGAATTCGGTGGCCTGCCAGACGGTAACGACCCCGGCCTGTGTTGCTGTAGGCAGTAACAATTCGATGTACGTTCTTCCGATCCTTGCAGGGGCATGGGCACCTGTCCTTAACTCCCAGTCGTCCGGTGTGGGGCCGGCCAACTATGGACAGGTCGCCCTTTCCGGTTCGACAATCCTGATTTCCGCCCAGACGACGACAGGCCAGGGTGTTCCGGGTCTGGTTGTTTCTTCTGATGGAGGTGTGACGTTCCAGTTTTCTCCCATTTCACAGACAGAAGCTCCACAGGGCATCAGCGGGGTGGCCTGCCAGCTCTCTGGAACCTGCATTGCCGTTGGTCCCGGGGCCGTTCTCCAGGGGCAGCTGTCTGTTCTGTCCTGGTATCCGGTGGTTATTCCCCAGAACGTTTCCCAGCAGGAAGAATTCCTGGAGGAGGTTTTTCCTGATCCTTCCGGAAGTTTCTGGTTGACAGGGTCATCCGGAACACTTGTCTATCTTTCGAACGGACTTTCCCAGACATCCACAGGAAATGCTCTCTGGACATTTGAGCCGCAGACACTTCCCGGATCGGGCATTGCCGATACAGTCGGAAGTGTTGGTTGTTCCGGGGATTATTCCTGCATATCCGCAGTCTATTCTCTCTCGGAAAATGGTGCGGCCTATGAAACCGGTGCCCAGATTTCAGGGCAGTCCGGACTTCAGGTCCAGTAGAAGTTGCAAAAATGCCTTGGGTGTTCGTATGCTTGGTAGGGTTTTAATCCCGGAGCACTTTGTCCGGAGTCCGGACACAATTCAATGCGAAGGAGAGACAATGTTCAATAAGGCTAAAACATGGATTTCCGCAACAATGCTTGTTGTTTTTATGGGAGTGCTTTCCGGCTGCTACGGGCAGTACGCGCTGGTTCATCTTCTGTATAAATCCAACGGGACAATCGAGAACAAGTGGGCCAGATCCGGTGTCAATGCCCTCTTGATCATTTTTCCAGTCTATGCAATCGCCGGGTTGGGTGATGTGATCATCTTCAATACGATCGAGTTCTGGACCGGAAAAAATCCGATCACGAATTCTCCTTCTGTTGCCGGGAAGGCCGATATTCCGCAAAATGGGATGAGGGCGGAGACAACCAAGTCCGGAAACCATGTTGTTCTGGCATGGCATTACAATCAGTCGAGAAAATCCCTTGTTGCCCTGTCGGTTACAAAATCTCCTTCAGGAGCTCCTGTCGTCAAGCTTTATCGGTCTCATTCCGTTGATTCCCAGGTGATGGGAGCCGGGGCCCATGTCACGGAGACCACCTTCAACGCGGGACATATGTCCTCAAGGGTTGTCACGGGACTGCCCGGAACGATCTAGTTTCTGTTGTCTGTTTGGTTTTTCAGAACAGGAAGGGGGCTGTTGCCCCCTTTTTTCACTCTTCAGAATGATGGGAATCACCCGGCTGAGAGGCTGTCAGCGTATTGATGAAGGCTTCCCATCCGGCTTTGAGTGCCTTTTTGGTTTGATGCTCTGTCTGGACCATTTCTGTTCGGATTTCTCCGTCCCGGATATCGTCGATTGTCTCCCGGACAAGGGATTTCGCTTTTTTGCGGGCATCGGGAAGGAGCAGTACCACGGCTGCTGCTCCGGCCAATGTTCCTGCAACAAAGAACAGCAGGGCGTGGGAAGAGGGGTTCTGCACATCGGTTTTTTCGCTCAACGGTTTTCTCCTTTATGGTCCTGGTTCGTTGGAGATTGTTGCCCTTCGGGATGCCTGTAGGCCCTGAGGGCATTTTTAAGGGCGTTGCCGATTGTTGTTGCCTTCTGAATCATGTTTCCAATCGACGAGACACGGCTGAAAATGGAAAAAAGATGTTCGGCCGCCGATCTGTCGAGACCTTCTTTGATGGATTCGATCCAGTGGGTTACCCTTTCTGTATCCCGGAGAATCCCTGAAAGATGATGGAGCACAGGGAGCGATGAGCGGGAAAGCTCCTTCGTGGCGGTCTCAAGCGTTGAAAGAAAGACAATGATCCGGTAGATGAGGATGGCTGTCATGACCAAAAAAATTGCCACGCCAATGAGGATGCCTTCTTCGAATAAGCTCAGTCCGGATGGAGTTGCGTGGATGGGTGCTGTGGTCATGAATCCTCCCTGGTTCAGGGTTTTTGTGGGAACGATATTCGATTCTTCCATGATTGGGGATCTAAATCAATTTGGCAGGATAAAGGGCAGGAAGATTCTTCACCGTTTTTTCTCCGGGAATGACTCTTTTGTCCTCTAGAACCCGCTCAAATACTGTATTGGCAGGATCCCTCCTTGTCCTGACGTTGCTGATCTGGCTTCTGTTCCGGCACCATATTCTCCTTCAGGGCGGAACGATTGAAAAAGCAGAGATATCGGCCCTGCCAAGAGATCTTGGCCTCTCAGTCCTGAGACTCCTTGGCGGCTATCTGATTTCCCTGGTTTTTGCCTATTGCTATGGTCTTGCAACGGCAATGACCTCCTGGGGTGAACGCTATCTCCTTCCCGTTCTTGATATCCTGCAGTCAATCCCCATCCTTGGATTTTTTCCGGCGGTGGTTTTTGTTCTTGCGCACCTTTTTACGAATCCCGTGCATGGGGTTGAGCTTGCGAGTATGGTCCTGATTGCAACGAGCATGGCCTGGAACATGGCGTTTGCCGTGTTCGAGTCTATCAGGACCGCTCCCCACGAATTTTCCGAACTGATGAGACAGATGCAGGCTCCCTGGTGGATCCGGCTGTCCCGTTATCTGATTCCGGTGACGATTCCGAAAATGGTTTACAATTCCATCCTGTCATGGGCACAGGGCTGGTATTTCCTGATTGCCTGCGAAATGATCTCTCTTGGTTCGGTTCACTACCAGCTTCAGGGTTTGGGAAGCTTTCTTGTTTCGGCAACCGCATCGGGAAGCATGGGGCTTGCAACGCTGGGAATATTGACCCTGATCGTATCTGTTATCCTGTTTGATTTTTTCCTTTTTCGCCCTGTTATGGTCTGGTCGGAACGTTTCAGGATCGAGCAGAATTCTTCATCGGTTGAAAGGGTTGAATCTCCTTTCCGGGACTTTCTCCTGGGTGCTCCGGTTCTCGAAGGTGCACGAGAGTTTTTCGGAAAGCTGTCCTCCCGTTTTTTCAGTTATCTGGACCGCGGTTTTTTTTGGCTTGAGTCCTATGGAAAAAAAGTGGGAAAGCAATCTCCCGGGGGCAGCAAGTTCCTCTCCAGGGTGGTGCAGGTCCTTTTTATGGCGCTACTGGGTTTTCTGGGAGCAATGGCGATGCGTTCCCTGGCCAGGGAGATTTCTCTGGGGATTCCATGGAAAGCCCTCTCGGAGCTTCCCATGGATCTCCTCTTTTCCATCTTCAGGCTCATGGCAGGCTACGCCCTCTCCCTCTTGTGGACGGTTCCTCTGGCCTATATGGTTTTTCGGTTCCCGAAGCTCCACCGGACTGTCATGCCGGTGGCCCAGATCATGGCATCGGTTCCTGCAACGGCCCTTTTCCCTTTTATTATCGTGCTGGTTGTCCGGACAACGGACAGCATGAATCTGGCATCGATTATCCTTTTGCTGTCGGGAATGCAGTGGTACCTTCTGTTCAATCTTCTGGCAGGAGTCGGCTCATTCCCTGCCGAGATGAGGGAAGTGTCCCAGACGCTTGGTCTTTCCGGAATGCTTTTTGTCCGGAAGGTGTTTCTGCCGTTTCTGTACCCTTCCCTGCTGACCGGTTCGATCACGGCATTTGGCGGAGGGTGGAACGCATTGATCGTGGCTGAATATGTGGTGTATGACAATAAGGACTATGGTGTGAGGGGGATCGGGGCTTTTCTTGATCGCGCAACGTATCATTCGGGAAACGAGATTCTGGTAGTCTCATCCCTTTTATTGATGACTGGGGTGGTTGTTATGCTGAATCGCCTCTTCTGGACACCGCTTTATGAGCGGGTTACCAACAAATATGGTTACCATGGCTGAACCATTTCTGGAACTTTCCATGATTTCCCAGGAGTTTCTGGAGGAGGGCCGAAACAATCAGGCGATACAGGACCTGTCCCTTTCCATTTCGGAAGGTGAGTTTGTTTCCATTGTGGGACCTTCCGGGTGTGGAAAGAGTACTCTCTTAAGGATCCTTCAGGGGTTGATCCGTCCCACCCGTGGTGAGGTCCTCTACAGGGGGCGTCCCTGTGAGGGTGTCAATGGAGACATGGGAATGGTTTTTCAGGGCTTTGCCCTGTTCCCATGGATGACCGTTCGGGAAAATGTCGGGATCGGCCTTGTCGCCCAGGGGCTTCCCGGGCAGGAGATCGATCGCAGTGTCGCCTTCTATATCGACAAGGTTGGTCTTGAGGGATACGAGGAGGCTTATCCAAGGGAGCTGTCCGGTGGAATGAAACAGAGGGTCGGGATTGCCCGGGCCCTTTGCATGGAGCCGGCCATCCTTTTGATGGACGAGCCGTTTTCCAACCTTGATGCCCTGACGAGCCTCACCTTAAGGGACGAGGTTCTGATGCTCTGGCAGGATCCGGAGATGTCCGTTCGAACCATTGTCATGGTAACCCATATTATTGAGGAGGCGATCCTGATGTCAGACAGGGTTGTTGTTCTCTCAAGAAGGCCAACCCATGTTGTGGAAGAGATCCCGGTCGATCTCCGGCGTCCGAGGGATCGCCGTCATCCTGATTTCGACCGGCTTTCAGACCGGATCTTTTCCCTGATTTCCTGAACGTTTTTGGGACTGGTTTCGTGCCGGTTTGCTGGAAGCGTCCCGGAGGAGACTGATCATCCTCAATCGGGATGTATGACTTTATCTTTATTGAAGGAGGGTATATGGAAGGAGATCCCGATTCGCATCCGGGAATGAGTCGAATCGTAGGGTTGTTAAAAGTTCTCGATCAGAATGGAGGGGAGGAAGATCTTTATCAGCTGGGCGTCGATCTTCATCTCGAGCTTGGGGAGGAATTGCAGCTTGTTCGGGCGGCGGAGTCTCTGGGCTTTGTCCTGACTCCTGGCTCGGCGATTGTTTTGACAGACCTCGGCCGGGCTTTGATTGGTGCCGATATCAACGGGAGAAAAAAGCTCTTCAGGGAAAGAATCCTGACACTTCCTCTTTTCCAGATGGTTGCAAAATGGCTGGAAGAGGAAAAGGAAGGCTTGCCTGCGGATGAGGTTCGCCAGCGCATAGCGGAGGCCTTTCCCGGAGAAGATCCTCATATGAGCTTCCTGCTGTTGGTGAACTGGGGGCGTTATGCGGAACTTTTCGGCTATCGGGCGGACCGGGAGGAAATTTATCTCGATGTGGGAGACTAGCGTCTTGCTGGTCATCAATTAAAAAAAGTTGTAGAGAGAACCCCCGACGGCTCCATTTTGCCGGGGAGTCTGGACCGTGATTTTTCTGCTAGGATATTTCCCCGTCCATTTTTTTTCGTTCGGACTTCAGAAAGTCGATTTTTTTTTCAAGAGCCAGGATCTCTTCATCAAGCTGTTTCTTTCTTATGTGGAGTGGTGGCAGTTCCGCCTTCTGGCGAATTCGGGCCTGCTTCCTGTCCCTTGCCCAAAAAATGATTCCGGCTATTGTTACGAGAGAAAGAATAACCGTTGCTGCCGTAAACATGCGAAACAGATCATTATCCATGCTGGTCTCCCGAAGTGCGGCATTGATTTTTTGAAAAATACTTGATTATGGTGGTTAAAAACTTGTCAGAGACGAACCTTCCTCATCTTAATGCCCGAATGATCAAAGCTCAAGGAAATTCAAAGAGCACGAATGATATCCATCTTCTGTCCCAAAGCCTTTTTCGTCTCTCCCATCTGGGGAAACAGAAAAATCCCCATCTTCTTTCCCGAAGATTTCGCGGAGGACTTTTCCTGGAGGAGACTTTTCGCTCCGAAGCCCTTTTATGGCAGGAAAAGGCTCTGGCCGTTCTTGACAAATGCGAACAGCTGGGGTTAAAGATGATCACTCTTGGATCGGGGGCCTTTCCGCCCCTTCTTGAAAAGCTTTCTGACCCGCCCAAGGTCCTGTTTGTCCAGGGAGAGATTTCTGCCCTTTTTCGTCCGTCACTTGCAATGATCGGAGCTCGTGATGCACCATCACGAGCTTTGGAAGGTTTTTCGCGGTTGTCCAGGGATGTCGCGGGGTTCGGGCTGTCGATTGTTTCGGGGCTTGCGGCAGGAATGGATGGCGCGGCCCACAAAGGAGCTCTTGCCGCCGGAGGGACGACTGTCGCTGTTGTGGGGTGCGGACTCGATCGCGTGTATCCTCCGGTTCATCGGGATCTGGTCAGGGAGATTCTTGACGGGGGAGGTACTCTAGTGAGTGAATATCCCCCAGGGGATCCTCCGGAGGGATGGCATTTCCCTTTCAGGAACAGGATCATCGCCGGACTTTCGGCAGGGGTTGTCTGCGGTGTTCATGGGAGGTTTTCCGGGACTTCGGTTACGGTGCGGGTCGCTATTGAGGAAAACAGGGACCTGTTTGTTTTCTTTGATGAAACTGCCGGTGGAGCTCTTGATGGTCCTCTTCGTCTGCTCGAGCAGGGAGCCCGAAGGGTTCGTGACGCGGAAGAGATCATTCTTGGTCTGGGTGGAATCGTTTCGGCCGGAGACCCGGAAAATTTTTAATGTCTGTCCGCTAAAAGCCAGTGAGGACGGGCCAATACTTTAAGGTGCAGTCTAAGGGGAAAAATGGCCACAAAAAGTAAGGAAGGGGCTGTCAAGGAGAAGTCCACGAAGGCGGTGAAGAAGGGTTCATCCCCTGCGGTCAAGAAAACGGTCAGAAAAAAGCTGACGGACCAGAAGTCCCCTGCCGGGGGAGGGACGCTTATTGTCGTCGAGTCTCCGACAAAAGCCAGAACTCTCACGAAGATTCTTGG
>JAKCCY010000184.1 GCA_021838765.1 Nitrospirota bacterium
ATGCGCGACAACCGCGGGTCCAGCCCCCACGGAGAGAAAAAGCTCTGGCTTTTGGATCGGCCGAATAGGCTATCTCCGCAATCATTGCCACCCCGGACGCTCCTGTCTTGCGAACATTTTCAACATTCTCCCGATGGATCCCTCCGATGGCGATAACAGGGATATCAGCTTCCCGCACAATCTGTCCCAGAAGTTCCCGCCCCTGTGGAGGCCCATAGGACGCTTTCGATGGAGTTTCATATACCGGCCCAAAAAAAATATAGTCCGCACCTTCCCTCACCGCCTTCCTGACAGATTCAAGGCTGTGACAGGAAACTCCCACCAGAAAATGAGCGGGGGCCTTTTTACGAATGGCCTCAATCGGAACATGGTCTTCTGGCAGGTGAATGCCCATCGCATTGATGGAGAGGGCCAGATCCAGGCGGGTATTCACCAGGATCGGAAAGTCCTCCCCAAGGCCATCTCTCAAAAGATACCCAAGATCAAGAAAATCCCGGGCTGGACCCGTCTTTCGCCTCACGACAACAGCACTCACACCACCGGAAACGGCTTCCCGCGCCCTTGAAACGATAACCTTCGGGGGAAGGTCCTCGGGCGTCACGAACAAAAGAGGGAGAATTTTGCTCACATCCCTGGGGGCCCCATCCTCCTGGGGGATCAGGAGCGGGCTCCGGGAGAAGGCATCTCCAGCATTCCCTCAAGAGGGCTTGAAGCATTTGCATAGAGCTTGCGGCCCATACGACCGGCCAGAAAAGCATCCCGTCCGGCCAGAACGCCATACCGCATGGCTCTTGCCATCCGGACCGGATCCTTGGCCTCTGCAATGGCTGTATTCATCAGAACGCCAGCGACCCCCATCTCCATGGCGACAGCGGCATCGGAAGCCGTTCCGACTCCTGCATCAACGATGATCGGAACCGATACCGTCTCCTGAATGATCCTCAGATTGTAGGGATTCCTGATCCCGAGACCAGAACCGATCGGGGCAGCCAATGGCATGACCGCGGCACATCCGACATCCTCAAGTTTTTTTGCCAGGATGGGATCATCGTTGGTATAGGGGAAGACGATGAAGCCTTCTTTCACAAGAATTTTTGCCGCTTCAAGAAGACCGATGACGTCCGGGAAAAGGGTTTTTGGATCACCCAGAACTTCAAGCTTGACCATATCCGAGATACCTGCAGCCCGGGCAAGTCTTGCATATCGGAGCGCATCCTCGACAGAATAGCATCCGGCGGTGTTCGGAAGGATCTTGAACTTGCCCACCGGAAGATAGTCCAGAAGATTGGGCTCATCTTTTTTCAGAATATTCACCCGGCGCACAGCCACCGTGACAACATCGGCTCCTGAAGCCAGAATCGCCTCCCTGGTCTGCTCGAAATCCTTGTACTTTCCGGTTCCGACCCAAAGACGGGAGCGAAATGAGATACCACCGATAACCATAGGATCATCAGTGCCAGCAATGTCTTCCAGAACTCCGTTTTCCATATTGCCATTTCCTCCAGACAAGAGATTCATTGAACGCAAACAAGCTACAGGTCCATTCTAGGACGGGATTCGTGCGGGGGCAAGGAGTGCAGGACAATATCTGTGGTGTTCACCAAACGGATTCTGTAATAGAATGTTTTATGCGAAAAAACATACGGCGCCAGACGACATTTTAACTTCCCCCAATACGAGGATTACCTGATGGACAAACCAGACAACAATATGAAAGATCAACAGGAAAGCCTGCACTACCTTCCGGACCCGGACCTTCTTGAGACACTTCATGTTCCGGATTACCAGTCAATTTATGAGGAATCGATCCATGATCCTGAACGGTTCTGGGGAAAAATCGCCGAAGACTTCGTCTGGACACGGAAATGGGACCGGGTTCTCGAATGGAACCCGCAAAACTATGAAGCCCGATGGTTCCCCGGAAGTCTTCTGAACATCACGACCAACATGCTCGACCGGCATATCGAAGAAGGTCTTGCCAACAAAGTCGCTCTCATCGCCATCTCCGATGACGGCAATGAGAGGATCTATACATACGGACGCATCATGGACGAAGTCAACCGGCTCTGCCACAGCTTTGCTGAAATGGGTCTTCAGAAGGGAGATCGGGTCACGATTTTTCTTCCACCCACTCCGGAGCAGGTTATTTCCATGATCGCATGTGCCAGAAGTGGACTGGTCCACACCGTTGTCTTTTCCGGATTTTCCGCCGGAGCATTGAAAAGCCGCATGGAAGACTCGGAACCGAGACTTCTTATCACCGCCGACTGCGCCTACCGGAGGGGAAAGCGCATTGCGCTCCTTGACACCGCCAGGGAAGCCAGGACTGCCATTTCATCTCTTCTAAAAACCATCGTCATCAGGCGGGAGAATCCGGATCTTGCCCTTGCAGACGACGAGATTCCCATGGATCTCCTGATGAAAAAGCACGCCTCTTCGGGGTTCTTCAAGGCCGTCGACTGCACAACCGACGATCCACTCTTCATCCTCTACACGTCGGGAACCACCGGGAAACCCAAGGGGATCGTCCATACCCACCCGGGCTACATGGTGGGAACATTTCTGACCACCCGCTGGGTCTTCAATCTCCATCATGATGATGTCTTCTTCTGCGTTGCAGACCCCGGATGGATCACCGGCCACAGCTACATCGTATACGGACCTCTCCTGAACGGAGCCACCGTTCTCCTCGCCGAAGGCTCACCTGACTACCCGGACCCGGGACGCTGGTGGCATCTTGTGGAAAAGTACCGTGTTACCGTTTTCTACTCAACCCCAACAGCGATCAGGCTTCAAATGAGGCTGGGAAAGCAGTGGCCCCAAAAGTACGATCTTTCCTCCCTGAGACTTCTGGGATCGGTGGGAGAGCCCATCAATCCGGAAGCATGGCTTTGGTTCAGGGATGTCACCGGTGGGCGACTGCCGATCATGGACACCTGGTGGCAGACAGAAACAGGAATGCATATGATCACACCCCTTCCGGGCGTCCCTCTTGTCCCTGGATCGGCGACACGACCTTTTCCCGGAGTCATCGCTGATGTGGTCAATCGCCAGGGGGAAAGCGTTGGCCCCGGAGAAGCTGGCTTCGTCATCATCCGGAAGCCATGGCCCTCCATGTTCCGAACCGTCTACAAGGATCCGGAACGATACAGAAAGTACTGGGAAGAGATCCCCGGAGTTTATTTTTCGGGTGACTCCGCCAGACGTGATTCCAACGGGCTCTTCCACATGATTGGCCGGGTCGATGATGTCATCAAGGTGGCAGGACACCGCCTTGGAACCGCCGAAATCGAGTCCGCGCTCGTTTCCCATCCGAGTGTTTCCGAAGCTGCCGTCATCGGAAAACCGGACGATCTCAAGGGAGAGGTCATCAAGGCCTTCGTGATCCTGAGAAAAGATGCCGAACGGACCCCGGATCTCGAGCTCAAGATCCGACAGCATGTCAGAGAGGAGCTCGGAGCTATCGCCATGCCTGATGAAATAGAAATCACTGAATGGTTGCCACGAACACGCTCAGGAAAGATCATGCGGCGTGTTTTGAAAGCCAGGGAACTTGGGCTTCCGGAAGGAGACACCTCGACACTCGAGGATTAAGCAAGGAGGGATCTCTTGGAAAAACCACTCGTTACAAAACTTCTCCATACCCGATTCAGAGTCTCTGATCTCGAGAGAACTGTCCGGTTCTATACAGACATCCTGGGGCTGACACTCGCTTCAAATCACACCTCTCCCCGGGGATCAAAAATAGCCTATCTGAAGGTGCCCGGGTCGGAGGAAGAAATCGAAATCGCCGAGTTCCCCGGATCCGGCGATGTTGTCGTGCCTCCTGACCTTGTTCATCTGGCCTTTTCTGTCGAAGACCTTGAAACAACACTTTCCCGGCTAAAGAAGCTCGGAGTTCCCATTACAGACGGACCCACCCGGGGCAGAAATACAACCTTCTTCTTTATCGATGCTCCGGAAGGCTATGAGATCGAACTGATCGCACCCAACCCTGATTGAAACACCCGGTTAAGATCGCGAGAACACTCTCACGGATCCCGAATTATTCATTGGGTGAATTGGAAAACAGCCCTATCCCCCACATCATGACCCATCTGACTCATCAATAAAAAACCGGAATCTCCCCAGGGAGACTCCGGTTCTGGAATCCTTCTGCTAAAAGAATCCATGGAAAATCTGTTTTAAAAGATTATTGTCGAGGTTCAGACCCGGTTTCAATGGAATAATCAGCGTCCTTTCGATCGGCGCAGGGGATTTCTGTGAGAAATGCAGAACCAGCTGAGCATTCTTCAAATTCATATTCTTTTCGGGAAGCGAAAAAAACAGAAACCCGCCACGAAGAGCCCCACTCTGAAGCGTTACGTTCTTGTCAAACGCTTTGTAGGTCAAATCCCGGCCAAACGGGTCATTCTGTGGCGCAGGCTCACCAAAAGGCGTTGGCAAAACCCAGATCATCGATCCCAGACCCAGCGTCATAATTGTAAAAAGGATCAACGCGGTATAATAGAACGTTTGGCTTACAAGAATATAGGGATGTTTCGCCTGCCAGGAAATATCAAATGCCTCGTT
>JAKCCY010000185.1 GCA_021838765.1 Nitrospirota bacterium
TGCGGAGGTGAGGGTTGATCGCTCCATACCGACTTTCTGCACTGGAGGTGACTCTTTCCCTGAACGTTCTTCTGTGGGCATTAAAGATTCTGGCGGGAGTTCCCGGTCCAATTCTTCTCTTCATACGCTTGTCGCGCTTGCCTTGTCGTTTTGGACAAGGAACCATTGGGCACAAATCAAGGATATGAATGAGCACGGTCGGTTTGCTTTTTTAACACAAGACTGCTCCATACTGATGGGATTTCATCAATGCTCTCAACACATGTGTTGTTTTTTGCGGCCACAATTTTTTTGATTGTGTCTCTTGTCTTGTCTCGACTGGCTGAGGAGTTCAAGCTTCCTGATATCCTTTTCTTTCTGGGACTTGGGGTGGCTCTTGGTCCTTCGGGATTTGGATTTTTATCCTCCGATGGTGGCGAGTGGGCTCCTATTATGCTGTCGATAGGGGCCTCTTTCATTCTGTTTGATGCCGGTCTTGATACTTCATTCGAGAGACTTCGGAAGCATCGACGCACCATCGGTATTCTGACGACTGCAGGCATAGTTCTGTCAGCCTTTCTCACGATGCTACTCGCCAGATATATCCTGAATCTTTCCTGGGCGGAGGGAGCCCTTCTGGGGGCGATTCTGGCATCTACCGATCCAACGGCGATTGTCCCGATCCTGCGCTCACTTCCCATTCCGAAGGCAGTGAGGGATATTCTGATGACGGAAGCAGCGCTTGGCGATGTGACGGGGGCACTTTTGACTTTTTCCGTTGCAGAGTTTGCTCTTTCCCACGAATCAACACAGACATGGATCAGCGATGGCCTTGTTTCGCTCGGTCTTATCGTTCCAGGTATTCTCGCAGGAGTCCTTCTGGGGGCTCTTTCTGTTGTTCTCATTGCCCATACCCGGTACGATTACCTCTCAAAAAATGCCCAGATTGTCGGAATTGCCGCGGTGGGTGGAAGTTATCTCCTCAGTGAAAAATTTCATGCCTCCGGATTCCTGGCGGTGTATGTTCTGGGTGTTGTTCTGGGAAATCCCCGCACTTTTGATTTGGGCATCCGTCCGGGTCCACTTCCGGGCATTTTACGGATTCGTGAAGGAGCTGGAGCAACAGCCTTCCTGGCCAGGGTGGCGATTTTTACCGTCCTTGGGGCGCATATGAAATTCCAGGCGTTTGGAATATCCCCATGGCTTCTTGTTTTGTTTATCGCAGGTTTTATCTTCCTGGTTCGTCCGGCAACCATCTTTCTTTTGCTTCCTTCTGACCATCTCTCCGGGGTTTCCCGTCAAGAGCGGATCTTCATGGCAGCCACCAGAGAAACAGGAATCATGTCGGCAACCTTGGCTTCGCTTTTTGAATCACGGCTTCCGGGATCGGTTCATGGAACAGTATTCTGGACAATCGTCGGAACGATTGTGGTGGGGGGCGGAATCAAACCATTCCTGGTAAAAAAGCTGAAATTTTCCTCGAGGAGAGGAGAAAGGAGTGAATTGATGGAAAGGAATAAGATCTAAAGGGGAGTGGATAACAGAATCGTTTTGTCATTAAAATTATTTTTTTTACAAGCGATGAAGACTCTTCAGTGTTCTCACTCATGAACACCTCCTTCAAGCGTCACGAGCCCAATCCGTTCAGAAAGTTTACGATCTCCTGAAGTTCCTTTTTTCATTCAGATTACCCGAATAGCACACACACCCCAATACGGAAGATTGGTCAAGTGGCCAATTGTTCACCAACTGACCTTTGAGTACCATCCCGAATGGATGATTCGCAGACGGTCTCCTCCAATCCAAGAGAAGAAAAAACGTGGAAGGTTTTGGGGGACATCGAGTCGATGGATTCAACTTGGTCATTGGCAGGTTTTTTGAAAGAGAACTTCTCTTTCAAAAAATCAAGGGAAACATACATGGATACTCCTGTGAAAAACTATTCTTCGGTTTCCGCCCCACCTGGGGAAGTTCTCTCACAATATGGTTTTGAAAAAGCCAAGAAGGTTCTTCAAAAAACTCTTGGCCATTCGTCCTTGTGCATTGTGACGAGCCGGGAACCGATTGTGTTTGGTCAGGGAAGTGATCTGAAATACCCGGCGGGAGGTGTTAGTCAGGCGCTTCATGCGTTGTTGGAACAGTCGGGGGGCATCTGGATCGCTTGCCGGGATTCAGGGGGACCTGATTCCTTCCCTGTTCCTTCAGACAAAGGACCGGGGTATCTGCTTCATCGAGTCGACATTTCGGATTCGGTACAGAAAGACTCTTACAACAGGTACTCCAATGGACTCCTTTGGCCACTGTTTCATGGGAACGGGGAATATATTTCGTCTTCTACAGGGGATTTCCTTCATTATGATCAGGTTAATCAGTTGTTCGCCCACAAAGTTCTGGAGACGCTGAAGGAAGAGCGGCCAGGGCTTGTATGGATCCATGATTATCAACTGATGCGAGTCGCTTATTGGATTAGGAATGAATGTAGACAAACACTCCCGCCGCTTGCTTTCTTTTGCCATATTCCTTGGCCATCATTATCTGATTTCGTGAAGATTCCCGAGTCGAAAGCCCTTCTCGAAAGCGTCCTAGCCCATGATATAGCAGGATTTCAGACATCAAGGGATAGGGACCGATTTCTGGCTGCCGTCTGGACTTTTCTTCCTGAAGCCAAAATGAAGGGGAAGGGACAATTGGTATGGAGCAATCGGACCATTCAAACAAAAGTGATGGCTATTGGGATTGATTCGTCCCATTTTCTGAATTTGTCATTGCAACCTGAAAATGTGTCTTTTGCCAAAGCGTTTTTACAGGAATTGGAGATTTCTCCTGAAAGCCCATTTATGATTTCCGTTGACAGGATGGACTATACGAAGGGGTTTTTTGAACGTCTTTCAATTCTGGATTCCTTTTTTACGCTCTTCCCTCAATGGCGGGGACAAGTTTCTTTTTTGCAGATTGCAGTTCCAACCCGTTCAAGTCAGAAGGCGTATGAAACTTACCAGAAGCGACTCCGAGTCGCCATTCATGAGTTTAATTCAAAATGGTCGAGTTGCGGATGGGTTCCACTCCGATCGGTCGAAACAACACTCTCTCAGCCGCACCTTGCAGGGCTCTACCGAATGGCTAGAGGTGCACTCATCACATCAACCAATGACGGGATGAATCTTGTGGCGCAAGAATATCTTGCATGTCAGGGCAACGGAAGCGGTACTCTTTTTCTCAGCTGCCGAACAGGGTCTGCACGTACATTGAAGGAAGCGGTTCTTATCGATCCTTGCTCCCCAATTCTATCTGCCCGGATCCTCCATTTTGGACTAACAGAAAAACTTTCCAAGAGGATTTCCAGAAACATTTCCCTCAATCAGAGAATATCGAACAGCCTGTACGTCTGGCTAATCCTCCTCCTGGAAACAGTTGGAGAATACCTAGGTCAAAAAGGTGACGAGCAATCATGATTCAAAGAACAACATCGCTGCCTCAACTGGCGCATCGGCTTCCAGATTATTTTGTCAAAACGGAAGTGTGATCATTCTTTTCTCTTGATTAACGTTGGCGGTCGGGGCCTTTCGAAAAGGCTCCGACCCTCTAGCGTAATGGCATGGAAATGAATGCGCTACCAAATATTTGGGAGGTTTCATGATCCGGATCAAAGGGAAAAATGCAGTCAGAAAGGCCTCATTATTGATGAAGAGCCCCAGTCATTATCTTGAAGAAATCCGATTTTATGTCCGCAAGAATGGACAGGAACATAGGATCTTTCCGGAACTGATCCCGGCTCTTTTGGATTCCAGTGCAATCAAGCCGGAATGGGTGTTCTGTGAAGTCCCCTCTGTCTGGGACCTCCTTTCTTCGAAAAAAGAGACTTCTAAAATTTCTTTTTTCAAAGACAATAGTCTGGTTGTCATTTTGGATTCTTTTGAAATAGGCGACGAAACATACAAGTCCAAGGTGTCGGCCTTCGCTGTTCCGAATTCGGTGTTCGTTAGAACCATGCGATGGGCCAGATCCATGCCCGCTATGAACTTGGAGGATGCTGTCAACAGTTTTCTGGGTCGTGTTTTTCCGCGTATTTTCCTTCGAAGAGGGGGATGGGTGACGAACATGGATCTCTTCCACCATTGTGAACAGCTGGCCAAAATCCTGGCAGGAATCTACTCGATCGATCTTCAGACTTTATCCGGAGAAAATAATGGAAAAAACATTTTTTCTAAAGCAGGATGGAACGATTTAGATTCCGGGCTGTTTTTTGACCGGGTTATGGATGCTATCTGCAAGAAATTCTATGAGCGCGGGGAGATACCTCCCTCATTCTGTCTGGCCTAGAATGGAGCTTCTGTCAACAAGATTCCAGGAACAGAACAAACTCTTCAGGATGGGCCATGGTCAATTCTGACGCTGACCTTAAATCCTGTTAAATGGAGAAGAGTCGTGAAGGTTGGGCCCCTAGAGCCCAAGAAGATCTGAAAGCAGCCTTTTGGGGTCAGGACTGTTCAAAAAAGGACGGCCGATGACCAGAAGGTCCGACCCGCCAAGAAGTGCAT
>JAKCCY010000186.1 GCA_021838765.1 Nitrospirota bacterium
TCCGATCAGGTGAAGAGGGCCGGAATCATTGCCGATCGCACCGGTCGACAAGGAAATGATTCCCTTTAAGGTATTCAGGTCATTCTGAACAATTCCCCTGAATCGGGAAAGATAAACTCCAGGCAAAGCATCCAGTCCCCGAACAACGGATCCCACAGCATCGGAATCATTCTTTCCACCCAGAACCAGCAAGGGAAACCCCTTTCGCAAAAGCTCGAAGCCCAATTCGACATATCGGTCTGCCGGCCAGTTTTTTGTGGAGGATCCCGATCCCGGGAAAAGGATCATGAATTCTCCAGCGTATTTTTCTCCAAAACTTCCAAGAAGACTCCGGGCAGACAAATCATTCTCCGGGGTCACGACAAATCTGGGGAGATTACGCTGGGTTTTAAAACCGAGACGACTCATGACATGAAGGATCTGATCCGTCAGATGGGTCAATTGATTGGGAACGACAATCTGATCCGTATAGACAACGTGGTCGATCAAGAGATTTTTGTGGTCGGCCGTACCAACTCTTCTTCCCGCTCCGCTTGCGAACACCAAGGATCTCGAACGGGGCCCACGGGAGAAAAGGTCAACAGCCACATCGTACGATGCGCTCCGGATCTCCCGAAGAAAAGATCCGTATCGCTTGTAATAGTCAAAAGACGATTCCTTTTTCTCTTGATTGCGTCTGGGGAGTGAAAGCACCCGGGTCAAATCCGGCTCTTCATCGAAGAGCGAAGAATACGCCGCTTCCATGACATAGTCGATGCGAGCATCGGGACAGGAGTCCCTGACAGCGGAAATGGCCGGCTGTGTCAGGACCATATCACCAAATGCCCGCAAGCCGACCAACAGAACGTTCTTTTTTTTGGTATTCTCCAACCTGCTCAACAAAGGGGGGGTGATCACGGAGAAGAATGGTCACCCTTCGCATGAGCTTCTTCAATCAGCATGATGGGAATATCTTCCCTGATCGGATAGACCAGCTGGCAACTCTCGCAGACAAGCCCGGGCGGAGAGGTTTCCTCAATCAAATCCCCCTTGCACTTGGGGCAGACGAGAATGGACTTTAAAAACGGATCAAGAGCCATGATGTTCCTTTCGACTTCAAACAAGAGTGAATTTCTGTCGCCCCAATTTTCACATTTGGGCAAGTCTAAAAACCTACTCCAGCAATTCGGTATCTGACAGAAAGAGGTTGACCGCCTCCTCGAAGGAGGATACTCGAAAGGCGAGATCATCCCTCTTTCCTGCTTCTTGGGGAAGTATCCAGAAATTATGACATCCCAAAGACTTCCCCGCAAGAACATCCCCTTCTGAATCCCCCACCATCATCGAAGATCCGGGATCCCCATGAAAAACATCCAAAGCCTCTTCCAGCATTCCCGGAAGAGGCTTCCTGCAACCACAAGAGACCCGGTAACGATCCACGGAAGCCTCCCTGAAATGGGGGCAATAGAAGAATCCATCGAGATGAGCTCCTTCTTTTTTGAGGATTCCGTTCATATAAGAGTGTGTTTCCCGGACAAAATCCTCTCCAAAATATCCTCTGGCCACTCCGGACTGATTGGTGACCACCACAACCGGAATCTTCAAGGAATTGAGCCTTCTGATGGATGAAAGAACCCCCGGAAGAAATTCAACATCGGACAGTTTTGACAAGTATGGAATATGCCGGATCAGGGTGCCATCCCTGTCGGCAAGAACGATGGGCCTTTTTTTCAAGTGTTCATGACCTCACTTCCTGAACTCTCCAATTCTGATGCTGTCACTCCCTGTTCTTTTTGCATCCGGATTCTCCGCAGATCCTCAAAAATGGGACCATGTGCAATTTCCCAAGTCAGACCGGTCATGCACCTGTGATCGATGGGACATTCCCGGAGAAGGCACGGAGCACAAGTCACATGATGGCTCAGAACTCGTATTTTTCCACCCAATGGCCCTGTCGCTACAGGGTCTGTGGGACCAAAAAATACAGTACCGGGTAGACCAAGAGCCCCACCCATATGCATCATTCCCGAATCGTTTGTCAAAAGATAATCGCATCCGGATAGGATCGCAAGACTATCTGAAAGAGCGGTTTTTCCCTGAAGAGCCACGACCTTCTCTTTCGGAAGCGCCCGTTCGAGCACATCCGCTTTTTCACGATCCTTCCCCCCGGAAAAAAGGATGATCCGAATACTGGGATAATCGATCAGCAAACGGGAAAGAAGGGAGATGAAATAGGAGGATGGCCAGGTCTTGGCGCTTCCAAAAAAAGCACCGGGATTGACCGCAAGAAGAATCTCTCGACCATCAAGAGCTCCCAAATGGCGAGCCATCGCATCCCTTCTGCGGGAATCCGGGACAACAAGCTTCGGAGGGTTAAAGGAGAGGTCGTGAAAAACAGACTGCACCATCTCCTGATAGTAAGTAACCTGATGGAAATGATGGTTGGCCCATGCAGGATAATTCAGCCGGCGACTGAGAAAAAAAGATCTCCCCTCATGGGCGTAGCCGATTCTCTCCTTGCAGGGAATTCGCCAGAGTTCATAGGCGGAGCGAAACGAAAGGGGAAAACAAAACCCCAAATCAAAAAAAATCTTCGATGAAATATTGGTGGGGTTATAGGACACCACATCCGAGAATTCGGACAAGAGAGCTGTAATGGGTTCCGGACCCATTACAGAGATTTGAACATTCTGATAGCGTGATCGTATCGCCTGGATGGAAGATAGGGAAACAATTGCATCCCCTATCCAGTTGGGGATTCTTACAATGATCCGAGTTGGTAACACAGATGTCAAAGCCCCCTCAGATCCGATAGTCGGATTTTCATAGGTCAAGCCAATTCCAAAAGTCTGACTGCCTCTTAAGTTGCTATCAACCTGATTATTGTTTTTATTTTTCTGCTCTTCCTGATGGATTGACTAGTCAGACAAGATATTAACAAATAGTTACAACTTTTATGTTTTATAAAAATAAGATGAAGGAAAAATCCATAGGATCATCAACTACTGATCACCTAGAGGAGATGAGGGAGTGGAAGTGTATGCCTTTAAGTTAATTTTGATAATATCCCCTTGGATCTTTTTTCAATAATTCTAGAAAAAAAATGTTCCATTTTATTCATTGATACCTCTAGTGTATATTGGTTTTTATATTTTTCATAAAAAAAATATCCTATTTGTTCTCTTTCTTGATAAGTTTTTTGAATTAACTGAATCATTTTTTCACCCATCTCTTTCCAACCATCCAAAGGAACAAGCCATTGTCCCGCATCAATATCTCCCAAGATCTCCCACCCTCCACTTGTATTGGTTGATATCACAGGAAGTCCATGGCTCATTGCTTCAATCAATACAATACCAAAAGGTTCAAATTGCGCAGGATGAATCAAACAGTCAATGGAAGAGTAAAAATCATCCATATCTTCTCTGAATCCGAGAAACGTTACTCGATCAGAAAGTCCTAATGAGCTTACTTTTTCTTTAAGACTATCAACTTTCCCCTGAGGATCCCCACCCACCCAAATAATTTCCCAATTTTCACTTTCTTTTAATAACTCAATGAGGGAAATAAAAAAATCTATTCCTTTATGAGGCAGAACATTTGAGGCAATACCAAATACTGTATTAGAAGATTTCTTAATTTTTTTTTTGACAAATGAATTTAAAGTAGGTTTTTCAACACCACAAGGGATTTTAACAAGTAAAGCTTCATTTAATTTTCCAGCTAACTTTAAATAGGTTGACTCTGTTGTCACAATAACTCCGTCAGCCCTGTTCAATTGATATTGAGAAATGCGTTTTTCATCGCAATCCGATTGAACGTGGATAACGACAGGAACTCCCAATTTTTGCCCGAGATAGACTGCGTAAGGAGCATAAAAAAAATCATTCGAAAAAATAAGATCAATTTTTTTATTTTTAAAAATCTTAAGAAGATTAACCTGAGCTAAATAACGGGAAAAAAAGTTTTTTCCTTTTCGCCAATCAGGGAGAGAGGAGTAAGAACACTCATAGCCATCTTTTTTTAACCAGTCAAAAAATAATCCTTCTCCAGGACCACAAAAAGAAAAATCAATACCGAATTGATCTTGAAAGTATTTAACCCAACGATGGAGATTGACTTCAGCCCCACCAACAAACCCGGATTTTTGGAATATTTTTATTTTAATATTTTTTAGATTGTTAAAATACTTTACTTCCATTTCACCTTTTTACTTTCCTTGGTATTGTGATCTTTTATTTTTCTTAAAAACTTAACATATTAAACATAACTACTTTTCTTAAAAAACTTCTAGAACCCATTGGTAAACTCCAGCGACTTTCTGAATGTATGATAAGCCCATTTTAGACCAGCTCAAGAGAGCTAATCACATTTAGGAATCGACTTTTTATTCTTTAAAGAAAATTGATCAACATGATCATTCGGCATATGATTTTCACTCTATTTTTAGAATATTCTTCAAGTCATTCTGCCAAAGATAGAGCCAAGTTTTCATCTTGAGGATCCTTTTTTTTGTCTTTTGGGAAAGACTTCT
>JAKCCY010000187.1 GCA_021838765.1 Nitrospirota bacterium
GGTCTCCACTTGACTACGCTACCAAAAAATTGAAAACAGAAATTATGTCAAAATGGATCATTCCTGAGAAAGACGTGGAAGAGACAGTAAAAATTTCTGTTCCCGTTATCCTTCATAACGAGGGGTGACCGAATGCATCATTCCTCAGGTGGCTAATGAGAGGTTGATGAACCGGAGAGAGCGGAACCGGCGGGATGAAGAAATCTGTCCAGAGTATTTATAATGGATTTCTGAGTGGATGGGATCATGTTTTCAGCCGAAACAGGTCAGTCCTTGAGTGTATAAGAGAATATTGCTGAAAGTAGAAATGAAAAAACAGAACGCCATGATTTTCCAGGAAAACATGACTTCAGGAAGGATTTTGGAATGAGACGTAAAATGACGGTACTGCTTGCTGTTCTGGCTGCTTTTCTTGTTCTCGTTCCGACCGTTGCCATCCCCATGATCCGCCGCATGGAAACGCATCACCAATTTTTGCTTGCTCATGGAATGAACGGGCAAATAAATAGAGTTGAGGTTTACTGGCAGGAACCATCTGAAGCGGCCGAAGAGGGAAAAAATCAAAAATACCCGGTCATTATCTATGTGCATGGGATGCAAAAAGGGGATAAGCCCGGAGGACTGATGTTTGTCAAATCGGGCATTCTTGGCTCTGATGCGAAGAGGGGATATCTCTCCGTGGCGATATCGCTACCCGGTTATGGACAATCGGATGGTGCTCCTGATTTCTGTGGAATGGCCTCACAAAAAAGTCTCGATGCAGCATTGACGTATATTCGCCAGCGCCCGGATGTTGATCCAAAGCGAATAGGGATCGTCGGCATCAGCTGTGGGGCGACTGTTGCGGGGATGGTTGCCTCACGAAACAAAGTTGCTGCTTTGGTGCTGATTTCCGGGTTCTATGATTTTAAGGAGATGGTTCAAAAGTGGCAGACCGCCAAATGGAAGCTTCCTCCTGGCATCAAAAAAGAACTGGAACATAATATCGCGATGGATGGGGGGATCGAGAACTCCACGGCTCTTCGCTCCCTGCTTCCCCATATTTCACATCTGACAATGCCCATCCTTATGATTGCGGGGGGGCAGGATCGCATTATTGATGTCGGACAAAGTGAAACGCTGCACCGTCTCCTGGACGGGCAGGGCACTCCGAATATCTTTATCCTTGACGGTACGGCAAACCACCATATCCCATTGAAGGATTGGCGCAAGCCGGAAAAAGACTTCCTTGATGCCCGGCTCTCGGATTCCTTTCGATCACCAAAGCACTGAAGATACTTCATCAATCTTTGTCCTCTTACCCGCAACGGGGAAGGGGAACGATATCAACCCGTCACGGAGAATGGAAATGGACTCTTTCCTCAATCACCTTGGGCAACCTGTCGGATTTCCGGTCGAGAACTGGCAAGCTCCGGACCCGCCGTCCCGGGCGCCCATCTTGGGTCGCTATTGCCGGATCGAACCGCTCGATACCGGACGTCATGCCGTAGATCTTTTTTTTGCCTACGGACTCGATTCGGAAGGGCGTCTCTGGACATATCTTCCCTATGGCCCATTTGAGACATTGAAGGACTTTTCTCTGTGGATGGACGAAGTATCAAAGCCGTCTGACCCGCTCTATTTTGCCATCATTGATTCTGCTACGGGAAAAGCGACTGGGATCGCGGCCTTCTTGCGAATTGATCCAAAAAACGGATCGATCGAAGTCGGATGCCTTTGTTTTTCTCCGTTGCTCCAGCGCACTGCCATCGCGACTGAAGCCATGTTTCTGATGATGGAGTATGCTTTCTCCCTCGGATTCCGGCGATACGAATGGAAATGTAACGCGCTCAATGCTCCTTCACGCGCTGCGGCCGAAAGGCTCGGGTTTACATTCGAGGGTGTTTTCAGACAGGCAACTGTCGTCAAGGGACATAATCGTGATACTGCATGGTACTCGATTCTCGATTGCGAATGGCCCGATTTGAGGGTGAAGTTTCTCAAATGGCTCGACCCGGAGAATTTCGATTCTTTCGGGCAACAAAAAAACCGGCTTAACCTTCGAAGGAATTCCCCGGAAAGGGATTCCAATATCGACCGGATTGACCGTCAAGAGGAGAAGGTATGACCGATCTGAATCATTTTGCACCATCCGGCAGGACCACTTTTAAACGGAAGCCTCAGAGAGGAACCTACGACCGGGATGCCATTTACGCAATTCTGGATGAAGCGTTCCTGTGCCATGTGGGATTTGTGAGGGAAAAAGCGCCATTTGTGATTCCGATGGCTTATGCCCGGATCGGAGATATGCTGTATCTGCATGGTTCCCATGCCAGCCGGCTTGCCGATGAGGCGCGGACCTGTCAGGAGATCTGCGTCACGGTGACGCTTCTTGACGGACTGGTTCTGGCTCGCTCGGCTCTCCATCATTCCATGAACTACCGTTCTGTGATGATTGTGGGCCCCTGCTCTCTTGTTAAGGAGAATGAGGAAAAGCTCCTTGCCATGGGGGCTCTTGTGGAGCATATTCTGCCGGGACGAACGGCCGACTGTCGACCACCGGATGACTCTGAGATTCGTCGGACGGCCATTATTTCCCTCCCCATTCATGAAGCTTCGGCGAAGATCCGGTCCGGCCCCCCTGAAGATGCCGAGGAAGACTTGGCACTTCCCTTTTGGGCGGGAGTGGTGCCGCTTGCCTTCGTTCCGGGAATGCCTGTTCCAGATAACCCAGATGGCAATATGCCTGAACGGTCTGCTCTGTATATCCGGAAACTGAAGGAGCGTTCAAAAGTTCGCTGAAAAGAAGCGGGTCTTGTTATGGCCAGAAAGGGATTCCAATGATCATTCATGATGAAGCAAGAGCACCCTTTCCTCCCTTTACGAAGGAAACAGCTCTCCAGAAGGTCCGAATGGCGGAAGATGGATGGAACGCAAGAATTCCTGAGAAGGTGGCCCTTGCTTATACGCTCGATAGCCAATGGAGAAATCGCGCCGAGTTTCTGGTCGGGCGAGAAGAGATCATCAGGTTCTTGACCCGAAAGTGGAATAGAGAGCTTGAATATCGCTTGATCAAGGAACTTTGGACTTTTGAAGGATCGCGTATCGCAGTACGATTTGCCTACGAATGGCACAACGATTCGGGATGCTGGTTTCGTTCCTACGGAAACGAGAACTGGGAGTTCGCCCCGAACGGCCTGATGTCTCGGCGACTGGCATCCATCAATGATCTTCCCATCCGGGGAGAGGACCGGAAATTCCACTGGCCTCAAGGCCGACGCCCGGATGATCATCCGGGACTCAGCGATCTTGGACTTTAAATCGTAAACACCTGAGGGACAATGATGGAAGGCAATTCGTTTTTTCGCTCTTTCCGACCAGAAGAAGCCGAGGAGGTCGAGAAAGGGGTTCGGGTCCAATCCCAGTTCCTGGGAAGCCATCAGGTGAGACGGATGGTCTTTGATCCCGGAGCCCTGATTCCCAACCATCGCCATCCGGAAGATGTTGTGACCCTGATCCTTGAAGGCAAAATGGAGATGACGGTCGGAGATGAAACCCGATCGATCAGTGCAGGAGAAATATTCCTCGTTCCCGCGAATACCGACCATAAAGGGCGCGTTCTCGATGACCGGGTTGTCGCTGTTTCGTGGTCTGCGATGGGGTGAAGACCCGCTGATCGCTATGCGAGGTTCCTTTGTCCTATGTCAGGAGGACATCGTGGAAAGACCTGGAAAAATGGATATTGGATTCGTGATATACCTGGCTTCAACGCACTGAATCTCGTGGGACCCCATGAGGTCCTTTCCCGTCTCGATGCCAGGTGTTATCTTGTCTCCGAAAAGGCTGGAAAGGTTCTTTCCGAGAAGGGGATTGCCGTCGAAGCGGATGTCGGGTTTCTTGACTGCCCTTCTATTGATACTTTTGTCGTGACGGGCGGTCTCGGGCAAATGGATATGATGAGCCATCCCGGATTGATGACTTTCTTGAGGAATCAGGGATCGCATTCCCGATTTGTGGCAGCAGTGTGTACCGGAGCCCTCCTTTTGGCCGCTGCCGGGCTTCTGCAGGGACGCTATGCCACGACCCATTGGCTGGCTAGGGAGGAACTTGTGAAGTACGGCGCCATTCCTAATCCGGAACGGGTTGTCTGGGATGGAAAATTCGTCACTGGAGCGGGTGTATCGCCAGGGATCGATCTGGCACTGGACTTGGCCGGGAAAATTGCAGGACCGGAGGCTGCCCAGCTTATTCAGCTTGCCATCGAATACGATCCTGCCCCTCCATATTGAGTCCGGGAGTTCAGAAAAAGCCCGGTCTTTTCTTGTCGAACGGCTGAAAAGGACGAGCCGGTTTTACATGGGGACTTGAGTTTTGGGGTACCCGAGTTAATGGATCCCGGAATTTGCTGTCTTTAAACCTGATGATCGGAGATCGGCAATGATCGAGAAGGATTAGATC
>JAKCCY010000188.1 GCA_021838765.1 Nitrospirota bacterium
CCGGCGATACCACCCTCCCGGAAGAGTGGGATCGAGGAAGGGTTTCTTTTCCTTGGCACCGCTTGAGGGATGATAGCGAATGGCAATGACGCGTAAAAACGTCAGTGCAAGCAGAACCATCACCAGCTCGACATATCTCGATAGCGGCTCATTGGAAAACCAGGTGACAAGAGTCTCGGACAAGAGAACTGCCAGAACAGAATCAACGATGTAGGTAACCTTTACCCGACCCAAAGTAAAGTACGTCAGAATGGTTCGTGAGACTTCAAGAAGCGCAAGCAAGAGAAGAATATTGACAATCATCGACTTGAGCAGGGAAAGAAGCCCTCGCTGCGCATGAATGAAGGCCTGCTCGATTGTCTCCCAAATTCCCCAAACCATGGCAAGAAATTGCACGAGAAGGAGCGTCAAAAGGACGAGCTTGACACCTCCCAGATACCAGGAAGGAAATTTTTGCTCTATTTCTTCCAGTTGGGGAGGAATCGCAGGATTGGGGGAGGGCTCTTCTGGCACGGACCACCTCATTTATCGAGAAGGATGATTGAGAAAAAAAGGAAAAAGACAAGATATGCCATGAAACCTATTCTAAGAGTGACTCATGTGTGTTTCGGCAATATCAGGAGCCACAGAAAATCGGAGGGGACGAACGTCCCCTCCTGGTATGCAAGACTAACGGGTTCCGGGAACAGGGCGAACAGGGGTCCCATCATAGGCATAGGTTCCCTCTTCGAGTCGGCGAAATGGTTTTTCGCGTTCCCACTCCTCAACCACATGAGCAACAAGGCCCGGGATTCGACCGATGATAAAAAGTCCCTTTCCATTTTTCCAGGAAAGGCCCATCTCTGAAATTACCGCAGCAATCATTCCATCGACGTTCAAAGGAAGATTCTTTCCGCTCTTCGCTTCAAGTTCATCCTGGACGGCAACGGCAAATTCGACAAAACGCCCCATATATCCATACTCCTTGGCAAGTTCAAGAAGTCGGAGGGTTCGGGGATCACGCTTGTATAATTTGTGACCATAGCCTGGAAGCCGCTTTTTCTTCTTGTCGAACTCCTCAACGACCGCCTTGGCATGGGCACGAATATCAACAACATCAGCCGGGAAGTTTTCCTGATAGATCCGGGCGCACTGCTCGATTGCCCCTCCATGTGAATCTCCCAGAGTCAGAACCCCGGCACCCACGGCTGCATTGAGTGGATTTCCTCCGGAGAAAACCGTTCTTGCCGCCACGACTGAAGGTGGTCCGATTCCATTGTCGATGCAAGCCACCAACATTGCTTCCATCATCTTTTTCTCGCGCTCTGAGGGTAGCTCTCCCTTCAGGATCAGGAAAATGGCTTCGGCAAAAGACACTCGTCCCACAAGATCGTCGAGGGGATACCCTCGAACCACCGGCTTTCCATCCACCTGCCCGCCAACGCGGGTTTTCCAGTTCAGTTCCTTTCCTTGTGGCTCCTTGCTCATCCGGATTCCTTTCGATAAAGTGATCGGGAAAAAGGCAAAAAAAGGGGACCGTATTGAACGGTCCCCCGAGTGTGCAGTAGGATCCTATCGGGCTCGGCCCTTGACATAGGCCAAGGTTCCTCCGGCACGGACAATTTCAAGGTCGCGGGCCGTCAGGGAATGCTTCACGGGGATCTCGATTTTTTTCGTCAGATTCTTCAGGACAAGAGTTCCCTTTTCAAGCCCTGCCGTGCTGAACTCAAGCTGATCATCGCGATCAATCTTGTCATAGTCTGCCTCATTCACAAACGTCAGAGGAAGAATTCCGAAGTTGATTAGGTTGGCCAGGTGAATGCGGGCAAAGCCCTTCACGATGACGGCCTTCACACCCAGATACATGGGGGCGAGAGCGGCATGTTCACGGCTTGAGCCTTGTCCATAATTGGCACCACCAACAATAAAGCCGCCGCCCGCTTCTTTGGCGCGTTTGGGGAATGTTGGGTCAACCGACTCGAAAACATACTGAGAGATTGCCGGAACATTCGAGCGAAGCGGAAGGACCTTGGCGCCTGCCGGCATGATGTGATCGGTCGTGATGTTGTCACCGACCTTGAGGAGAACCGACCCCGTCACAGTCTCGGAGATTCGATCCCGAGTTGGAAGAGGCTTGATGTTTGGCCCACGAAGAACTTCGATTCCAGCACCTTCCTTTGGAGGAAAGATCATCATTCGGTCATCCAGAACATACTTCTCTGGGAGATCAACGGTCTTGGGAGCCACACCCAGATCTCTCGGGTCGGTGATCACACCAGTAATGGCACAGGCTGCTGCCACTTCGGGGCTTGCAAGATAGACCTTGGCATCCTTGGTTCCGGAGCGTCCTTCAAAGTTACGGTTAAAGGTTCGCACAGAGACGCCGCCAGAAGGGGGAGCAAAGCCCATACCAATGCAAGGACCGCATGCAGACTCTAAAAGGCGGGCGCCGGAGGTGATCAGATCGCCTAAAACTCCATTCTGGGAGATCATCTCGAGGGTCTGACGGGATCCCGGAGAAAATCCAAGGCTAACGGAAGGATGAACCGTCTTCCCCTTCATGATTGCCGCGATTCCCAAAAGATCCTTGTAGGAAGAATTTGTGCAGGATCCAATGGCAACCTGGCTCACAGGAATTCCCGCAATTTCACGGACCTTGACGACATTGTCCGGGGAGTGAGGCTGGGCGATCAGGGGCTCAAGGGTGTTCAGATCGATCTCGACGGTCTCATCGTAGGTTGCGCCGGGATCTGCGGCCAAGGCCACATAATCATTTTCACGTCCCTGAGCTTTGAGATATTTCCGGGTTTGCTCGTCAGAGGGGAAGATTGAGGTCGTTGCTCCAAGCTCTGCGCCCATGTTTGTGATAGTTGAGCGCTCCGGAACCGACAGGCTCGCCACACCTTCGCCACCATACTCGAAAATCCGGCCAACACCGCCCTTGACTGTCAGACGACGAAGAAGCTCGAGAATGACATCCTTGGCTGAGACAAAAGGCTGAAGCTTTCCGGTCAGCTTCACAAGAACAACCTTTGGCATGGCCGTATAAAAAGGCTCTCCCCCCATAGCAAGGGCAACATCGAGACCACCTGCGCCAATGGCAATCATACCAAGGCCACCGTTAGTGGGGGTATGGCTGTCAGATCCGAGAAGGGTTTTTCCTGGCTTGCCGAATCGTTCGAGGTGAACCTGATGGCAGATTCCATTCCCGGGGCGGGAGAAGACAATTCCATAACGGGCAGCAACCGTCTGAAGGTAACGATGGTCGTCCGCATTCTCAAATCCCGTCTGGAGCATATTGTGGTCGACGTAGGAGACCGAAAGCTCTGTCTTTACACGGTCAAGTCCAAGGGCTTCAAACTGAAGGTAGGACATGGTTCCGGTGGCATCCTGTGTCAGGGTCTGATCGATACGGATTGCGACTTCCTTTCCGGCAACCATTTCTCCGGAAACCAAGTGATCTTTGAAGATTTTCTGTGTCAGGTTAAGCGCCATTGCTTAATCTCCTTGGGGGAATGGGTCTGATTTCTCCGGGCAGGACCTTCGGCTCAAACGATGAGTCGCCCCGGAAATCCTCTGGGATCTCCGCAAAATCGAACGATATCGGGAATCTAGAATTTGCGTCTTAATATTATGCCATGGAATCATCGACAAAAAAAGCCCCTGTTTTCCCCATCGATCGAGTGGGGAGAGCAGGGGCTATAATCGGAATAAGGAATTGGGAATTAGTGCATTACGGCCAGAGATGTGTGGAAGAACCAGGAAGCCATCCCGTCATGTGATTGGCTGTTTCTGCTCCCCGTCCGAGGAAGATGATGTAAAAGAGAAGCCCTGCAAGAATCGCGATTCCCCCGATGATTGCAGGACCGGTTGCCATCTGCGATCTTTCTTCTGCCATTTGCCTTCACCCCCATTCGTTGTGACGTGCGTTCCCCTAGATCGTTGAGTATAGGGGCTTAACGTGCTCGGCAGTGCTGTCCTCAAAGTCACGAGGAACGCCGAGCGACTCGATCGCCTTCACCAGATCGTGATAATAGAAGGCGACCTTCACTGGAAACTTCTTTCCGGCAGCTTCAAGGCGGGATATTTTATCGGTAGCCTTCCCCATGCCCCGCTCCACGATTGCACCGGCATGTCCAAAGGCTACACCCTCAGGCATCCTCTCCTGGAATCTTCCGGAAATAAATGCGGCAACGGGCTTGTCGAAGCCACCTGAGGTTATCAGGTCGGCAACCTGCTCTTCGTAAGCCCCTCCGGGCTCTCCAAGCATCACGACAGCCTTGACCTTCGGATCTCCCTTGATCTGTTTCAGCACATCTGCATAGGTGGTATTGGAGATGATGTCACCGCCGATAGCCAAAGCCATATAGGTTCCCCATCCACGGCGCTTGAACATCT
>JAKCCY010000189.1 GCA_021838765.1 Nitrospirota bacterium
CTGCTCATTAGAACCCACCTGAGCCCCTCCGAAATCGCCACGACACTGGATGTGAATCTCGACTGGGTTCTTGAAATCCAGAAAAACCTGAAGAATATTTCATGAGTAAATTTCCCTGAATATGAATGCGGGAAAGCACCTGTCTTCATGACAATACCCTGCGTGATTGGGCGTACCCTTGCCAAGATTGAAATATACTATCCCTAGGTATAGTATGTGACTATGAAAAAATACATATCCAGTCTTGATATTGCCAAACACCCAAAACCCATTGCCGGGCAGATAAGCAATAGAGCTTCCCTGATCGAAGGGGAGGCTTCCTGTCTCAATATCTCCCGCCGGATGGGGGCAATGGGGCGTACGCTTGTCAAAAAAATAATGGTTCACGAAAAGATCGACCACCGTTTCGAAACGCCATCGGACCGATCATCTCCTAATTCACTCACCTCTGTAGACACATTCAAGTACATTGGCAGATGTTGATGCAAAGCCTTCACTCATTCTTTCATTCAGTCATGGGTTTTTTAGGGCTGGGAAAATCTCCCGAAGATCATTATGGGCACAGTCACAGCTCATCACACGAGCACACTCACGGAACGCTCGATAGCACCATTACGACAAGCGAAGATGGCATCCGGGCGGTCAAGTGGTCTTTCCTGATCTTGTTGATCACCGCCGGGTGCCAGTTTGCCATTGTTCTCAAATCAGGAAGTATCGGTCTGGCCTCTGACCTTATCCACAATGTCGCCGATGCCACAACTGCCTTTCCCTTGTGGATAGCCTTCAGGTTGGCTCGTATCAGACCCAATGCCCGATTCAACTACGGGTATGGGCGCGTTGAGGATTTCGCCGGAATCGCCATTGTGGCCATAATCTTCCTGAGCGCTTCGGTTGCGGCTTTCGAGGCGGTCTATCGTTTCCTCCATCCCCAGGTTCTTCAGCACCTTTTCTGGGTTATGCTCGCTGGAGTCGCGGGTTTTATCGGAAATGAGATCGTGGCCATTTTGCGCATTCGCATCGGACGAAAAATCAACAGCGCCGCGCTGATTGCCGACGGATATCACGCCAGAACAGACGGAATCACCAGTCTTGCGGTGGTCGCCGGCGCCATCGGTGTTTCTCTTGGTTTTCCCCTCGCTGATCCGATCGTGGGCCTTTTGATATCGATTGCCATTTTCGGGATCGTCTGGCAGTCGGCCAAGGCTGTTGTTACCAGGATGCTCGACGGCAGCGAGCCGGCCATCCATGAGGAAATCTGTCATTCGGCAGATCATGTTCCGGGAATCATTTCCATAGGTGAGATTCGTTCCCGTTGGCTTGGTCACAGAATTTGTCTGGAAATTGATGCGGAAGTTGACGGGAGGTCATCTGTTCTGGAGGCAAACAAATGCGCTTTGCAGCTTGAAGAGGAGATCAGGGAGCACATTCCTGCGGTTCTCTTTGTACATGTTCGCATTTTACCAGGTTCGGCGGAGAATGGGTAAAAACCAGCTTATAAGCTGGTTACACTTTTTAAGAACCCCAAGGAAACACCCGAAAAGTAAGAAGAAACCAGAAGTGGCAGGAGATCGCTCTCCTGCCACGTTCCGATCGTGTCAAACGAAAATGTCAGGCGACGAAAGAAGCGGGAAGAGCTGGCTTGAATCCGGAATTCTCAAGGATCAGAAGAGTTCTTTCCCGAACCGCATTCCAGAGGTCCTCTTTTTTGAGGCCCAGGACTCCCCAATACTCTTCAAACCGGATGGGAAGTGCCGCTTCGGTCAGGAGGTAGATCTGCTCAAAGATGTCCAGGACCCTGTTGAGTTGTTGCTCTTTTTCCTGGGGCGTGCAAGAGGAAAGGAATTCACTCCATTCAAGAATCCCGAATGATGTCTGTCTCATTTCGTCAATAATGGGAATTCTGAGCGATTCCTGGATCATCGGGTCGGCATTTCTTGAAACCATCTCGACGATAGAGATTCCTATCCCTTCGATGCCCAGCTGAAGTCCGGCAAGAAATCCGTACCAGTCCTGATTTGAAAACCATTCCTTGATCTCCCGGCGCTTTTCAAGGGTTAAGACCGGGGTGAATGGCATCTGCAGTTTTTCGAGAGTCTTGTCCTGAATGCTGAAATGGATGACCTCTTCATTGATCTGGTCCATCAGCTCTTTTCTGGCTTTTGCCGAAGGGGCGAAGGGAAGCCGGTCGGTGCACAGCTCCAGTGCCAGAAGATCGATATCCGCATAGACCCGAAGCAATGTTCCCGAAGCGATTCTTGTTTTCTCATCCATATCTGTTCCTCCTGGTTGATTCGATCCATTGATTGTTCAGCTTTCCCTAAATCGGAAGGGAAAGCTGAACGTGACATCCGGCCATTCCGGACGTTTTACCGGTCCCGATAGACCCGGTCTTTAAAGATTCCATATCGAAGAAGATGCCAGAGTGGCTTTTTATAACCGGCAAACCGGATGATTCTCTGGGTTATCGGTCGAAACGGTGCCACGACTCCGGGAAGGATCCAGTTGCCTCTTTCTGCAGAAAACTTTTCGAGGTAGGGAAGCAGAAATGTTTTGACGGACGGGTCGATATAGAAGATAGGGTTCAAAAAGTCTTCCGACTCCTTGACATGGCCCGTTTCGAGAGCCCAGTCCCCCATGGGGGTTCTGGGGTAAAGCCTGACTCCGGCCATGATCACGACGGCCATCGGTCTGGTTCGGTCGATGGTTTTGCAGGTATTTTCCACCGTTTCGGGCGTTTCTCCGGGGCCTCCAAAAATCAGGCTGTGGCACAGGGCTATTCCGACTTTTCGACAATTTTCCGAAACATCCAGAATCTGGTCTCTTGAAAATCCCTTTCCCAGTGCGAGAAGAGTCGTTTTGTCCGCTGAGTCGCTGCCGATCTCGAGGCCATCGCATCCGGCGGCAGCCATTTTCTGGAGGATCGGGAGCGTCAATCCGGAGGGAGAGGCATAGGCTGACCATCTTATCTTGAGCTTTCGGCGAATCAGTGCGTCCGAGACCGCCTCAGCGTGGGAGGTGGGGATGTTGAAGACGCTGTCGACAAAAAAGAATGAACGGATATGGTCCCGTTCCACTATCTCCTGGATCTCATCCACGACATGTTCCGGATCCCGAAGCCTGTGCGTGGATCCTTCCAGAACAGGATAGGTACAGTACCGGCAATGAAAAACACATCCCCTTTTGGTCTGGATATTGGCCATCCCTCCAACGCGACCGTAACGCCTGAGCTGGAAGAGATCGCGGGCCGGGATGATCCGGCTCCATGTCGACCCGTCGAAGCTGTATTTTTTTTGCCACCCGCCGGAGATTCCCTTGAAGGAGTTTTCGCTGAACGCGAGAGGGAAGGGGCTGTCATTCGCCCCAAACACGCCGGGAATGTCGAGAGGGGATCCACCTGCTTCCAATGCAGACAGAAGCGCCGGAAACGCATCCTCTCCTTCCCCTTCCACTCCGTAATCGACGCCCAGCGCGTTAAGCATCAGGCGTGGCATCAGGCTGAATGCCGCCCCTCCGGCAATCAGCCAGGGGCGACCGGTGGGCGTATTGGTCTTTCGGGAAATGCCGGCAGCATCCCTGGCTGTCTGAACGAGCTGCTGATAATCAGGAAGGTAGAATCGGGTCAGGGGATAGGCCGCATTGTCCAGATTGCGAAAAGAGAAAGCGATGACCTGAGGCCACTCTTCTCCAATCACCCGGGCAATGTCCTTTTCGGGAAATCTTGAAAAGGCAAGGTCCAGAATGCGGATCTGATGGCCAAACCGGCGTACGGATTCGGCAATATAAGCAAGACCCAGAGGGAATACCGGATCCGGAAAGGGTTCCCTGTTTGCCGAGATCAGGAGAAGCTTCACATGAACCTCGCTCTTTTTGAAAGAGGGAACGACTGTCTGATGAGAAGCGTATGGGTTGGATCCGGAATTTGTTTAGTGAAGGAAAACAGAGAGAAGTCCCTATACAATACTCCATTTGCAGGATCCGTCAAGGGGATTTCCACACACGACCACGTCAAAGCCCCCCCGAATCCTGAGTGGGATTAAAAAACGGAGAGAGTTTTTCCAAATTCGGGGCTGAAGCAAGAAAATTTTCGGGATGATCGATGTGGGGATCAAAACCTTTGCCACTCTTTCCGATGGAACGGCCATCGAAAACCCGACGTTCCTGAAACGCTCCGCCAAAAGACTGGCGCAGACCCAGCGGAAACTGGCTCTTCAGGAGAAAGGATCTCCTGAAAGAATAAAAGCCAAAAAGGTCGTGGCAAAAGTTCATGAGCGCATTTCGAACCAACGCTCCGACTTTGCCCACCAGGAATCGACGAAGATCGTGAATCAGTACGGACGGATCTTTGTTGAGGATATTACGGT
>JAKCCY010000003.1 GCA_021838765.1 Nitrospirota bacterium
TCCTCAAGGGCAATACCTCGTCCGGTGCCTTTTGCCTTGGAAACGATCTTTTTCGAAAGACAGTGATTCGTGTCTTTCTTGAATCGCGCTTCTTTGCCAGATACTTTTTTCAGGTGGCGTTTGGCATTCTTTGTTCCTTTCTCCTGAAGCGCTTTTTTCAGGGTGTGGATCTTTTCCCGAACCTGATCCACCCCTTCTCCGGAGAACGATTCTCCATCGGAGTCGGTGGAAAGATGGACGATCCCCGCATCGACTCCGAGACACTCTTCGGGGTCATAGGGTGTTCCGTCCGGAACATCGATCAGGAGATTCAGGAAGAATTTCCCGCCGGAGGTGGTGAGATCCGCCTGTCCGAGCATCTTGTTCCGGTCGAGCGGAGCGTAGTGGCCGAATATCAGCGAAACGGTGATCCGTCCGTGGACCGTGGCCATGGAAGCGTGGGAGAGGGACTTGAAAGACAGAAGACGCTTGTCGTATTCCATGGCCGAATGTCTCTTGAAAGAATGGAGCGTTTTCTTCTCCGTCCTGTAGCTGCCGGAGACCTTGGCAATGGCCCGGACGATCATCTGGGAGGTGAGGGCGGGAAACCTCTCCCTCACTTCAAAATAGACCATATGGTGGAGTTTCATCTGGTGCGGGGTCCCGGCCTCGAAGGACTTTCTGGAAATCCAGTTGCAGGCGTCGTTGAAGCTCTCGATCGTCTCCAGAAGAGACTTGGCCTGTTCTTTGGTCGGGGTCAGTTTGACCTTCAATGTTTTTTTCATAGACCCATCACAGGAAACATTGTTTCCTGTCTCAATTCCTAACAGATGATAAGGAGCAGCGCATTCCTCCCGTTCCCTGATATAAACCGTCCAGGGAAGGGTATCCTGCGCGAAAGAAGATGAATTATGAGTGACATGTAAAACATCAAACTTACAAGGGTGGCCCCTCTCTTACAAACCGTCGGAAATGTTGGCTATAGGATCAGGAATGCAGCAACAACAATGCTGCACCTTGTCCCCTCTCAGGAGGAGATCCAAGCAGAGCAACCTGATAAATCGCAAATTGCCTGAAACTCAGCAGGGACCTATAGATGGACGCCGAAAGACCATGCAGGCTCGACGCTCCAAGTGTTGAACGTGGTGTCCAGAATATGAGCCGCCCCTACCAAATTGTCGTGCACCCATTTGAACCAGACACCTGTGGGCAGATCTTCTTTCATGTGAGTCTTATTGATCTGTTTGGCTATTTCGAAATATGGTATTCTGGCATTCATGAAAGTTTCCGAGGTTCTTGATCTTCTAAAACAAGACGGCTGGTTTCTAGTCGATACGAGGGGAAGTCATCGACAATTTAAACACTCTCTCAAACCCGGCCGGGTTACAGTGGCTGGGAAAACAAGCGATGATCTTTCCCCTGGAACATTGAACAGCATTTTGAAGCAGTCCGGCTTAAAAACAAAGAAATAAGAGGTCAAGATGCGTTATGCTATTGTTATTGAAAAAATGGAATCGAACTATTCTGCGTATGTTCCTGATCTCCCCGGCTGTATTGCGACCGGATCCACGATTGAAGAGACAGAGAGTTTAATTAAGGAGGCGATTGCTTTTCATCTTGAAGGAATGCGGGAAGATCATCAACCCGTCCCGGAACCGACGAGTCTTGTGGAATATGTTTCTATCTGAAAGTTTTTACTACTCACTTGGCTTCAGGTAGATCGTTTGGAACCTGAGCAAAGTGAGGGGGAATACACATTCTGGATCTCTTCAAATCTTAGTCTATTCCATGTGCCATATTCATCGTCCGAAACCGTCTTTTATCGTCCGGCAATGTCCGAGAAGCTGAGGGCAGATCCCACATTTTGCCTTGTGTTAGCGCTTCGGTTTCGGATTCTTAATCAGCGGGTTGGGCGTTCGTTCTTCCCTCGGCCAACCCACCCACCGCCTGTATATAAATTTCCTTTATTCATCTCTTGCCCTGCTTTCTGACACATGGCTGTCGGTAACAATCTTGAACTCACGGCTTATCTTGCCATTTTCTCCTTTTGCCATTATTTTTGGGATACGTTATTTTTTCCAGAGGAAATTGCTTTCAAAGGGCCATTATGGTTTAGGGACAAAATCAAGGGATACCATATTGATACAGTATCTGAGACCCGTTGGTTTTGGTCCATCATTAAAGACATGGCCCAAATGGGCATCACATAGCCGACAAAGCACTTCACTCCGCTTCATTCCATGGCTGTTATCTTCCCTGATGGCTACGTTTTCCGTTGAGACAGGTGCATAAAAGCTTGGCCAACCGGTTCCCGAATCGAATTTTGTTTCTGAATTGAAAAGGGTGGTCCCGCAGCAGATGCATCGATAGAGTCCAGGGCTTTTCTGATCATGTCCAGGGATGGAAAAAGGACGTTCGGTCTGGTGGTCTCTTGTCACTGCGTAGGAGAGGGGGGATAGCCGCTCCTTCCAGGATGGATCTTCCTTGACCTTTGGAAGGATTTTTTCCCCAAGATAATCTCCTGTTTCGGAATATACTGCGATTTTAACCTTGTCAGAGTCTGATTCAGCCATTATTGATCCTTATATTTTAGATTTTCAGTTGAGATGTTTTTTTGTCGTAAGATCAAAACATAATCCGATAGCCTGACCCGGTCAAGCCATCATTCGGGGGGGGATCAAGAACGTCTGCAGAAGGTACTGTCATCTGTGTGCAAGGAGATCTTCAAGGATAAAATGAACAGAATCAGAAAAAAGGCGGACAACCGCCTGATGGAGGATGTTCTTCATTCTTGAAAATGGATTATTCCGCTCAGCTATCGGGATGGAGACTTTGTATTTTGAAGAAAAATTGTATTGATAACTTCTGAGCTATCTATTCTTGCACTCCTTCCCATTCCTCGATCCCCTGATCGGTTTTAAGTGAAACCCTTTTTAATGAGAGTGCGTTGAAAAGAATTTCAAGAGATCGTTCTGATGGTTGTATTTCAATATTCCAATTAGGATTCATGACCAACGTTCCCTGTGCCTCGACAAAAAATCGTCTCCGAATCGGTTGGCTTTCATTTTTGATAAATGCGGAACTCCACCACTCCATCATTCTTTCTGAGGATTGAAGAAGAACTTTGGAAGAGGGAAGCTTGTCCCTCTTATTTCTGTTTGTAGAAGCATTTGTTGGAAAGAGGTTCCAAAGGTCGTCACATGGCCATGCGGCCCACGGAAAGCAATGATCAATATCAAGGTTCTTTTCTGTAAGCTTTTTTCCACTCCAGATGCAAAAAAGTTGATTTTTATCCAAAAATCGACGAGCGATCTCTTTGACGGTTGATACATCTCTTCTGGGTTCAGACCATTTCATGGCTTCAATGATGACTCGAAGGTCTTTTTCAACCCCCAACCCTTCTTGATAACTCTCCATGAGACGGATCCATTCGCCCTGAAGCGCTGGTTCAATCCAGGCGTCGTAACGTGACAGGGCTTTCCATAGATGGAGAGGGATCAGCATGTCTCCAAAACTTCGAAGGATGTCTTCATCAAGGCAAAAGGATCCAGAAGGCATTCTGTTTCTCTTTTTTTTAGCTTCAAAGATCGGATTATTTTTTCCCGGAAAGGTCATATAGTGGGCGGGCATTTTGGTAATGGTTTCAACGGCATCTCGAATCGATCGATATAGTGCAAGGGCTGTCTCGCCTGAAAATTGTAGTCCTGGACGGAGGTCAAGAGGGGAGAGACGAAGATGCTGCCAGGATTCCCGAATAAACCCCAGGCCATTCGTGCCTTTATTTGTAGGGGTTTGAGGGAGTTCGGCGGAGATAAGGGGTTTGTATAGCCTAATCCAATACAAACCGACGAGGCCAAGAGGAATAGAAATCAAATCTTCCCCTATGAGCCGTCCCATTCCTTGGGATCCATCGGCAATGCGGGCGATAGATCGAAGAAGTCCCAATTTGTAGGTCGAACTTTTATCCGACTTCAAAATGACATGACGAAAAAGAGTCAGAGCTCCTGTTTCATCATCCGGGAATTTGAATGCAACATGGTGCCAAGTGATCTCATTTCGTCCTAGGTGGTCTGGCTCAGTGTCAGAGTGTAAAACAGACATTCCATGAGATTTCGCCAAGTACTCAAGTTCATCGATGGATGTGTCAAACATGGGACAATCGGGATCGTCTGAACCATGTCGGAGTGTGATGGCAAGAAGCCCAGCCGGTTTAAGAAGTGAGACGAGTTTTCGGAATGCTCGAGGACGATCGACTGGCGATACATGCATCCAGACTGCACTTAATAGAATGAGGTCAAAAGAAGATCCCTGGCGAAGGAGGGTGTCGAGCCCCGGAAGAGATTCGTCAATCCACAGGATGCCTGGATCTGGATGACGGGTCTGTCCTTCTTTTCGCATGAAGGAGGATGGTTCAACAGCGACCACATCAAATCCTAAATCCAGCAATCCTTTGGCATCTCGCCCGGATCCTGCTCCGACATCCAAGGCTGAACCGCCTGAATTGGACAAAAGTGGGAGTAGCCAGCCATGAATTTTTGTAAAGTCCATGGATTCATAGCGTTCTGCAAGGATTTTTGCTTTTGCATCATAACATGGGAGTCCGCTTGGGGCCATTTGAAGTGATCCCTTTTATAAAACTTGGATTCAACTCTGAATTACAACTTTTGAAAATGAATCTAGGCTGAGCTGGGATACTATCAATGTTATTCAAACAACCAAGTCAAAGGAGAACGAGTGAAAAAGTATAAGCAGCTCACTAATGAAATTACGATATCAGATTTATGGGCTGAAAGAAGCAGGTTAAATCACACGGCGTTGGATGAAAAAATGGGGGTAACAAGGGACGAATTCTCGGGAGTTCCGTTGAAATAGATGTCCGTGTGGATCTGATGAACGAAGCAGGCAATCGTTATCTTTTAAGCATCGGTAACTCTATGTCAATGGGAACTGTTTCACCGCAATCGAATCTATGCGAGATGAAACCCTTAGATCCCCGCAAAATGATGAATGGTTCGAGTCTCAGTGTGCGGCAAAGATTTTTCCTATCGAATGTCGAGTATGTGTGGGACCTGATTTTTATTGGGTGGGATTGGAAGAGAGTAACTGCTTGATCTTTATGGCTCCCCGGGAGGGATTCGAACCCCCGACACGGTGGTTAACAGCCACCTGCTCTGCCGACTGAGCTACCGGGGAATGTTGGGAATCTAACCACGGAAATATACACCATGCACCAACAGAAATTCAAGGGGATTCTTCCTGAAAAATGGTAGGAGAGAGCTCAAGGCACAAACTTTTGGATCTCCATCGGAACATGGATGTCTGTATCCGCTACCTGTGCGCGATTGGAACAATGGTCACCGTTACGCTCTCCGGACCGATGATCTGAAATCCTGCCCCTTCCCGGGCGGTGAGAGGAATGACAAACTGTTCGGAGTGTTTGAGCGTGATCTTTTTGAGATCGATGGGAGGAATTCTCAGCGCCCGCATCTTGTTCAGGATGATCGCATCACCCTGAACCTTTGCGGTGTTGGGAGTGACCATGATCTTGAACCGGTCAAGGGGAACGGTCAACTGACCATAATACTGAAGTTCCACCGGGATGATCCTGATGATTGTCCTGACCAGATGAAGGGAGACGAGTTCCGGAGTAATCCTCTGGATGTGGACTCCCGGGGGCAGGGTGATCATTGAGGGAGAGATTCTGACCCTTCTTGTTCCAGTGGGAATGGTATCGGCCCGGACTCTTACCGAAAGGTCCTGATCCTTGAGCTGCTGATAGAGTCCCGGAGGGGCCGTGAATGTCACCAGTACATGAGTGGGAGATGCCCGTTCCAGCTCAACAGATGAAGGGATATGATTCACGATGATCGGAACGTTCATCGTGAAAGACTCCTGCCCTCTTTGGCTGATATAGAACCACAGGAGTATCGCCAGAAACAGGGAAAGCGATTTCAGGAGAAGATTCTTTGAAAAAAACTGGCGGATTTTTTGAGAAATGATCACTTCTCCAGATCCTTCTTTTCGGGGTCCAGATAACGGTCCTGGGGTGCGATCTGTTTGGAGTATGGCCGTTTTCCGCCATATGAATCTGTTTTGCCCCCCATTTTTTGTTCAACCTTTTGCCGGAAAAGAGCCGCCCGTATGGCCAGCCGGGAGGGCTGCTGTTTCCTGAACAGGCGAACCAGAATGCTTCTGAGATCTGTCATGTTTGCCATCGGGTGGATCCTGCCGGCGATAACGTGAGAGATTTGTCCAGTTTCTTCCGATACGACGAGCGCAAGCGCATCCGTTTCTTCTGTGATCCCGATGGCGGCACGGTGTCTGGTGCCAAGATGCCTTGATACATCTCCCGAAAGGGAGATCGGAAGAAAGCACCCCGCCGCAAGAATCCTGTTTTGACGGATGATGACTGCGCCATCATGGAGAGGGGAATAGGACAGGAAAATGGAGGTGAGAAGTTCCTGTGAAATCGTGGCGTCAATCGTTGTTCCGACCTCCACGACATCGGAGAGGTCATTATTGCGCTCAAGGACGATGATCGCCCCCATACCCCTTTTGGAAAGGGTTTGTAAGGTTTTTAAAATCTCGTCTATGTCCAGGGAAGTCTCAGAAAGCCGAAATCCGAGAAGAAGAGGCGATTTTCCCACTCTTGCCAGTGCCCTTCTGATCTCCGGTTGAAACAGGATCAAGACCGCCAGAATCAATTGGGACCAAAAACTCGTGATCATCCAGTTGAGGGTGTCAAGCTTCAGGAGACGGGAAAAAAGGTATATGAAGAGAAACACCAGGATCCCGACAACCATCTGGAATGCCCGGCTGCCCCGAAGAAGAAGCAGAATCTGGTAAATGATGAACCAGACAGCGCAGATATCAACGATGCTGTGCCAGGTGATATTAAGGCCCAGCATGGATGGCTCCCTCGCGGATGGTCTGGAGTGTCTTGCGGAAGGCTATGGTTCCCTTGACATCATGAACCCTGAAAATGGAAACCTTTTCAAAAACATAAGCCATCACGGCAAGTGTTTGGGGATCCCTGTTCTCCGGAGTCTGCTCCCGGGTGATCTCTCCCAGAAATCGTTTTCTGGAAACACCAAGGAGAACAGGAAAGCCAGGAATCAATTCCTGAATGTTCTTGATCAAACGAATATTTTCCGTTGTGTCCTTCCCGAATCCGATCCCCGGGTCAAAAAGAAGTCTTTCCGGGTCAATCCCGGCTTCTGAAATCTCTTTGAGTCTCGAGTGCAAATAGTCTGAAACGGAGCTTTCAATCGAAATCCCATGCTCCTTTTTTCGCTTTGTGACGGCTGATCCTGCCCCATGCATGACAACCCCCAGAAGAGTGTCGTGTTTTTTCATGAGGTGAATGAATCCCGGGTCTTCGAGACCGCCTGTGTCGTTGATGATGAGGGGAGAATAAATCATCGCCTTTTCCATGACAACGGGATTCCTGGTATCGATGGAAATCGGGATCGGGAGCCGGGCGACCCGATCGAGTATCGGCAAGAGCCGGTCCAGTTCCATCTCCGTCGACATGGGCGTGAAGCCGGGACGGGTGGATTCCGCTCCAATATCGAGGATATCCATTCCTGAGTCCAGGAATCGTTGCGCTTTTTCGAAAGCGTCTTCTGCTGTCAGAACACGGGAAGAGGGTGAAAACGAATCGGGGGTCACGTTCATGACCCCCATAACAAGAGGCCCTGACCGGTCGGTCAGGACCTTGCGGATTCGTGTGGACAGATCAGGCGGGAGCATTGGCAGTGCGGATCAGTTCATCGACTTCTGCCCCGTCAAGGGTTTCCTTTGTGAGAAGAGCCTCTGCGATACTGGTCAGGGCCACAACATTGGTCGTAAGCAAATCCTTTGCCCTCTGGTAGTTTTCCGAGACAATCCGGCTGACTTCACTGTCAATTTCAAGCGCTGTTGATTCGCTGTAATCCCTGTGCTGGGAAATTTCCCTTCCAAGGAAGATCTCTTCATCTTTCTTTCCGAAGGTGATGGGTCCAAGCTTATCGCTCATGCCCCACTCGCAGACCATTTTTCGGGCCATGTCCGTTGCGCGCTCAATATCGTTTCCCGCGCCTGTCGTCATGCTTTTCATGACAATTTCCTCGGCGACCCTTCCACCCATGAGGATGGCAATGGTGTTCAGAAGGTATTCCTTCTTGTAGGTATACCGGTCTTCCGTCGGGAGCTGCTGTGTGAGTCCGAGAGCCCGTCCACGAGGGATGATGGTCACTTTGTGGACCGGATCGGTTCCCGGGATAAGCTTTGCCACCAGTGTGTGGCCGGCTTCGTGAAATGCCGTAACCTTCTTTTCTTCTTCAGTGATGAGGATCGAACGCCGTTCGACGCCCATAAGGACCTTGTCTTTTGCATCCTCGAAATCCGGCATTTCGACCGTTTTCTTGTTGCGTCTTGCGGCCAGAAGAGCGGCTTCATTGACCAGATTGGCAAGATCAGCTCCGGCAAATCCGGGAGTGCCACGGGCGATGGTTTCGAGATTGACCGAGGAATCGATCGGGATCTTTCTCGTGTGGACTTCCAGAATCTTGATGCGTCCTTGCAGATCCGGCCGGCCCACAACAATCTGACGGTCGAATCGGCCTGGTCTCAAAAGGGCGGGATCAAGGACATCAGGACGGTTCGTCGCCGCGATGAGGATGACACCCTCATTGCTTTCAAATCCATCCATCTCGACCAGGAGCTGGTTTAAGGTCTGCTCCCTTTCATCATGGCCTCCACCGAGTCCTGCACCCCTATGGCGACCGACCGCGTCAATTTCGTCGATGAAAATGATGCAGGGGGCATTTTTCTTGCCCTGTTCGAAAAGATCCCTGACGCGGGATGCGCCAACTCCGACGAACATCTCGACAAAGTCCGATCCGCTGATGTTATAGAACGGAACATCCGCCTCTCCTGCGATGGCCTTTGCAAGAAGTGTTTTTCCCGTTCCGGGGGGGCCAACAACCAGAACACCCTTGGGAATCCTGCCGCCAAGTCTCTGGAATTTTGACGGATCTTTCAGAAAATCCACAATCTCTACGAGCTCTTCCTTTGCTTCCTCGACTCCGGCAACATCGGCGAAGGTGATTTTCTTTTTGTCCTCAGAGATCAGTTTTGCTCTCGATTTTCCGAAAGACATGGCCTTGTTTCCTCCTGTCTGCATCTGCCTCATGAAGAAAATCCACAACAGTACCAATACAACGATCGGTCCCCATGAAATGAGAAGGTTCAGATACCAGGGATTTTCTTCGGGCGGAACGGCCACGATCCGGACATTTTTTTTCTGCAGCTCGGAGACAAGATTAGGGTCATTTGCGGCGTACGTATTGAAGTGGGATCCGTCTTTCATGACTCCGCTGATATAATTGTTCTTGATCGTGACTTCACTGATCTGGTCTGCCTGAAGTTTGGAGATGAAGTCGGAGAAGATCAGATTCTTGTATCCCGGCTGACGTACCTGAAACAGGTCAAAAACGAGAAAAATCACCAATCCAATAACGAGCCAGAGCGCGAGGTTCTTGTAAAACGGTTTCATTCACACCCCCAGAGGTCCTGATTTTTTAATCGTGAATAAGCAACATGCCTTTGCATTCTAGCATTGACATCTTGCTCTCATCAACGAAAACTGATCCGTTGAGGCTAGGATCCGGCACGTTCATCAAGAACGGCTATATAAGGCAGTGTCCTGTATTTGTTTTTATAATCCAGGCCGTATCCGATTACAAAGCGGTTCGGAACGGAAAATCCGATATAGTCCGCTGTGATGTCAAGCTTTCTTCCGGCCGGTTTATCGAGAAGGGCGCAGATTTTGACACTCTCGGCACCGAGCTTGGTCAACTGCTCGAGGATGACTCTTGCCGTCACGCCTGAGTCGATGATGTCTTCGATCACGAGAACGTCTGCAGACCTCAAGTCCATGGTCGGGGTTGAAATGGTTTTCTCGCCATGGGCATTGGTTGAAGTCATGATGAAATCGATGCCCGCAGGGAGGCCGATGGCTCTGGAAAGATCTGCAACAAATGCATAGGCTCCCTTTAGAACGCCTATCAGGATCAAATTCTTCTGGGCGTAGTCCGCGGTGATCTGAATGCCAAGCTCTCTGATCCTGTGGACGATTTCATCGTGGGTGATGAGCGGCTTTCCAAAAATTTTTTCCAACGGTTCAGAGCTCCTTCCATGGAAAGTATGTCAATTTGACTCCCCATCCTGTTTTGAGGGAAGGTGAATGAGGCAGCGGAACCACTCCCGGAGCCCAAAGGACTTCACCATTCTGGTAAAGAACAGGGATCTTTGGTCGCTCCTGGCGACTGATGCGGGATTCCAGAATCTCCCGGTTCAGATTCTTTGAACGGTTTCCGGGAACGCCGATTTTGATTTTGGCTCCCCGAAAAGGGTAGCCCAGAACAAGACTTTTCAAGTCCTCTTCCTGAAGGACACACTGTCGGGAGGGTTTCATTCCCATTTCCCACAAGTTCCAATCGTCTTCTATGGGCCTTGACGACAAGTGAATCAATCCTCCCCTTGGAAGTTTTATATTCTCTTCCATATTGCTTTTGGTGTCGAGTGGGCGGAATTGAAAGAATGGAGAGAGTGTCTCATCAAGTTCCGGTTCTGTCGAGTTATGGGTGAGTCGAATCTTTCCGGATTCAATGGACAGGAGCCAACCATTCCCCATTGGGCCTGTGAGAGGGGGAGTCCTGTTCAGGCTCCGGAGAATGTTTCCGGAAGGAGCGACGGGCAAGTCCCAAAGAGATTGCTGCTGAAAAAGATGCTCGACCAGAATGGATTGCCTGACGGGGGATAAAAAGCGAAAGAGAGACAAGGGCATGATGATTGTGCCCCGGATTTCATGGTCAAGAAGAGAATCGATGTTCCGGATCTCCGGCCGGAACTCTTTTGCCATCTGCTCTGCCAGATACGAAAGGGACTCTATTCCCATGGGCGGGAAAATCTCCCTGATCAGGGGGGCCAGTTCATTCCTGACACGATTCCTGAGGTAACGGCTGTCCTGGTTGCTGGGATCCTTGAGATAGGGAAGGTTGCTCTTTTGAAGGGCCGCCCGGATCTCGGAGGAGGTCAATGACAGGAATGGGCGGGCATATCGGTCGTCCCTGAACTCGCTCATCCCCAACAGACCTCTGGGTCCCCTGTTGCGAAAGAGATTCATGAGGATGGTTTCGGATTGATCGGAGCGATGATGGCCCAGAAAGAGAACCGGGCGGGATGATTGGTCGAGGCAACGATCGAAGAACTGATATCGTTCTCTTCGGAGAAGATCTTCCGAGAGCCCTGATGGGGCTTGTTTTCGATAGCCGGTCATGACTGGAAGTCCAAGACTGCCGGCTTGATCCCTGACAAAGGCCTCTTCCATTCCATTTCTTTCCGGATCGGTCTGATGGTTGAAATGAAGAATGGTGAGGGTTTTGCGGATTTCAGGGAAGCGGGACAAGGTGTAAAGGAGGCAAAGGGAATCCGCTCCGCCCGATACGCCGACAAAAGCCTGGAGGTCTTCGTTTCCGTTTTGAAAGAGTCTGTTTCTTTCGAGGAAACGGCTTAATGTGTCATGAAAAAAGCGGAAATCCCCAAGGAGATCATCCAGAGAGTTCATGCAGGAGCTTTCGGGATTGTTCGGAATCCTGCCGGATCGACTGGATCAGTTCCTGCGGGCCACTGAAGGATCTTTCGCCTCTCAGGTGATCGATGAAAGAGACTTCGGCCATGAGTCCGTAAAGATCTCCCTCAAAATCAAACAGATGTGTTTCCAGAATGATCTGTCCCTGGCCAAAGGTTGGCCTGCTTCCTATATAAGAAACGCCTGGATACTGTTTTTCCTGGATTTTCGTAATGGTGGCATAAACCCCATTCGGAGGAAGAACTCTTCCCGCGGGTGGAAGAATGTTGATAGTCGGGAATCCGATTCTTCGCCCCCTGCGTTCGCCATCGATAATCGGACCTTCAATCTGAAAAGGGCGTGTGAGGAGATCTCCTGCTTCCCGGACATTTCCGGAGCGGATGAGATCCCTGATCCTTGAGCTCGAGACCCTTGACCCATTTTCTGTCAGTGGAGGAATGACTTCCACCGAAATGCCGTCCGGAGTTAAAATCCGCTGAAAATCGGAGACAGAGCCAATCCGTTGATGGCCGAACCGGAAATTTTCTTCGATGATCAGTCCGGCCAATGGAAAAAGTTTCTTCAGAAAGCTTGTGGTAAAGGCATCCGGGCTCATCTTCGCCAGCTGGGTGGTGAAGGGGACAATTGTCAGTATGTCGACCCCTGTGGAAGCGAGGATCCTTTCTTTCTGGGAAGGATCCATGATTCTGAGAAAAGGTTTTTCGGGAAAAAGGATTTCCAGCGGGTGGGGAGAAAAGGTAATGACCGTTGCCAGCGCCCGATGCTCCCTTGCGAGGGAGACGAGTCTTCTCAGAAGCTGCTGGTGGCCTTTATGAACGCCGTCAAAGTTGCCGATGGAAAGAAATGTTTTGGTTCCGGACGGATAGGGGTTGTTGGATGGAGAAAATCCTTCATCCGAAAATTGTTCAATGATTTTCATCGAACAGCATGACCTGATGCAAACGGAATCGTTCCCATCAGGGAGCCTTTCCGGCCATTCTGCGTCCTGACATGGGTTTTGCCAGACTGTGTTTGTTTCATCATTCTCCCTTTAGAAGAAGTTCCGCCGCCCGAATCGCAAAATAGGTGATGATTGTCGATGCTCCCGCCCGGTGAATACATAGAAGACTTTCAAGGATGGCCCTGTCAAGATCTATCCACCCGTTTTGTCCGGCCGCGACCAGTGTGGAGTATTCGCCGCTGACCTGATAGGCGCACATCGGAAGATCAACCGCATTCTTGACCTCCCGCAAAATATCGAGATAGGGGAGCGCCGGCTTGACCATCAGGATATCGGCTCCTTCCTCAACGTCGAGGCGGGCTTCCCTCATCGCCTCTGTTCTGTTGGCCGGATCCATCTGGTAGGAGGTCCGGTCTCCGAACTGGGGGCCGGACATCATGGCATCCCTGAATGGCCCATAAAAAGAGGATGCGTATTTGACGGCATAGGACATGATCAATGTATCGATGAATCCTTCCTTGTCCAAAGCGGATCGTATGGCGGCCACACGACCGTCCATCATGTCCGATGGCGCCACAACGTCGGCTCCGGCCCTGGCGTGGACGAGGGACATACTGGCAAGGCATCCAAGGGTCGAATCGTTGTCGATCCTGTTTCCGGAGGAGAGAAATCCGCAATGGCCATGGGAGGTGTACTCATCGATACAGATATCCGTCATGACGGTTGTGTCAGGAAAGTTTTCCTTCAGGAAGCGGACAGCTGTGGGGACTGGCCCCTCGGGGTTGAGAGCCTGTGTGGCTTCCAGGTCTTTGGTCTCGGGGATTCCAAAGAGGATGAAGCTTGATACTCCGACTTTTTTCGCCTCCTCTATGACCGGAGACAGTCTGTCGACGGAGTATCTGAAAACTCCTGGCATGGAGGATATGGGTTCTTTTTTGTTTTTCCCGAAGGTAATGAACAGGGGAAGAATGAGTTGAGAGGGGTGAAGCCGGTATTCTCTGACAAGGTTTCTGATCGTTTGAGAGCTTCTCAGTCGTCTTGGTCGATCAATTGGGAATCCCATGGTCAATACCCCTTCTTTTATGGATGCTGCTGTTTGGTGTTGAGTGATTGCTGAATGGTCTGGACCATTGTTTCGACGCTGGTATCGTCTGAAACATGAATCCTCGAAAAATGTTCGGACTCAAGCGCTTTCCGGGTGGTGGGACCGATTGCGCAAGCGGGAACCGATCGAATGGAATTGGCCAATCGGGGAAACAGGCTTAAGAGGTTGGTGACAGCTGAGGGGCTGTAAAAGACCATCGCGTCAATGGTTCCCTCGAGGATCCTTGCGCTGATCCGGTCTTCAACATGTGGAAGCAGTTTGGGAAGCCTGTTTACGTAGCAGGAGATGACAGAGACCTCCCCTCCGGAGCGGGTGAGTCCTTCAGGGATGGATTTGTCTCCCCGGTCCCCTCTGACAAGGAGAACCTGTTCTCCTTGTTTGAGGACGTTCTGCATGGATCGGATGACCCCTTCTCCATGGGATTCCCCCGAGACAAGATCCGGAGTGATTCCCCAGTCGGAAAGGGCTTTTGTCGTTTGCGGGCCAAGAGAGAAGAGCTTTTTCGTATAGAGCTCTCTCAAGTCCCTGCCGAGGGAAAGGAAGCGGGTGAAAAATCCTCTTACCCCGTTGGGACTCAAGAACATGATCCAATTCCATTGCTCCAGAGCTTTGATGGCATGATCCGCAGGGCTCCAATCATCCGGCTGGTCAATGCTGATTGTGGGGCAGACAAGGACCTCTGCTCCGAGAGAGGTCAGGCTGTTTTTCAGAAAACTGGCCTGATCCCTCTCTCTGGTGATCAAGACTGTTTTGTGTGCCAGAGGGAGGTGCTGTGTCCAGGAAAGCCTGACATTTTTTCCGGCTGATTCTCCGATGACGACCACTGCGGGAGGCTTTACGGGAGGGGCAAGCGCATGGGCCGCTATTTCTCCGAGTGTTGTGTCCCATGATGTCTGCTGGGAGGTTGTCCCCCATCGAATGATCATGACAGGGGTGTTTTGGTCCCTGCCTGCAGAGATGATCTTTTGGGCAAGGGATTGGAGATGTTCGACACCCATCATGACGATCACCGTCTGCATCGGAATGGCCAGGGATGCGATTTCCTCCTTTGTCATCCGGTCGGGATTTCCATGGCCGGTCAGGATGGAAATCCTGGAATTGGTCTCCCTGTGGCTGACCGGGACACCCGCATACGCCGGAACGGAGATGGCCGATGTGACTCCAGGAACGATGACATAGGGAATCCCGGATTGTTCGAGTGCCTGGCCTTCTTCACCACCACGTCCGAAAACGAGCGGATCTCCCCCCTTGAGACGAATCACTGTCAGACCCCTTTTTGCCCGGTCAATCATCAGCTCTTCAATTTCGCGCTGTCCAAGCTTCGGGTGGCCACGCTCTTTCCCGACATCGATGAATTCGGCACTGTCCGGAACAAGATCCAGCAGATCCAGGGAGGATAGATGGTCGTAAAGAACCACCTGAGCGGTTTCAAGGGCTTTTTTCCCTTTCAGGGTCAAAAGTTCCGGGTCTCCCGGTCCCGCACCGACGAGGTAGACTGTTCCAATCTTTTTTTCTGAGGTGTTGCTATCCATCTTGCTGCTATCCGATTGGTTAATTGATCATGTCTTTTTTTAAAGGGACTGATCAGATGTTCCGGGTGGGGAGGTTATCTCTCTTCGGACGGTGACACCATGATATATCTTTACAGGAGGCAGAGAAAACTCAGTTGATGTCTCCCCATTTGCCAGATCGATATTCTTCGATGGCTTCCCTGATTTCCTGATTCGTGTTCATGACAAACGGGCCGTAACGGGCAACGGGCTCTCCTATGGGAGGAGATGAAAGGATCAGCGCTTCGGCCCCTTCCTTCATGCCGGAGAAGAGCCATGTTTCGGGGCGTTTGGAATCGGGGTTCCAGAGGGCCATCTGTCCTTCCCGGATTTCTGTCTTGTCTTCATTGGGAATGATGGAGCCTTTGAAAACATACAGAAGTGTCCGGTCTTCCGGGGCAAGGGACAGGGAGATTGTTGCGTTCGGGTCGAGAATGAGATGACCGATAAAGACCTGATGCAGCGTTTGTATCGGTGATGCGATCCCGTCTTGTTCTCCCGCAAGAATTTTGACCAATCCTGTTTTTTCCCTGTTTTGATAGGACGGGATTTTATCCTTGGTGATCTCCTGATAGCGGGGAGGGGTGTTTTTGAGGCTGGCAGGCAGATTGATCCAGATCTGAAAACCATTCATGACTCCCCCCCGTTCCCAAAACTGAGGGGACGGAAGCTCGGAGTGCAAAAGACCGGATCCTGCGGTCATCCATTGCAGATCCATTGGCCCCATCCGGCCGGAGTGGCCTTTGGAGTCCTTGTGTTCCATTTCTCCTTCGAGAAGGTATGTCACGGTCTCAAAGCCCTTGTGCGGATGGTCAGGGGCGCCGATTGCCTCCCTTGGAGCCCAGTTGACGGGACCCATATGGTCCAGAAGAAGAAACGGATCCGCATCATGAATGAGATTGGTCGGAAATGGACGACGGACCGGAAACCCTCCGCCTTCAAGTGTTTTGAGGGCGTCAACAAGTTGATGGGGTGGTGGGGGAAGCTTCATGATGATCTCCTGAGTCAGGAACCTAGGCGAATTTCATCCAGGATCTCTTTTCCGCCTTTTTCAAGGAGTGTTTGACCGATGGCAAGTCCAAGTTCCATCGCTTCTTCGGAGGGTCCTGTGACCTTTTCTGTGAGCATCCTGTCTCCGCTGAGGCTCATGACCCGGGCTTCAAGCTGAACCCATCCGCTTCTCTTGACGGTGGCATAGGCTGCGACCGGCAGCTGGCATCCCCCGGCCAGACTTTTGAGAACACCTCTTTCAGCAGAGACAGCTATATGGGTATCCGAATGGAAAAGCCTGGAAGCAATCGAGGATGTGATGGTGTCCGACTCCCGGTATTCCAGTCCCAATGCGCCCTGACCGATTGCAGGGAGGAGGTCCGATACCAAAAGCCACTCTGTAATCTTGTGTTCGAGTCCCAGCCGTTTCATTCCGGCACCAGCTAAAAGGAGTGCATCAACCTGGCCTTCCTCAAGCTTTCTGAGACGCGTTCCAACGTTTCCCCGAACCGGAACAATGACCAGGTCCGGCCTTATTCTTCTGACCTGGGAGACCCTTCTCAGGGAAGAGGTTCCCAGTTTTGCTCCTGTCGGCAGTTTTCTCAGGCTGGGGTAGTGGATGCTGACAAAGACATCCCTGGGATCTTCCCTCTCCATCGTCACACCCAGTATCAGTCCTTCAGGCATCTCCGCAGGAACATCCTTCATGCTGTGAACGGCCAGATCAACCTGCCGGGAAAGAAGCGCTTCCTCTATCTCCTTGACAAAAAGCCCCTTCCCGCCCACGTCGGACAAGGGCCTGTCCAGAATCATGTCTCCTGATGTCTTGATAATCGTCAATTCAGACTTTACACCGGATGTTTTTTCTATCAGTGCTGCGACATGGCGGGCTTGCCAGAGGGCCAGTTCGGATCCCCTGGTTCCTATTTTCAGAATTTGAGTCATTAGGCCGGGCTCTCACCTTTCAGAAAGGGGATGGGATTTGAGACGGGGGAATTGACAGGCGTTTTTTCCGGAGAAGGTGTTTCAAGGGCATTTTCAGGAAGTCCGTAGCATTTCATTGTCCATTCCCAGATTTCTTCCGATCCGGGAGAATGTCTGATCGTTTGGTAGGCCGGATGCAAGATCTTGTTCAGAAGGGACTTTGTGAGAATTTCGATCTTTTCACGGGCTTCAGGCGGTAATGAAGCCAGTGTTCCCTGAAATCGCTCTATTTCGGACTGGCGAATCTTCTCCGTGTGATTCTTGAGAGCCTGAATCAGCGGGACAGAGGAACGATTTTCCTGCCATCGGGCAAATGATTGCAGCTCTTCCGAGATGATGGCCCCAGCTGCGTGGGCCTCAAATTCGCGTTCTTTTTGATTGGACTCCACAACCGCTTTCAGATCGTCGACGTTATAGAGGAACAGATTCCCCAGACGAGCAACCTCCGGATCAATATTTCTGGGAACAGCGATATCGATCATGAACATGGATCGGCGTCCCCTTTTTGCGAGGGACCTTTCGGCGATCTCTGTTGTCACGAGATAATGCTCCGCACCGGTTGAGCAGACGATCATGTCAGAATCTGCGAGCGCATCTTCAATCTCGTGAAAAGGACGGTATGTGGCCTCATATTCTGATGCGAGGGCCATCCCTTTGTGGGAATCCCTGGTCATGAGGGTCAGGGATCTTACTCCCATCTTCTTCATATGCCTGGCTGTCAGCTGAGCCATATCCCCACCGCCAAGAAGAAGAACGTTTTTATCGTCCATGGTCTGGAAAATCTTGCGGGCCAGCTGGCACGCGGCATAGCTGATCGAGACAGGCAGGTGGCTGATGGCTGTTTCTGTTCGAACTCTTTTGGATGTGGAAATGGCTCGCTGAAAGAGCTGGTTCAGAAATAGCCCGGTATAGCCGAGTGTTTTTGCCCTTTCGAATGCTTCCTTGACCTGTCCGGTGATTTGGGGTTCGCCCACGACCATCGAGTCGAGACTCGATGTGACTTCAAAAAAGTGGCGGACAGCATCTTCTCCTGTGAGGTGGTAGAGATAGGGGGCAATGTTGACCTGTGCAAGTGAAGGATGCGTGGTTTTCAGAAAGTCGAGAAAAAACGAGTGGTCGGGATTGTTCCCGGTGGTAATGGTGATGATCTCAACCCGGTTGCAGGTGGAGAGCACCATGCATTCGAGGATTCCATCCCTTGAGCTTAAATTCCTGATGACTTCGTCTAGATGTTCTTTTGGGTAGGCGAGTTTTTCGCGCACTTCAATCGGGGTTTTCTTATGGTTCACCCCGGCTAGCGTCATTCTTAGCAATTCAGTTGGCCTCCCTTTATGGCATGGCTTTGCAACAGATGGCTAAAGTACTGAATGCCCGCCTCCTACAAAAAGATTGACCGCCAGAATGGTCACGACAAACAGGAAGAAACCGGCGATGGAAAGATATGCCGCCTGTCGTCCCTGAAACCCCTTCTTGAGCCTGAGGAGAACGAGTCCCAGATAGAGAAACCAGACCAGAAAAGCCCAGGAGCCCCTTTTCCCCCATGGCCATAAAACACCAAATGTACCGTAAGACCAAATCATGACAAAAACAAGGCCTAGGGTCAAGAATAAAAATCCCAGACCATTGAACTCCCTGTTCAGTCGGTCCAGAAATTCCAGGGAAGGCAAGCGATTGAAGAGCGTATTGAAGATTTTTTTCCTGAGAAATGTTTCCAGAAGCAGATAGAGAATGGAGAGAAAAAAGGCAATGGTCGCTGATGCCAGTCCAAGATCGACAAGAATGGAATGAAGTCTTACGAGAAGGCTTTCCGCTCCTTCCTTTGCCGGTCCGGATCGCACCCCTTCTCCGAGGACGAACAGCAGGGCCCCGAATGAGACGGGAAAGATGAGAATGCCGAGAAGGGATCCCTTTCGCTGGTGCTCAAGGTAGAGAAAGGAGACGACCAGTGACCAGGAAAAGAATGAGACCGCTTCCCTCAATGTGGCGAGAGCCACATGTCCCATGGATGTGAAGTGGATAAACAGGGCAAGCGTGTGTACCAATACCCCGCCGACACCGGCTGTGACGCCTGCAAGCGAGCCATGTTTGACCCTGGAGAAGAGAATGTCTCCGAGGAGCAGGACAAAGGCTCCGAAATAGAACCCGGCAGCTATTTTGATCAGCAAGATTTCAATGGGTGACAGGGGAACCTCCAGCATGTATCTGTCAAGGGTGATAAGAGACCGGTTTGCCCGATGGAAATCGGACTCCTTATTATTCTTGCCCAACTCCCCTCACTGGGCTAGAATAAGCCATGACTTCCAATCCTGAAATGATGGCATCCGGTTTTCCCGGAGCAACGGTGGATACAGCCCGATTCCTTGAGGGGAAGGGTTTGTTTGAAAAACCGTTCAGGCTCCCGCTTTCAACGATTTCCATTCCCGGTCTTGACCAGAACCTTCTTGAAAATATCGGGCAGGCCCTTTTCGAATTCTATCGGGCGCTCGATGCATTATACAGAAAATCATCGGTTGAACCGAGTCTCTCTTTTGTTGCAGAAATTCTCGACAGGGGCAAACCGAGAGAGCTTGTCGAATTCGCAAGGTCGAAGCGATTCAGGCAGGATCTTCCGGGCATCATCAGGCCGGATCTGCTGATAACACCTGCAGGTCCTGTGCTGACGGAGATGGATTCTGTTCCCGGTGGCGTTGGCTTGCTGCATGCCCTTACCCGGTCGATGCGGGATATTGGCGGAACGGGCGCATTTGGCGGTACAGACGGAATGCTTTCCGGATTTGCATCGATGATCCGTTCGCAAAGACCGGATCCGTCTCTTGTGATTCTTGTGTCTGATGAGTCCCATGACTATCGTGCGGAGATGCATTACCTTTCCGATTGTCTTGATGCGGACCACTTCCCGTCAGCGTGCCTTCATCCCAGGGACATCCAGTTTGATGGCGAAGGGATTTTTCGGCGGGACTCTTCGGGAAAGATGGTCCGAATCAATATCATATACAGATTCTTTGAACTTTTTGATCTTCCCAATATCCCCAAAATCGATATCCTCCAATACTTTGTAAAGGGGGGGAAGCTTAAGGTGACTCCCCCTTTCAAGCCATGGCTTGAAGAGAAGCTGGGCATGGCCCTTTGGCATCATCACCGTTTGAGTGATTACTGGAAAGGGGCGATCCGGGACAGTTTGAGGGATATCCTGGATCAGATTATTCCCAAAACATGGCCGCTCGATCCGACTCCCGTTCCGTCAGGAGCTGCGATTGTCGGTCTGGAGGTGAAAGGACGGAAGCTTCTGGACTTTCAGGCCCTGATCGGGTTAACTCAAAAAGAGAGGGAACTCATCATCAAACCCTCGGGGTTTTCCCCGGAGTCTTGGGGGAGCCGGGGCGTGGTGATCGGCCACGACCTGTCGGAGGAAGACTGGAACCGGAGCGTTATGGATGCTTTTAATGCCTGGCCGCTGACTCCCCATATATTGCAGCCTTTTGTTCGCACATCGCTGTATGAATTTTCCTGTTTTGATATTGGCACCGATTCTGTCGAATCGGGATTATACCGGGTTCGTGCCTGCCCCTATTATTTTGTTCGAAGTGAAAAAGCCACTCTCGGTGGTGTTCTGATGACTGCCTGTCCACAGGACAAGAAGATTATCCATGGCATGTCGGATGCGATTCTTGCTCCTGGTGCACCGGTTCGACTGGAAATGTCTTTATAGCTTTGGAGTTAATATATGGAAGAATGGCAAAGGCTTCTTGTTGATGGAATCCGTCGCTCGGACCAGCTTCCCCAGGATTGGCGACTGGCGAAAGAGGGTGTGGAGCAAAAAGATGTTGAGGAGATTTTTCCTGTCAGGATCAATGCCTATTATCAGTCCCTGATTAAAGATCCGATGGGCCCGATTGGCCGCCAGGTGATTCCTGATCCGGAAGAAATCATGGATATGGACAGCCCTCTTGACCCATTGTCCGAGGACGAGGACAGCCCTGTTCCGGCGATTGTTCATCGGTATCCTGACAGGGTTCTTTTTCTTGTGACAAATCAATGTCCGATCTACTGCCGTTATTGTACCAGGAAGCGAATGATCGGAACCCCGGAAGGTGTCGTAACCAGAGATGAGGTGGAGGAGGGGATTTCCTATATTCGCGAACATCAGGAGATCAGGGATATTATCCTGTCAGGCGGGGATCCTCTGATGCTGAAGGACGATTATCTTGAATACATCGTTTCGTCCTTGCGGGAGATCCCGCATGTGGAAATCATCCGGATCGGGTCTCGTGTTCCCTCCTCCCTTCCCCAAAGAGTGACACCTGCCCTGGTTTCAATGCTTCGAAAGTATCATCCTGTCTATATGAACCTTCATTTCAATCATCCTGATGAAATTACCCCTGAAACGTCACTGGCCTGCAATATGTTGGCAGACGCGGGGATCCCTCTGGGCTGCCAGACAGTGTTGATGAAAGGTGTCAATGATGATCCGGCCGTGCTGAAAAAGCTGTTTCAAAAGCTTCTGACCATCAGGGTCAAACCCTATTATCTCTACCAGGCCGATTTGACCAGGGGGGCCAATCATTTCAGGACTCCAGTCTCGACCGGTCTTTCGATCATGAGGGAAATTCAGGGACACACTTCGGGAATGGCTGTTCCCCATTATGTGATCGATGCTCCAGGCGGAGGCGGAAAAATTCCGGTTCTTCCATCCGATTACATGATTTCCATGGGGGATGGCGATGTTGTCCTGAAAAATTATGAAGGGAAGATCTTTACCTACCCGGATCCGTCAACGGGTGGGGAAACAATGGAAAAAGCCTCTTCCGACGGGAATGACACTTACCGGGAAACACATCCTCAGACCATGCATCCGGGAATGATCGATGAAGCCCGGTGAAAAGATGAGTGACCCCTCTCCTGAAGGGGGGGGGGCTCCTTCTCGCCCGGATCATTCTTTTCCTCCGGAAGAGAAAAGGGGGGTCTATCATGCCATTTATACACGGCGTGATATCCGGAAAGAGTTTCTTCCCGACCCGATTCCGGAGGAAACACTGGTTCGATTGCTCAGGGCCGCTCATCATGCCCCTTCGGTCGGCTTCATGCAGCCGTGGAATTTTATATTGGTGGAAGATCGCAACATACGGATGCAGCTGAAACATGCCGTGGACAAAGAGAGACAATCCGCCGCCGTTATTTTTGAATCCCCCAGGGCGGAAAAGTTTTTGTCATTGAAAGTGGAAGCTATCCTTGAAGCTCCCCTGGTGATCGCCGTGACAATCGATCCCTCAAGGGAAGGGCCCCACGTTTTGGGAAGGCTGTCGGATGCCGATACGGACCTTTATAGTGCATCTTGCGGAATCATGAACATGTGGCTTGCGGCAAGGGCAGAGGGGATCGGGATGGGGTGGGTGACCATTTTCCGAAAAGGGGATGTCCAGTCCATTCTTGGCCTCCCGTTTCATATCAGGCCGATCGGTCTTTTGTGTCTGGGATACGTCTCAATCTTCCCCAACCGTCCCATGCTGGAAACGGAGGACTGGGCCTATCGGCAGAAACTTTCGGATCTGGTTTTCCTGGACCGGTGGAATGGTCAGGAAGGAGAGTTGCTGGAAAAGCTGAGGGAAGATCTTGATCGATCGGAGGATTTTTTTTGGGAACATTGAGTGATAGGGAAATCCTTGGGCTTGTAGCAGAAGGTCATATTCGTTCAAGACGCTATAAGAAGTTCGAAGTTCAGCCGGCCTCCCTGGATTTGCGGCTGGGATCCATCGCCTATCGGGTCCGGAGCAGTTTTCTTCCTCAGGGAGAGAGTGTTCAAACGTTACTTCCAGAGATGACTCTCTATCAGATCGACCTGAATTCCCATCCTTATATTGAACCCGGGGCGATTTATATCATTCCCCTCGATGAATCTCTTTCCCTCCCAGCCACTGTGGGGGGGAAAGCAAATCCGAAAAGTTCAACTGGCAGGATTGATGTCTTTACGCGTGTCCTGACAGAGAATGGACACCGTTTCGACGATGTCCCATATGGTTACAACGGGCCACTTTATCTTGAGCTTTTTTCCCGTTCATTCCCTTTGAGAATATCTTCCGGGCTTTGTCTTTCCCAGTTAAGGCTTTTTTCATCAAGGGAGATTTTGTCGGACGAGGATCTTTTGCTGCTCCACAAAAAATATTCGCTTTATTCGGATGAGGCGGAAGGGGGATTGCAGGATGGTCTGGTTCTTGGTGTCGATCTTTCGGAAGGGGATGTGGTTGGCTATCGGGCCCGAAAAAATTCCGGAATACTCGACCTTTCCTCTCTGACGCCCCTTTCGCCCGAGGCATTTTGGGAGCCCATCAAAACGCCTTCAGGGGGAGCGCTGATTCTGGAACCGGAAGAGTTTTATTTGTTTGCATCACGCTCCAGATTGAAAATCCCTAAAAACTTTGCGGCCGAGATGCTGGAGTTCGACGCCCAGTCAGGAGAGCTCCGAACGCATTATGCAGGTTTTTTTGACCCTGGTTTTGGTTTTTCGGAAGAAGGGGCTAAAGCTGTCCTGGAAGTGAGACCCCATGATGTTCCCTTCAGGATTGTTGACGGGCAAAGGATTTTCCGGTTGCGTTATGAGCGGATGAATTGCCCTCCTGATAAGATCTATGGGCAGGATATCGGTTCCAACTATAGTGCCCAAGGATTGAAATTGAGCAAATATTTTAGTGATTTCAGCTTCTGAAAAACGTTCCCGGCAATTTTTTTTGCGCCCATCTATTTGCACCGATCGATTGACTTGGTGTTTGAATGACTCTTAGACTAAAACAGCATGGTTCCAGATCCCCCTTTTTCCCCCGCTGACATAAGGAGTCCTCCCCGATGAGTGATCATGGTTCACTATCTCCCCCCGAGCATCAGATCCCGTCTGATCATTCCGGCCCGCATGAGTTTTCGGGAAACGCTGAGAAAGACCGTATGGAAACTCTCTTCAGGTCCATGATTGATGCTGTTGACCGGATTGGAAAGAAACTCGATGACCAGGATGGTGTCCGAAAGGATCTGTTTGGTTTCAAGAAAAACCTTTACGAAGCTGAAGTCGAGTGGGGACGCCTTCTTTCCGAACAGGAAAAGATGAATGAAGTGATTGAAAAGGTTACAAGCCCAGCCTTCAGGATCGGGACGCTGATCGAAGTCATGGAGGATGGCTTTGTCTGGGTGTCGGTCGGCGGAGGTGACTATCATGCCGCCCTTGACCCAAGGATTGATCCTTCTTCCTGTCATCCCGGGATGAGGGTTCGCCTGAATGAGGCCATGTCCCTGGTGGGGGTTCTGGACGCAGACATGCATGGACCGGTAACAAGAGTCGAAAAGATCTTGCCGGATGGCCGTCTTGAAATCGGTCAGGACCGTTCAATGGGGACAGGAATGGGTTCGATGGTTTTGGGGAGAGGGGAGAAGCTTCTGAAGGAGACTGTCGCCCCGGGCGATTCGGTTCGTCTCGATCCATCCTCAAGGCTGGCTCTTGAAAAAGTCTCTTCTCAGGACAGCCCTTATCTGATCAAAGAGGTTGCTGACGTTTCCTGGTCAGATGTGGGTGGTCAGAAAGAGGCCCTCCTGGAAATCCAGAAGGCGATCCTGAATCCGGTCCTGCATCCCGACCTTTTTCAAAAATATCACTTCAAGTCTCCAAAGGGATTTCTGCTCTATGGCCCTCCGGGATGCGGAAAGACCCTGATCGGAAAGGCAACGGCCAATTATATTGCCGGGGAGATGTCCAAGAAAGAAGGCAGGGAGATCAAGGGAACCTTCTTTCATGTGAAGGGACCGGAGATCTTCAATATGTGGCTTGGGGAATCGGAGCGTATTGTCAGGGAGCTTTTTGCCCAGGGAAGGGAGTCCCGTTCAAGAGGAGAGTTTCCGGTCCTTTTTATCGATGAGGCGGAAGCGATTCTGGGGACCAGGAAGTCTTCGAGGGCTTTCAATATTCACAATACGATCGTTCCAATGTTTTGCGCCGAAATGGATGGATTGGCATCCCAAGCCGGATTCATGGTGATTCTCGCGACGAATCGACCCGAAATCATTGACCCTGCAATCCTTCGTCCTGGCCGGATTGATCGAAAAATCCGTGTTCTTCGTCCGGACAGGGATGCGGCATTCGAGATCCTGTCTCTTGCGATTCCACCTTCGATTCCAACAGCGAATGATTTGAAAGTCCTTGATGAAGCGGAACGCGAGCGGATGCTTTCCGCTTTTCTTGACCGAGTGTATGCGCAAAGTCAGGAAAATGCTGTCATGGACCTCTTCTTCCGTTCGGGACGGAGAGAAACCCTTTACAGAAAATCATTCTTGTCGGGCGCCATCCTTGTTTCTGTTTTTGACAGGGCGAAAGAGAAAGCCCTTTTGCGCGAGCTTTCAAGTTCCGAAGAGGTCGCCGGGATTCGGGAAGAAGATCTTTGGGATGCGATCACTAAGGAATTTGAGGAAGGGGATATTTTGCCGGATTCGGATGTTGCAAGGGATTGGTTGAATCTTCTGGATCTTCCGTCAAGGGATGTGGTGGATATCCGGAGAATCCACCCCGGAGAGAAAGAGCGTTCCTTCCTTGCGCGCAGACAGATCGAATGATGGACTTTTTCTTTCCTGTTATTGCCGGAATCGAGACAGAATACGGAATTGTCCGAAGCGATACCGAAAGCTCGGATCCTGTGATTGAGTCAATGGAGTTGATCCGTTCTTACAAGGGTAGCGAGCCTCTGAAGTGGAACTACTCCGAGGAAGACCCCTCAATGGATGCTCGCGGTTTTCATGCGGAGGGGTTGGCGCAGGATCGTGAAGAGGAGGAGTTTACCCGATCGGATCACCAACGATTCTTCTCGTTCAGGGAGATGAAAAGCGACCGGATCCTGCCCAATGGGGCCCGTTTTTATAACGACCACACCCATCCGGAGTATTCGACGCCTGAATGTCATGGTCTTTTTGATCTCCTGGCGCAGGATCGGGCAGGGATTCTGGTTATGAGAATGGCGAAGAAGAACCGGGAGGAGCAACTGGCTCCTGATGGACGGATTGCTCTCTACCGGAATAATACGGACTATCACGGACATAGTTATGGGTGTCACGAAAATTATCTTCTTCCCAGGGAAATTCCCTTTGAAAGGATTGTTTCCCACCTTCTGCCGTTTCTGGTCGCGAGGACCATTCTGGTGGGTGCGGGGAAGTATTCGACCGAGTCTTCCGAGCGTTCTGGCGAGGTCCGCTATCAGATCTCTCAGCGGGCCGATTTCATGGAAGCCTTGATCGGTGTCGATACGATGCATAATCGCCCTCTTGTCAACAGTCGAGATGAACCCCACGCAAGAACATCTTCATACCGGAGGCTCCATCTGATTGTTGGAGATGCCAATATGTCCGAATGGCAGACGGCCATGAAAGTCGGCATGACAAGGCTTGTTCTTGGTTTGCTTCTCCGGGATATCTCCGTTTCCGGCGTTGCCATGGAGAACCCGTTGCTTGCCATCAGGGAGATTTCGAGGAGCCTTTATGATCAAAAGCCTGTTTCGATGGAAAATGGGACAGATATGACCGCATTGGAGATTCTCGAGTCCTATATGCATGTTTGTCAGGGGTTCTCTCATAATGACAAGGAAAGCTCATGGGTCCTGGGGGAGTGGTCCACCGCGCTGGAGGATTTTCGGAAAGATCCATCCCTCTTGTCGGACAGGGTGGACTGGATTGCCAAAAAGGAGCTCTTTGATTCCTTCAGGCAGGAACAGTCGTTGGCTTCGGATGATCCATGGTTGCAAAGTCTGGATCTGGCCTATCACGATCTGGACCCGGAGAATGGGCTTTTCTGGGAGATGGAGTCATCTGGTGCGATGCGTCGTCTGACACGTGAGGAAGACGTATTGAGAGCCATCGATGGCCCTCCGAGTCAAGGTCGGCCCAGAATCAGAAGCGCTATCCTTTCTCTTTTTGGCGACAGGATTTCAGAGGCTGGATGGGAAAGGATCCGTTTCAAGGATGGATCGCTTGTCGATCTTCCTCTTTTTCTCAAGGAAACACCCGAAGATATGAATTTGCTTGAAAAAAAGGTGAGGAGTCTGAAGCACCCGGGAGATCTGGCCTCTCTTTTTATAGAGAAGCCTTTCTCTCGCTCGTAACATTTGACCATATAAGGAGGGTCCAAGATGCTTACCGGAAAAAACTCATCAGGTTCATTCATCATCGCCTTTCCTGATCAACCTGTTTCACCAGCCTCCCCGGGAAAGAGAGAGCATAAACAAGAGGCTCCCATCCCCAAAAAACCGGATGGTGGACGTGATGGAGTTGACCGCTTGCGGGAAAGAATGAAAAAAGTCGACCCCAATCAATCGGAGCGATACCGGCAAAGGACTGGCCAATGAAAAGAATCGAACCTCTCAACGGACCATCCGGCTCCTTCCTGGAGCTTTTGAACCACCAGTCTGGCGCGTATTCACCCTCTCATGCGGGAGAAGTGTCCGCCGGAAAATTCCAGGAGATTCAAGCGACAACGATTCTGGCCTTTCACTTTTCGGAGGGTGTTCTTGTCGCAGGCGATCGGCGGGCAACCGCCGGCAATAGGATCATGGCCAACCGGGTAGAGAAGGTGATCGAGATTGACGGCCGTTCTGTTCTGGCCATTTCTGGATCACCCGCCCAGGCAATTGAGATGGCAAGGGTTCTGGATCACTCCTTCCGGTATTATCGCCGAACACAGCTTGAGGAGATGTCTCTTGAAGGACGGTTGCGGCTTCTTGCCCAGCTTCTGAAGGAGAATCTTCCTATGGCCATGAATGGAGTCGGCGGGGTTGTTCCTTTGTTTATAACCTTTGACCCCGAGTCCAATGAACCGCGGATCTATTTTTACGACATCCTTGGTGCCCATTTTGAGGGAACCCCTTTTGCGGTAGGTGGGTCAGGGTCTCTTGAAGTTCAGGGCATTCTCAGATTTCTTGATCGCTGGGGGCCATCGGGAGGGCTTTCCTCCATTTCAAAAAAAGATGCAATTGTTCTCAGTCTGAGACTTCTGGAAACGGCATCCTACTTTGATTCGGCAACAGGAGGCATTCAGGCTGGTGACAGGATCTATCCTGTCATAAAACTGGTATCCGGAAAAGGAGTCGAAACGGTGGGGGAAGACCTTCTGAAAGAGATGATGGAAACGGAGGTTCGGGGTGTTTGATGAACCTTATCGTTGGGTCGATGCGATCAATCAGCGCAGGGACTATATTGAAGAGCAGCTGAAGCGTTCCTCTCCGGTTGTCGCTGTATCTGTAAAGGAAGGGATCTTGATGGTGTCCTTTTTTCGCAGGACCTCGAAGATTTTTGAGATTTATGACCGGATGGCAATGGGGGCCATAGGACATCCTGCGGATATCGAGTTGATCAGAATGGCGGCCATCAATGCGTCCCATGTTGAAGGGTTCACCCGGTCCTCAAAAGATGTATCGATTCGAAGGCTAACAATGTTTACTCTTTCTCCCAAACTGAAATCCGCATTTGAAGATGTCATGTCATCTCCAATGATTTACAGGGGGATTTTTGTGCAAGTGGGAGGGACTCCGAAAGAGGATCTGTTCCTTGATCTGGATTTCGGTGGACAGGTTCAGCCCAGTAAGGGTTCTGCGGCCATTTCACACGAGGAAGATGTCTCGGAACGCATTCGAAAACTTCTTCCGACGGAAACTCTTACGAAGAAAGAGGCTCTCCCTTTATTGATTCATGCCTGTATTGCCGGAAGCCCGGATTTTGAAGATATGGGACTTGATTCTGATGGGAATATCGTTGATGAGGATCTCTATAAGAGAAAAAAAGAATCGTTCTTCTCTGAAAGGGAGCCTGATATCCATCTTCTGGATCGTAAAACCGGGTTATTGGAGCGAATGTTATTGCCTGAAGACAAATAATGTGTTCTCCGGAAGGAGGGGTTGCCATTGCGTTCCATCATAGGACTTGAAACGGAGTATGGAACCCTGTTGAACAGAGATCCCGGTTCCGTTCGGGATCTTTTTCGCCAGGAAGAGATTTTTCAGAGATTGAGAGATCACATCTTTCATACCAGTCGTCTTGGGGCGATAGACCAGCATCAGAGAGCTTATGATGAGCCAGTTGGCAATGGTGGATTCCTGAGGAATGCAGGGAGGCTTTATGTTGACATGGGCCATCTTGAATACGCCTCCCCTGAAGCTCTCGATCTTCTGGATCTGGTTCTGGTCGACAGGGCCGGAGATAAAATTCTACAGGATGCGATCAACGAACTGGGCTTAACCTCTGAAATCTCCCTGATTAAAAACAATATAGATCATCAAACCCTTGCGACTTTTGGTTCTCATGAAAACTATCTTGTCTCACGGCAGTTTCCCTTCACGGAAAAAGGAATGGAACCGTTGGTGGCATTTCTTGTGACAAGACAGATTTTTACGGGAGCCGGACGGGTCGGCTCTGCCAATCTCAATGAGAGTCTGATCACATTCCCCCCCACAGCAAAGCCAGTCACTTTTCAGCTCTCCCAACGGGCTGATTATGTGGTGAACAAGTTTTACCAATGGGTTCAGATGAATCGTTCCATTGTCAATACAAGAGATGAACCATTGGCGGATCCGGCTCTTTTTCGGCGCATGCATCTATTGATGGGTGATTCCAATATGTCCCAATTTGCGACAGCGATGAAGTTTGGAACGACCCGACTTGCACTTTCCCTTATTGAAGACGGGCTGGCTCCGGCGATTGGGATTATCGATCCTGTCCGGGCCAATCATTCCATTTCCCATGATATTTCAATGGGGTGGAGAGTAATGGACAATGATGGCCAGATGCTGACGGCGACAGATTTACAATGGATGTTTCTTGAAGCAGCAGACCGAAATTATCGGGGCAGGGACGAAGAAACAGACTGGGTAATTTCAGAATGGGCAGCTCTTCTCTCCGACCTCGGCCAAAAAGATCCGGAAAAGGTGGCGGATCGCATTGATTGGGCTGCCAAATATGTATTGCTGGACCAATTCAGGGAAGACGAAGGGCTCGACTGGAGCGATCCATGGCTGGAGAGTCTGGACTTGGAGTATCACAATATTCACCCTGAAAAAGGCCTGTTCCGTATCCTTGAGCAAGAGGGAAGGCATCGTCGGCTGATTTCTGACAGACAGATCACGGATGGAGTCGGGAAGCCCCCGGATCATACAAGGGCCTATGGTCGTTCAATAGCCGTTAACCATATTCTGGAAGAGAATGATTTATCCTACATTATCCAGTGGTTTGGAATTCAGGTGAACGAAGGGGAAGTGCTGTATATGCTCGATCCACTTAAAACATATCAATGCGAGGTGGATCAGTATTTTTCTGATCCACCGGATAAACTGGCGACTCCTCTGGACAGCTAGTCAATATCTCTTTGTTTTGTGACATAGGCGAGGTATGGATCCCACATTGCCCCGGTAGCGGACATGACAAAGTCGGCCCCTTCATTTCGGAATAACATATAATCATCGGGGGTGTTGTATCCGCCTACCCCGATGAGCGAGAGGTCCATTTTTTCTTCGTCAATCACTTTTCTCAGAATCCCTACGGTTTGAAGCGCAAGATTTCTGATCCCTGCTCCGCAAAGCCCAGACCGTTCTCTTCCTGCCCCAGGAAGAGCCGGTTGTCCGTTCGAGTTGATGATTGTTCCCAAGACGGTGTTAATAGCTCCGACTCCCTGTATGTACGGAGAGGCTTTTTCGAGGAGTCTTTTCGCGAGGTCGGGGTCTGAAATTTGGCCTATCTTCATAATCAGGGGAGTGTCTCCGATAGCGGCCCTGACCATGGACAAAACCTTCATGCTCGATTCAGGACTTTGGTAAAGCTGCCCCTCTTTTCCCTTGACGTTGGGACATGAAAAGTTGACCTCGATAGCCATTGCGCCTGCTTCCTTGGCGATTTTTGCCGTTCTGGCAAAGTCCTCCGGCATGGAGCAGTTTGGTTGTTCAATGCCGACAACCGATACGACCAGAACCTGATTCTTGGCGAGAGACTGGACCGCCTTTCCGATATCGGGAATCCAGACGGAAGGATCTTGGCTTGGCATTCCAAAAGAGTTTGTAATCGTTATGGAGTTCATGGACTGAGGATGGAAGTCCAGCGTTGCAATCAGTGGCGAATCCAGGTCTTCTGCCTTGAATGGACGGTTAAATGGGACATAAAGACAATTGGGATTCTGGTAGGAAGGATGGCTATGGCTTCTGACCGTTTTGTAGGTCAGGATGTCAAATCCCATTTTGGAATAGAACTCGATCCAGCTTGAATTCAGAAGCGGTCCTGCCGGAATTCCGATTCTGGACCGGCAAGGTATTCCAAGAAACGAAACCAGTTGATGTGTGTCCTGAAGGGGAGGTGGCGAGATCCCAAAAACCGGCCCATTCCTGTAGTTTTCATCGTAAGAGATTCGAATGTCATAAACTGGAGGTGCGATTGACAATTCTGGCTCCTTTGGAATCAATGGTTGATGGGATCAGGACCGCTGAGTATTCCTGATTGTCCAAGAATGGTTGCAGGGTATCCTGGACTTTTTGGATTGTGGTCTGATTGGGTGAAAGTGCTACCATTGTTGATCCTGCACCTGATATGACGAGATTTGAAGCACCGGCTTCAACCGCAATATCTCGAATGGCTGAAAACAAGGGGATGAGAGGGCCTCTATAGGGAGAGACGAGTGGGTCGTTGACCATCTCACAAAACAGATTCTGGTTATGGGAAGAAACTGCAGTCAGAATGCCGGCCGTTCTCATAATGGCTTCAACTGAGTTTTTAAAAGGTACTTTTTCCGGAATGGCTTTTCTGGATTCTGAGGTTTTCAAAAGGGATCTCGGGACGATAAACAGAAGGTGAACACCATCAAGCGATCCAAAACGGAAAGACTTCTTCAGATTGGTAATGGAGACAGTGACTCCGCCATATAGGCAAGCCGAGACATTATCCAGGAAATATCCGCCACTCACCCTGCTTTCAGCATTGGCAGCCGCTTCCAGAACTTCCTGCTCCGAGAAAGGATTCCCGGCCAGAATGTTTCCCAAAAAGGCTCCGCCGACAGCTGATGCCGCACTGGAGCCAAGTCCTGATCCAGGAACTCCTTTTTCGATTGATATCACCAGATCCTTTCCTGTTAGCCCAGCCATGTCCAGAATAGTCCTGGCCGCGATAGTTGCCGTGTTCTGGTTTGGATCCATTGGCAATTCGCTCCATGCTCCGGAAATGGAAAGGATCCTGTCGCCGGATCGTTTGTCTTCGAGATATCCTGTGATCTGGTCACCCATTCCTGTAACGGCCATCCCAAGGGTATCAAATCCTGGTCCGATATTGCCGACAGAGGCTGGTGCATAAACTGTGACAGGATTCATGTTGATGTTTCTCAAAGAGATCTCCCTCCCAGTTCCGGAGGATTGTCAATTTGAAGATCCGAAACGATATGTCCCTTTTGAAGGTGTTCTGAAACGATCCGTTTGACATCTTCCGAGGTTTGTATCCTGTAATAGACTCCATCTGGATAGATCGCCAATACAGGGCCTTCCTCACAGGTATCAAGACAACCGCTTTTATTGATCCTGATGGGTCCAGGGACAGGACTCATCAGGACGGCTTCCTTCAGCTCGTCGAGCAGGGGAGCGATTCCCCTGGCTGCGCAGGATCCTCTTGGATGGTTTGCTGGCCGTTCATTCGTGCAGGCAAAAAGATGATAGCGAAATCTTCCCATTGCTCTTGACTCCTTATTATGGTTGTTGTTGGAACAAGGACGTTTGACCAATCCATGTGGGTTAAGGTCAAACAGTTGATTCCATGGTGAATATCAGGACAGGTGGAAGATTTTAGGAAGAATCGTTCCGACAAAAAGACCTGCCAATGCGGCTGATCCACCCAGAATGACCATTTCTCCTGCTCCCTTGATGACCGGTTCATTCGAATAGTGGGATTTTATAACACCGAGGGTTGCCAATACCACTATTGAGAGAGCGAGGGAAAGATCAAACGCAAAAGACAGGGAATGAACGAATGCATAGGGAAAGAGTGGGGGAATCCCTCCAATGAGAAAGGAGGCTCCCAGCCATGTGCCATCCTTTAATGGATGTGCCTTTTCCATATCACTCAATCCAAGCTCTTCCTTCATCATGAAGGAGTGCCAAAGATGAGGATCCTTCGTGATCCTTTGCACAAACAGCGTTGCCTCTTCCTGAGAGAAGTGCATCTTTAACAGGATATCAAAGACCTCTTTCTTTTCCAGTTCAGGGGTATCCCTGATTTCATCCCATTCCCTGTTGGATTCTCTCAGGTAAAAATCGCGCTGGCTTCGAGAAGCCATATAGCCTCCCAGAAACATGGAAATGGCTCCTGCGACATTGGACATGACTCCTGAAAAAAAAATGGTATGCATTGGCAAGGCTGATCCGGTGAGGCCACCAATAAAACTGACAACCGTGACCACACCATCGTTGATTCCAAGAACCGAATCCTTGATTCGTCTTCCTTCGGGAGAATGCCAAGCTTCAAGGGGGGATGAGGAATTTTTCATAAATCAAGCATACCAAAAACGATGTATCCAAAACGAGTCGAGTCAAAAATTGGGAACATCCCGATTGAAAATCCCATATATTCTTGACAAGTATTTATGCGGGGGGTATTATCCACCCGATCTCCTCCTGATCTACCTTTTTTGAAGGGTTTTTTGTGTTCAGAGCGGGAAGGTCGTCAGCTATTATTTTTCGGAGTTTATCCGATAGTAGGATCGTTTACCGGTCCATGGTTTCCATGGAAAATCGGAGGGTATTAAAATGGGAAACAGCATGAAGGGTTTTGTAGCTTATGCATTGGTTGGCGCATTTGTTGCCGTAGGCAGCGGATGTGTCGTTGGTTTCTGTTTGCAGGAATGGTTGGGTGCACACCGATTTCCGACCTGGCGTGGAGATTATGAGTGGGTCTACGATGTTATGGTCATCTCCGCAATAACCGGAATGGCCGTTTCCCTGTGGGCTCGGTCACTTCATCGCAAAGAAGAGAATTGGTGATTGCAAGCTGAAAAGCCTAAAGATACTTTAGGTCTTTTCAGATCATCTCTTTGTGGTGTTATCGGTGTAAACTTTATGGTTTCTTGAATTTTTAATAAGGAGAAAACGATGGATCTTCTCTCTACGCTGGCACAATTGTCTGATTCGTCAAATTGTTGTGGTGCCACCCCAGGTGGAAATACCAGTGTGTCGGCTTTTGCGGCATTGATGGGAACTGCCACTGCCCTTACCAGTTTGCTTCTTATGATCCAGTGCATGACCGGAATCGGCGCCAAGCCAAAATTTGATCCTACAAAAGGGAAAAAGTAGTTTCCTTTTAGATGTTTCGGGATTTTTCCCGGACTCTTGAACCAGTTCTTGGACAAGTCAGGTTGGGTGTCTGGACCTCAACCTAAAGTGAGGAGTGGTGAATGGCTTATCGTGAGTATAAATTTGGTACCATGATGATCGGCACGCTTTTTGTAATCGTGCTCTCGATTGTTGTTTTGTTCCCATCCCTCCAGATGGCAAAGATTCCTCCGACGGCCACAGCTGTCCAGAAGTCCAAGGATTATGGCTCTGAGAGCGGATGGACGCTTGAAGATCCCATGATGACCGGCGACAATCGGCCAACAATGATCGGAAAAGGAAAAGTGGTTTTTATCCGCGAAGGATGCTGGTGGTGCCATACACTCCTTCCGGAGCAGACTCAGGACTGGCAGTATTTTGGAGCGCCTCCGACAGCCGCCGACTTTGTGGGAGAAAGCCCTACAGTGTTCGGATCTGATCGAAAGGCCCCTGATCTTCTGCATGTCGGAAGCCGGTTGCCTATCAAGGGATGGCACTTGGTTCACCATGCCAATCCAAGGGCTGTTCAGCCAAAGTCGATGATGCCTGCATTTAACTATCTCCGCAAAAAGGATCTTGACGCTCTGGCCGATTACATGGCAAGCTTGAAATAGACGTCTTCAATTGACGGAGATGTTTCACCGCAATTATACTTGTAAGGAGTTATGAGATGGCTGATATCGATGAAATGTTGAATGAAAGGTATGACGGTATTCTTGAAGGGACGAACAATATCCCTGCAGCGTTGATCCTTATTCTTACAATGACTGTTGTGACGGCTGAATTGCTGACATTCCCTCTTTTCGGAGCTCGTCCGCAATACCCTGGCCATCCTCATCATTGGCTTATTATGGGAGCACCTGTTCTCAAGGCTCACCTATCCAAGACTTTGGCTCGTCCATGGTGGGATCAGGGTTATATCATCAACTCGACCTATGTTTGCTTCTTTTATGTCTGGATGGGGCTTTTGTTGAAAAAAACAGAGGTTTCCAAAGATTTCTAATTTTAAGTATCTGATTGTAAGCGTTTTTTTGGAGAGAACTCTCCTGGGAGGGTCATATGTGGAATTTAAATAGTCCTTATGTATTTTGGGTCATCACAATGATGATGTTGGCTTGTTCTCTTATTTACTCTTTCTTTATTGATGAGAGACGGCCTGAGTAATCTACATTTTTGAAGAAGGCCGGATTGTATAAAATCCGGCCTTTCTTTTTTTGCATATTGGACCAGGGCGGTTCGCTTGCGACCGCCCTTTTTGTTGACCCGGGAAGATGATGGGCCGTAAAATAACAGGTAAGAGGGTCCTGTATGAATATCAAACTATCTGTTTCAATTGTGATTTTTACCTTCCTGATCGCTGCTGTTTTTGTCTTTCTGATTATGTCCCGTTATATCATTGGTCCTTTTGGAAAGCTGAAAAAAGGAGAGCAGGTTGTCGTCATTCTTAGCATTATCGGTGTGACGGTTGTGCTTTTGTTTGCAGTGGTCCAGCTCGTCTTGAAAATTCTGGTTTGATGGGGTCGTAACCAATGAAAACCGGGGAAAAGGTTGTCTTTATGCTCACAGCTCTCATGATCGGGGTTGTGATGATTTTGTACGTCTTGGGACAGATGCATATTATTAATTTTTGGACGACTAATGATGTTTATGTCTTTAATAAAAAGACAGAGGCAGGATTTCATGTGTTTAAAAGGGATGGATGTAAAAACTGCCATGTCCTTTATGGAGACGGGGATTTTGCAGGTCCCGATCTGGACGGGGAAGGAACAAAAAGGACCAGACAATGGCTGGAATCCTACATGAAGGATCCCCATAAGGTTTTTTTCAACACAAGGCATGATGGAAAGTTTGCCACGGATTTTTCGGATATTCCTCCGGCAGACAAGGCGATGCTTCTGGATTTGCTAACATCAACCCAGGCTCTTCCGGGTTCGCCGAATTATCCTAAACCGCCAAAATAAGTCAGAAGGGGTATAAGATGAAATTACCTGAGGGAATTGTTGCCTATTTGTGGACGGCAACGGGATTGGTCTCGCTCGTACTGGTTGTTATCGGTATTTATTGGGCTTATAAGAACAACCAGTTCGATGAAAATATCAAATACCTTGTTTTTATGGAGGATGATGATGATCGCAAAAACCATATTGAGGCTATGAAGGAAAAGGAACTAGAAGACCGAAAGTAGGTCTGAGGGAGGTCTGTCCAGATGAATCTTGAGAAAAATTATATTTTCCGAGTCGTACTGGCATTGGTGTTGGGTATACTCGGTTATTGGATCATAGATTCAGTGTTTCACCTGACAGATGGTGCATTCCATCATCTGTTTGGAGGTGGAATTCTCTGGACATACCTTCTTGTTCCGGCTCTGGTCGCGTTTTATGTGGGCTATATCGTTGGGAAGTGGGGAAAGTACTGGGGAGCTGTTCCGCCGATGCTCTATATCCTTTGGGCTTACATGAACGCCTCAAGATCAGGAACCTTTCATACGGTTGGTCTTCCGACAGCTCCTTTCATGATGATTTTTTTCATCACTGTACCAGAGGTTTCATTTGTAGGTGGATGGGCCGGTGAGTTTTTTCGAAAAAAACAGGACAAGGCAAGAAAGATGCGCTTGAAACAAAGAATAAACACCCAGACATTAGAAAACGGTTCAAACGAAGGGAGTACTCAGCTATGAAAATAGAAGAAAGCGATCGGTTGGGACTGAAGTTTATCCTTTTTGGTGTTTTCTGTCTTTTCATAGGGACTCTCCAGGGATTTCTGCAATCCACCCCGAGGTTGAGACATTGGGTTCATACCACAGGGCAGGCCGGACACCTTGTTGATCCATTGGCACATGCTCACATCAATCTGATTGGCGGGGTCGTATCGGTCATGATGGCGGTTGTCTACTATCTCATCCCCCGCATGATGAAGCGGAATATCAAGAGTGCTTTTCTCGGGCAGGCCAATTTTTACTTTATGGTTTCAGGAGTTCTTTTGTTTTATGTCACTCTGTTGGTCTTTGGAATCCTGGAGGGCAACCGGATGATAGACGAAGGGATTGTTTACCCTTTGGCGAGAGCCCATTATGAGCCGATCCACCGGATTGGATTTGTTTTTTCGGCTCTTCTCATGGGGTTGGCGCACTGGACCTTTGTGGCCAATATTTTCTGGACCTATTTTGCAAAAGAATCTGCATCCGTGATACCGGATGCTGTTCCTGTAAAAGAGAGGGCATGAAAAGATGACGGGCAAAACAGATGATTCCATTGTGCAGCCAATCGACCCGTCGAAAGAATCCACTGATGAAAGAAAGAGCCATTTCCCATCAGTCACGAGCATGGATGATGATGATCTGACACTTCAGGAGCTGTCTCCGTGGAGGCTGCCGTGGAAAGCGATCTCCGTGACCGTGGTGGTTTTAATCCTGATTGCTGGAGCCATCCAGATTGTGAGTCTTGCTTCTAACCGTATCAAGAGGCTTTCCGAATCCAGCATTCGGACACATGGTGCGGCGCCCGGAAATTTCAGGCCAATGGGAGGGGTCGTTCCGCATCTGTCAGCATCCCTTCCGATTTCAAAGGCTGCCAATGAAATAGCTGCAACTCCCAGTTTGGCGGTTCCTGCGCCAAAAGGGGTCCATTTGCCGCCGGGATTTGTGTATATCCCTGCCGGTCCTTTTATTATGGGATCCGACGACTCATTTTCAAATTTCGATGAAACTCCGGTCCATAAGGTCTATCTGCCCCCTTATGCCATCATGAAGACATTGGTGACGAATCGCCAATACAAGGAGTTTATCGATCAAGCCCATTATCTGGCCCCTCCAGGCTGGAAAAATCGAACCTATCCAAAGGGAAAAGGGGATCATCCCGTAACCTTTGTCAGCTACCTGAATGCGGTTGATTTTGCCAGATGGCAGAAAAGCCGCCTCTGTACGGAAGAGGAATGGGAAAAAGCCGCTCGTGGAGTAGACGGAAGGCTTTGGCCATGGGGGAACACCTGGGATCCCCGACGGGCAAATGCGAATTACAGTGCAGGGGATACGACTTCCGTGACAAGATATGCCGACGGAGTCAGTCCCTACGGGATTTACGACATGGCTGGAAATGTGTTCGAATGGACCTCATCCACCTATAAACCCTATCCTGGAAGCACTGCCAATAAAGCGAGATTCATGGCGTATAAAGTTGATGCCACTGGTACGCTCCATAGGGTCAGGGGTAAGGTCTACAAGGTTTTGCGTGGCGGTTCCTGGAAAAGTGATCAGTACAGTGCCAGAACGACCGCTAGAAATCCAACTTGGCCGGATTACGCATCCGATTTCTTTGGGTTCCGGACTTGCCGGGATGTCATTCATGAATGAGAGAGGGGAGATTATGGATCGGGAAGAAGGTATCAAGGACTACATCATGAAGTTCTATTATGCTTGTCTTTTGTATGCGATCATCGGTTTTTCCTGGGGTTCAATCATGGGGGGTGTTGAGCAGTTCCGGAATTTTGTACAGGCAGGTGCTGGTGGTCCATCAGACCTGATTGTGTTGGGTCATACCCATATCAATTTGTTGGGATGGGTCGAAATGGCGATCTTCGGAACAATCTATTATGTTGTGCCGAGGCTCTATAATTCTCCGCTCTACAGCTATAAGTTAATGAAGATCCATTTCTGGACGCACAACATCGGCTTGGTTGGAATGGTTCTTTGTTTCACGATTGCAGGATACAAGGGCGGAATGATCCTTTTGCACGGTAATGTCGCCGACATCAAGCCAGTCGAAGTCCCATACATGGAACTGGTCGGTGTCTTTGGGATGATGGTGCTTCTGGCAAACTTCATTTTTGCCTATAATATTTACAATTCTGTTCAGGTGGCTAAGGGAAAGAAAACGCTTCCTGCTGAGGAGAATGCTCTCCTTCCCGGGAGAGTCTCCGTCAGGGCTGGAGAATCGGCTTGAATCGTAAGAATGGTTCTATTGCGGCGTCTCTGATTGTTCTGACGTTTTGGCTCGATCTGTTTTCGCCCGATCAGGCCATGGCCTATATGCCAAGATATGTCCATGTCACACTGGGTGTTCCATGGATTGCTTATCTCATTTTTTTGCTGGGAGTGCTGGCGCCTGTTTTTTTATATCTTGGTGTTTCCTGGTATTGGCGCCATGAGATTGAATCCAGTGGAAAATCAGGAGATGATCAGGGAGAAGAGTAGATTTCTGGAACAATGCCCCCGGATTCTCCTTTCCTGAAAGGTTGGCTATGTCATCCTCCGTAAAAAATGCTTCGCTGATTCCCATGCCAAGCATCGATAAAAAACCGTCCAATACTCAATCGAAGAGATTCTGGCGTGTGACGACGCTGAGATACCTGGTTCAAGGATTGATCCTTACGACAATAGCTGTATTGCCCTTTACTGGGTTATTTCGTATCGATCTGTCCACCGGCCGTTTTTTGTTGGCCGGATATCAGATCTGGTGGAGCGATTTTTTCCTGATCTTTCCATTCTGGCTTCTTCTGATAGCAGGTGCTGCAACCATCTATTCCATGCTCGGAATGGTCTTTTGCGGCTGGGCCTGTATCCAGAATACTCTTTCAGAGTTTGTCGACTTCCTGGTGATTAAAGTCCTGAAATCCAAAAAGCAAAGCTTGGGTCTCGACTCTTTAACCATTGGCGGTGATCTCAGTAAAGGTTCCAAGGCAACAGCAACCGGTTGGGTCCTTTTTGGAACCATCATTGTTTTGATGTCCGTCGCTCTCGGAGTGATTTTTGCGGGCTATTTTGTCAATCCAAAAATTCTATGGAGTGATATCAGGACGGGTTCCAATGCACATGGAGTGTTTTTTATCATTCCGGGTATAGGGGCCCTGTTTGTTTTGGATCTATTTTTGATCAGGCATTACTGGTGCAATTGGGTCTGCCCTTACCCCTTGTGGCAGCATATGTTCAAAAGTGAAGCAACCATGAAAGTTGCATTTGATGATGCCAGAAGGGAAGAGTGCACAGGCTGTAATCTTTGTGTGAAGTCTTGCATCGTTGACATTGATCCCAGGGACACCAAGAATTATACCCGTTGTATCAATTGTGGGGAATGTGTTGTCGCTTGTGAGGATTATTCAGCCAAAAAAAATGTGCCCTCCCTTTTGACGTTTCATTTTGATGGTTTTTCAATTGGGAAAGATGGCAAGAAACATATCAATAAAGTTTCGCCTGCAGTGAATCGTTTTGCATTGACTGCGGGATTTACTATGATTCCGTTATCACTTTTTATTTACGGAATTTTTTCTTATGTACCCTTTCATATTACCTTTAGCCAGAACCCAGGGCATTTGACCAGATATTCTTTGGCAATTTCGAATAAAAAGCCAGTTTCTCAACGGTTTCGGATTGAGGAGGATGGCCTTCCTGCCAATAGTATTCATATCGGAACTGACCAAATAACGGTTCCGGCAGGGAGTAAAAAGATTATTCCTGTATCAATTCTTCCGAAAGAGGGAAATCTCTCAGAGGGGCTCCACCCCTTTGTGATTCATGTTATTTCAGACAATCCCAAGAAACAGGAGCTTTCTCAGGAAGCGTCTGTTTATATTTCCCAAGGGTTGTGAGAACTTCTGTCAGAAGGTGTGGATCAATCATTATCCCCTAATTTAGAGAGAATTGTGAGATTCCGTAGCGGAAAAGGATTGATCCCTCTCTCGCCGGGGCTGAAATTTTCTGAAAGAAATCGTACGGAGGCTTTGTTTTCGTTGAATTTATTCAATAGTTATGGTAACGTTTGAGCATGTCAGATAAGATTATAGAATTGGTGCCAGACAAAAGAGGAGCTTTATGGAGCGGTTTGTTCCATGGTACAGCTATTTTTATGTCTTCCGTTCTAAGTTTTGACTATTATCAAAAAAGCCATACATCTCCCCTGTTCTATTTGTTTTTCTTTTCATTGTGGCTCGCGCTCTTTTCAGGCTTTACTTCTGTCGGCTCTCATTGCCTTTTGCTGTTTCCTAAATCCCTTAAATCAATCAAGATTGGTCACCGATCCGTGATTCTGACGTGGAAAAATGGGGATGCTGATGAGATTGTCAGAAAGCTTCAGTTCCAAGGTGGTCGGACTCTCTTGGGATTATGGGGCCAAACCATTGATAAGAGGCGAATTCAAGCTACGATCAGGAGAAACTCTGTAAGCAAGGATGATTTTGCGTATCTCCTTTCAGAGCTTGCCCGCATTCGTGACATGGATAAGCCAAAGCCTTAAAGGGAGCAACCCTTGGCCCCGCCTACTCTCTCTCTTCCTTTCCTAGCCAAACGTCATCCTTTCCTGACTGCAATCTTTGCATTCTGGGGGTTTGGCTATACTTTCATGGTTCCCAATCTACTGGGTGGTCACTTCCTTTTTTCTTTTTTTAAGTTGGTTGGGAAAAGCCCGATGGATGCCTTTATGGGATTTACCCTGCTTTTTGGCATGGTTGGAATTTTTGCCTTTGTCGTCCCTTTTTCTATCTGGTATCTTGTGTGTCGTGCATTGGAAAGTGGTGACCCTGTTTCATGATGTTCATGGGGAAGTGTCTGGATAAGGAGTATTAGATGCATGGCTTTTTGGGTACCAAGGCGGATTTTTGGTGGGATCTGACCGTAACGAGTGAGACAATTGTGTTCAGTTTTCTGGCTGTCGGAGGATATTTCGCCAAAAAGCACAAAGGCACTCGCCATCATAATACAATGCTTTTATCTTCTGTACTGGTGGCGGCCTGGTTTCTCATGTATATCGCACAACAATACATCGTGGGCATTGTGGGGTTTGGTGGACCGGACTTCGTCAAATTTCTGATTTATTATCCAGTAATCATTTTTCACTCTCTTGTTTCAACGGCGGCATTGGTTTTAACGGGAGTGGTTGTTTTCAACGGTTTTATTTCGACCGATTTCAAAGACGGAGAGAGAATATTGGTGAAAAACCCCAATGTGCATCGCCGTCTGGGTTGGGTCACCCTTATCTGTTTCATTTGCTCGATTGTGACTGCCTATTCAGTTTATACCATGCTTTTTGTGATCTATAATCCAGCGAGAAGCCCTTCTTACGGGATTAAATCTTCAATCGGAGCACTCTCCGGTATTGGCTCTTTTCTGATCTTTTCACTTGTTCTTTTGTTTTGGTATGTCGCGAGAGAAAAAAGAAAGCGTATGGGCACTCCCTCATGACCGGGCCGGAACAGGATCTGTCGAAGGAGAGAGACCGGTCCGTTGTGTATTCAGGGAACAGAATATCCGTTTGTTTGTCCAAGGTCGGTTCTGTTCAGTCCGGTTGGATTCATGAGTCAGTCTGTTTTGGTGAAGGTGTTGCCATTTTGCCGATTATCGATGGCAAGGTGTTTTTTGTTCGACAGTTTCGCCCATCGGTATCGGAGATTGTTCTGGAGTTGCCGGCGGGAAAACTGGAGAAGGGCGAGGATCCAAGGGAAGGGGCAATTCGGGAGTTAAGGGAAGAGACAGGAATTTATGGAGGGGAGTTGTCGCTTATGGGTACAATCATGACAACGCCCGGTTTTTGTGATGAACGAATTCATCTTTTCCTTTCAACCGGAGGGCTCCAAGGGGAGTCTTCTCCGGATGAGGATGAGGATCTGGATGTTGTGTCTCTCCCTGTTTCATCGATTCCGAAATCTATTGTCGATGGGGGAATTCGTGATGGAAAAACTCTCTCCGCATTTGCTTTGTACTGGTCGCTCAATCGAATCGATCGGTGAGCCATTCATTGGTCGACCGTAAATATCTTCTTGCAGGAGGTATGATTCGTCTTGACTCAGAGCGCTGCCGGGGGTGTCTTGAGTGTGAAGAAATATGCCCTACCGGTGTTCTGGTTATGCCTATATCAGGAGATCAGGAAGGGTGTGCTCTGTCCGTAATGGGAACTTGTATTGTTTGCAGATACTGTTTGACTTCTTGTCCGGACAAGGCGTTGTCTCTGATTCCAAAGGCAGATGAGGAGTCCTATCCATGAGTCCATTTCGTGGCCGATCGTTGGTTCCAACTTTTCCAGAAAACTCCGGAACACCAGAAGACAGGGACAAAAATGCATCTTTGATTGATCCGGAGATCATCCTGGAATCTCTCGAGGAAGGTGTACTTGCCATTGGCCTTGATCGAAAAATCCTTTATATGAATAAAGCTGCAAGAGAAATGCTGTCCGTGACACCAGGACAGGAAAAAACGATCGATTGCCAAAAAGCGCTCAAGTCATCTTCCTGTCAGACCAGATGTTTATTGGAAAAAACGATTACGACCGGTGAGACGATCAGAAATCATGAAATCACGATCTTTGATCGCTCTCATCGAATCCGTACTCTCCGAGTGAACACGGCCCTTTTAAAAAGACCTGATGGAGAGTTGATCGGAGGAGTGGAGATTTTCCATGATGTGACGCATATTCTTGCCTTGAAAGAGGAAATCAAGGGCCGCTATTCTTTTGGTCGAATCATCGGTCGGTCTCAACGCATGCAGGAGTTGTATGACATTCTTCCGATTATATCGAATGGAAAATCGACCATTTTGATCGAGGGAGAAAGCGGAACAGGCAAGGAACTCGTTGCAAATGCGATCCATGAGTCGAGCTCCAGAAAAGAAGGACCATTTGTCAAACTGAATTGCGCAGCTCTTTCCGAAGGCGTTCTTGAATCGGAGCTCTTTGGACATGTCAAGGGCGCTTTTACAGGAGCTGTCCAAAGTCGCCCTGGACGTTTTGAAATCGCTTCCGGTGGAACCTTGTTTCTTGATGAGATAGGGGAAATTTCGCCATCCATGCAAGTCAAGCTTCTGAGAGTTCTCCAGGAAGAAGAGTTCGAACGGGTTGGAGGAACCCATACGATCAAGGTCGACGTCAGGGTTATTGCCGCAACCAATCGGGATTTGAAGCAAGCCATGGAAAAAGGGGAGTTTCGAAAAGACCTTTATTACCGGCTTAGGGTGATTCCCGTGACACTGGTTCCGCTTAGGGATCGCAAAGAAGATATCCCGCTTCTGATCAATTCTTTTATAGAAAAATTTTCCCTGACGACCGGTAAGGAAATATCTGGAATCTCTCCTGAGGCTATGGGAGTACTTTTGAATTATTCCTGGCCAGGAAATATCAGGGAGTTACAGAATGCGATCGAGCATGCTGTTCTTCTTTCTCCCGGGGGCATCATTGATCTGAAACACCTACCGGCAGACATTACCAATAACCCTGAAGAAAACCGGGCTCCGGAAAATATTGTGGAGACTTCCCAGCCACTCCGAAAAGTGAAGGATGATATGATTCGCAAAACATTGGAAATGACTGGAGGAAATATATCAGAAGCAGCCAGGAAGCTTGAGATCGGCCGTTCAACCTTGTGGCGCCGGTTAAGGGAAATGGATCACGGATGATTCTATCCCTGTCGAAAGACCAGTTTCGGAACCTGTCTTCAGAAAAACGATTTATTCCTTTTTTTGGGGAGATCCTTTCGGACAGAATAACCCCGGTTGCCGCTTATGCATCCCTTGATCCCCTAACACATCGTTTCCTTCTGGAAAGTGTTGTTGGCGGGGAGAGCTGGGGGCGATTTTCCTATGTGGGGGGGGGTGTCCTGTTTCGGTTTGAAGGGAATGTTTCAGAGGGACTCTCCATTACGGATCTGACCCGGTCAGAGTCGGGTGGGAGATGTCACAGGGACGGAGATCTCCTCACACTCTTGAAAGATGAGATGGAGGCTATATCGATCGAGTCGAGCTTGCTCCCAGCCGGTCTTGCGGCAGGGATTGTAGGATACCTGTCCTACGATATGGTTCGCGAATTTGAAAAATTGCCGAGTTTGCTTCCCCCACAAAAAGAATTCCCTGACCTGTATTTTGTCCTTCCGGAATTTCTTCTTGTGTTTGATCATGTTCTTGGAAAACTCAGAATCCTGACATGGATTGACCGAGAGGAGGATCTCAGCTCTGACGAGTTATATGATAAGGCCTCATCAAGGTTGTCAGCCCTGAAGGGCTCCCTTTCCTTTCATGCCGATCAGGAGGGATCTGTCAGGGAACACGATCCACTGTCATTTGTTGAATCTCCCAGCTCCAGGGTTTTTGAAGAGAATGTTCTGAAAGCAAAGGAACACATCAAATCGGGAGATATTTTTCAGATTGTTCTCTCCAAAAGATTCTCGTTTCATTTTGATGGCGATCCGTTAAAAGTCTATCGGGTATTGCGCTCGATCAATCCATCTCCCTACATGTATTTGATACAGGATGGAGATATGGCAATTGTGGGTTCATCTCCCGAACTTCTCGTCCGGGTGAAGGGGGAAAAAGTTGAGGTTCGCCCGATTGCCGGAACGGTCAGAAGAACGGGTGTTCCTGAAGAGGATGCTATAAGGCAAAAACAGCTTTTAGCCGACCCCAAGGAGCTTGCCGAGCATGTTATGCTGGTCGATCTTGGAAGAAATGATGTGGGACGGGTGAGTCAACCAGGAACTGTGCGTGTCCCGGAAATGATGGTTCTCGAGCAATACTCTCATGTGACGCATATTGTTTCTCATGTGGAAGGACTGCTTTCCAGTAATAATGATGCATTTAGCGTGATCCGGGCAGCTTTTCCGGCTGGGACACTATCAGGTGCTCCCAAAATCCGGGCAATGCAAATTATTGAGTCATTGGAGACAATGCGAAGAGGGCCTTATGCAGGAGCGGTCGGAACGATCTCCTTTTCGGGGGATTGTGATCTGGCCATTGCTATAAGGTCCATTTTTATTCGGGGAGGGAACGCATTCCTTCAGGCAGGTGCCGGAATTGTTGCGGACTCAATACCCCAGAACGAAGATCAGGAAGTGGCAGCAAAAGCGGCAGCGATGATGGAAGCGTTACGAATTTCGAATGGGGAAAGAGGCTCATGGCTTTTTTGATGATCGATAATTATGACTCCTTCACATTCAACCTGGTTCAGTATTTTTGGGAATTAGGTGTTGAAATGGATGTGGTGAGAAATGATCAGGTTGATTCAAGCTGGATCCTTGCCCGGAATTATGAGGGGATTGTTCTCTCTCCAGGTCCTGGTTCTCCAAAAGATTCAGGGATCTGCAGAGAAGTTGTTTCCAATCTATCCTCGGATACTCCGGTCTTTGGGGTCTGTCTGGGCCATCAGGTGATCGGGGAGGTTTTTGGAGGACGGGTGGATCGGGCTCCAAGGCTCATGCATGGGAAAACATCCCCCATCATCCACTCCGGAGAAGGGCTTTTTTCCAATCTGCCTGTTCCATTTGATGCGACGCGTTACCATTCATTAGTGATCTTGCCTGAGACGATGCCAAAAGAGCTTGTTGTAACAGCCTGGACCGAAGAAGGTGAAATCATGGGTGTGCGTCACGTTGATCGCCCTGTTTGGGGTGTTCAGTTTCATCCGGAATCCATTTTGACGAAGGAGGGAAAATCTCTTTTGGGGAATTTTCTCCGCCTGTCAAAGTCTTTTCAGTCGGGCAAATTGTGTCACGGGAAATGAGCCAGACCGTTTTGCAAAGGGTGATATCCGGAGAGACGCTGACCCGATTGGAGATGGATCAATGGCTAAGCAATGTTGTTAGTGGTCGGGAGAGTGAGCCGGTTATTGCTGCCGTTTTGTCTACCTTGGCATTTCGGGGGGAGTCTGTTTCCGAGCTGTCGGGAGCGCTTGATGCCCTGAAAAGAGTGATGGTTCCTTTTCCTTCGAATCAGCTCTTGCCACTACTCGATACATGCGGCACTGGTGGTGACGGAATGGGAACGTTCAATATCTCAACCACGGTCGCCATAGTTTTGGCAGCGGGCGGTATCCCTGTGGTCAAGCACGGAGGGAGGGCTGTTTCCAGCCGTTCGGGTTCAGCCGACGTTTTGGAGGCATTGGGTATTCGTGTTGACCTTCCTGTGGAGAGGTCTCTTGAGATTTTTTCGGAATTGGGAATCGTTTTTTTATGGGCACCTCTTTACCACCCTGCTTTAAAGGGTCTGGCACCGCTTCGGCGATCCCTTCAAATCAGGACTCTTTTGAACATGATCGCTCCTCTTGCCAATCCTGCTGGCGTGACGAGGCAAATACTGGGTGTTTCCTCCGAGAAAATGGTATCTCCTATGGCACAGCTTCTGATGGCACACGGGTCGAAAGAGTTTATCGTTATTTCTGGTCAGGGTCTTGATGAGGTGACTCTTGAAGGTCGGACAACTTTCGCTCTTGGACGTGGAGGAGAGATTCACGAAGGCTATCTGACCCCCAGGGACTTTGGACTTCCTCTGGTTCCGGTGGGGGCCATTTGCGGAGGGACACCATCGGAAAATGCATCAATCATGAGAAGAGTCCTCTCCGGGGAAGAAGGACCCTATATGGATTACGTCCTTGCAAATGCAGCTTTGGGGTTTCAGGTAGCAGGTCTGGTGGACGGTCCTCTTGAGGGAGTAAAGATGGCTCGAAGTGTGGTCATGAGTCGGCGGGCCGAACAACTTCTTGATCGATGGGGGGAACTTTGCCAAACCCAGTCCTGACCCAAATTCTGGAGTCCAAACAAGAAGAGATCTCCCATCTCTCTGAAGCCTCTTTAAAGACTGGAGTTTCATCGGGCAGAAACGTTCCACTTGTTCGGGATTTTCTGGCAGGCTGGCGCCAAGAGAGAGGATCGGGTGTCCGGGTGATCGCGGAGAGTAAATCCAAATCCCCGTCAAGGGGGATCATACGAATGGACTATGATCCGGTTGCGATTGCTTTGGAGTATGCTGAATCCGGAGCATCCGGAATATCCGTTCTGACAGATCCCCGCTTTTTCGGGGGGAGCCTCCCCGATCTCCTTGCTGTCAAATCCGCTTTTTTATCTCGGGGTATTGTTTTGCCGGTCTTGAGGAAGGATTTTATCATTGATCCAAGACAGGTGGATGAGGCGTTTCTGTTTGGGGCCGATATGATCTTGCTCATTGTCCGGATACTTGCCGACAAGACTCTTGTAAAGCTGATTGAACAGGCAAGGGAGTTGGGAATGGAAGCGCTTGTTGAGGTTCATTCGGAGACGGAGATGAAAAGAGCCCTGGATGCAGGCTGCTCTTTTCTTGGCGTCAATCATCGTGATCTTGATACATTACAGATGGATCTTGACCTTTCAAGCCGGCTTGCCGGAATGATTCCCGATCATGTTATCCGGATTGCCGAGAGCGGCCTGAAAACCGGTCGGGATTGCCTGAGAATGGCAGAACTTGGTTACGATGGCGTTCTGGTAGGGGAGTCTTTTTTGACGACAGCTCATCCTGGTTTGGCTCTTAAGGATTTCTTGACGTATGTGGATTAAAATCTGTGGATTGACCGAGCCGGGGGAAGCCGCACAGATCAGCCGGATGGGAGTGGATGCGATTGGTTTGATCTTTTATGCAAAATCTCCGAGGGGGTTGACGATCGAGCGTGCATCCGAAGTTGTTTGTGACGTTTCGGCGGGAGTCATGAAGGTTGGTGTCTTCGTTGATCCTGATTGGCCATATATCGAGAGAGCAGTCCGATCGGTTCCGCTGGATATGCTTCAGTGGCATGGAGAACCCCTTTCCGAAGAGGGTCTCCGTCAGATGAACCAGATGGGAGTTCCCTGGATTGATGTGCGAAGGATTCGCCCATCTGAAACAGTTTTGGAGGTAACTTCCAAAGCAGGGGCTGGTATGTTGCTTGTGGAAGGATTTACCGAAAAGGCTCCGGGTGGAACCAAAACACTTTGGGATTTCAAGAAATTGTCCGGGATCAAAACATCTGTTCCCCTGATCCTCTCGGGAGGACTTGATCCGGAGCTGGTACGGCAGGCTATTTGTGATGTATCACCTTTTGGTGTTGATGTTTCCTCGGGAGTAGAACGATCACCGGGCAGAAAAGATTTGGATAAAGTGGCCAGATTCATTAATGAAGCGAGAAGGTAATCGGTTAAGGGGGACGAGTTGAAAGATCTGAAGAAGGTGCTCAAACCTTCTCGAATGCCAGATCATTCCGGATATTTTGGGGAATTTGGCGGACGGTTTGTTTCGGAAACACTGATGGAAGCTCTGTATGAACTTGAAACAGCTTTTAAAAAAGCTTGGAGTGACCGTGTATTCCGGAAAGAGTACCAGGATGTTCTTACGGAATTTGTCGGTAGGCCGTCTCCCCTGACTTTTGCCGAAGGATTGACCAACCATGCAGGTGGTGCTCGAATCTATCTCAAAAGGGAGGATCTCAACCATACTGGTGCGCACAAGATCAATAATGCTGTAGGTCAGGCCCTTCTTGCGAAAAGAATGGGAAAAAAAAGGCTTATTGCTGAAACAGGTGCCGGCCAGCATGGTGTCGCCACGGCAACTGTGGCGGCAAAGTATGGCTTTGATTGTGAAATTTTCATGGGGTCTGAAGATGCAAGGCGTCAATCCCTGAACGTTTTCCGGATGAACCTTCTTGGTGCAAAAGTAAAAGAAGTCGATGGCGGGACGAAGACGCTCAAGGATGCAATCAGTGAGGCTTTGAGGGATTGGGCCCAGTCTGTCCTGACAACCCATTACGTCCTGGGGACTGCGTTTGGACCGCATCCTTTTCCCTTGATGGTTCGCTCGTTCCAGTCTATTATCGGGCGTGAGGCACGCCAGCAAATCATGAAAAAGGAAGGGCGTCTGCCGGATGCACTGGTGGCTTGTGTGGGAGGCGGAAGCAATTCTCTCGGCTTGTTCCATCATTTTATTGGCGATGCATCTGTTCAGATGTTCGGAATCGAAGCGGGAGGCCGCTCATTGTCTGAAGGTGATCATGCCGCACGTTTTCAAGGCGGGAGAGTTGGTGTTCTACAGGGTTCCAAGACATTTGTCCTGCAGAACCCGGATGGTCAGATCCTGAGAACGCATTCCGTTTCCGCGGGTCTTGATTACTCAGCGGTAGGACCTGAATTGGCCTATTATTTTGAAACGGGACGCGTTCACTTTGATGCGGTTGGGGATGATGAAGCCTTGCAGGCATTTGATACCCTTTCTCGTCTGGAGGGGATTATACCGGCGCTGGAAAGTTCCCATGCGATCGCTTACGGTATTCGATTGGCCAGGGAAATGGGGCGTGGGAAGATCCTGATCATCAATCTTTCCGGCCGTGGAGATAAAGATGTTTTGGAGGTGGCTCGTTTGCGGGGGGAAATTTCATGATGCCCCGGACCCTTAAAAAAGTGAGACTCTCTGATAAAAAAGTCATCCCATATCTTATGGCGGGAGATCCGGATCTCCCGGTGACCAAGCGACTTCTCTCTGAAGCGAGCAAGGCAGGTGTATGGGCTGTTGAATTGGGAATTCCCTTCTCTGACCCGACGGCAGATGGTCCAGTTATCCAGAAGGCGGCCATCAGGGCCCTATCGGATAAAACATCCCTTACCAAAATTCTCTCTTTTCTGGGAGAGATCCCGCTTTCTGAAAGACCTCCTATTTTTATCATGACCTACTTCAATCTCTTTTTGTCATTGACGATTGAGGAGTTTATCCAGGAGGCCGGTCGAGTTGGCGGTATCGTCGGGGCAGTGATACCGGATCTGTCTTTTGAAGACTCAAAGAAGGTCAGGAAAGCTTTTAAAGCGGCGGGTTTGGCTCTCATCCCGTTTATATCACCGACGACAAGCCCGTCCCGTATAAAAAAAATTCTTGCAACAGCGGATGGATTCATTTACTTTGTATCTTTGCTGGGTACGACTGGAAAAGCGCTGACCTTGTCGTCGACAATGGAAGAGTCGGTGAGGAATCTTCGTTCTCAGACGAAATTGCCTGTTTGTGTCGGTTTTGGAATTCAGACTCCGGAAATGGCAAAAGAGATTCTCCAGTTTTCTGACGGAGTGATTGTTGGGTCCAGATTGGTTCAGGAAGAAAAGGATCCGCTTGAGTGGGGAAAATTGTTGCGACAATTTTGCGAAGTGGCCAGATCGATGCCTTCTTCGCAACATCAATAGATTGAATCAGGAGTCATAATATGGGTTGGCTTTCAAGGTCTCATTCGAAAGATAAAACTTCTGAAAAAAAACTCCCTGAAGTTCAGGAAGGTGAACGGAAAGTTCGGATTCCTGAAGGTCTCTGGATCAAGTGTCATTTGTGCCGCCAAATCGTTTACCGCAAGGAAGTTGAAAAAGCGGGTAAGGTTTGCCCCAAGTGCAATTACCATTTTCCCATTACGATTGATGAACGGATAGCCCAACTGGCGGATCCGGACTCCTTCGTTGAGTTTGCCGGGCAGATTGAACCGTTGGATCCCTTGAATTTTACCGATAGCATGCGTTATCCGGAGCGAGTCAGATTGGCTCAAAAAAAGACAGGGCTGACAGAGGCGTTGCGGATTGGTGATTGCAAGATCAATGCTCGTCCAGCTGTTCTTGGGGTTTTTTCTTTTGGGTTCATGGGTGGAAGTATGGGGTCTGTGGTAGGTGAAAAGGTTGTGAGGGCCGCGGAGCGAGCACTTGAACTGAAAGTTCCCCTTATTTTGGTGACTGCATCTGGAGGAGCCAGAATGCAGGAGGGAATTTTTTCTCTTATGCAAATGGCCAGAACCAGTGCAGCCATTTCCCGTCTCCATGAAAATGCCATTCCGTTTTTCTCGGTTTTGACCGATCCGACCTTCGGAGGTGTCTCGGCCAGCTTTGCAATGCTGGGAGATGTCATTCTTGCAGAACCCCGTTCCCTGATTGGTTTTGCAGGTCCGAGAGTCATTGAACAAACAATCAAGCAGCAACTCCCTGAAGGTTTCCAAAGGGCGGAATTTCTACTGTCGCATGGTTTTTTGGACATGATTGTTGAGAGAGGAAAGCTTCGGGAAACGCTCTCTCTGCTCATCTGTCATTTCCGCCAAAACGGAACGTCCAAGTGTCAGTCGGAGGGAGACCCTGAGGGCGAAGCCCTGGTGCGTGATTGAGCATCAGCGACCGATTGGAGGCCATGAATTTTTTAAATGGTCTCCGCCTGCATGGGATTCATCCAACACTGGAAAACGTTCGAGCTCTCCTTGATCGAACCGGTAATCCCCAGCTTCGCTTTTCCTCCATACAGGTTGTTGGCTCGAATGGCAAAGGTTCGACGGCTTCAATCTTGGCAAGCATCCTCGCTGCCAATGATGAAGGGTTGGTGGGTTTGTACACATCTCCCCACCTGTCGGATTTGAGAGAGCGTGTATTGGTCCAGGGTCAGATGCTTCCTGTGGACTCCTGGCTTCAGGTTCTGGATTTTACGGAGCGATCCATCCGGGAGCTTGGCCTCCCCATCACATTTTTTGAAGCCATAACCTGCGCAGCCTTTTCTCTTTTTGAACGTTCAGGAATCCAAATGGCGGTTCTTGAGGCGGGTATGGGCGGGCGTTGGGATGCGACTTCCGTTGCGATTCCTCTCGCTACAGTATTGACTTCCGTTTCCCTTGAACATACCCAGATACTCGGCAATACTCTTGTTCAGATTCTGGCCGAGAAGATCGCTGTAGGTCGGGAAGGCAGACCTTTTATCGCTAAATTGCCTGATGAGCTTTTGCCTGAATTTCAGCGACATGCTAACACCATGGGCTTTATTCCCATTCTCTGGGGAAGGGACTTTTCCGCACGATGGGTCTCACCGGAAACCTCCCTGAAAAGAATGTTTAGCTATAAAGGACCTTCAGGAACAATGGAGCTTCCTGTTTCTCTTGTGGCGGATTATCAGATTGGAAACATTGCCTTGGCATTGGCTTCTCTTGATGTTTTAGGGAAGCTGCCAAAAGAAGAAACGCTCGCCAAAGCACTTCTCCAGGTCGTTCATCCGGGACGATGGGAGAAGATTTCGGACAGTCCCCAAGTCTATCTTGATGGAGCCCATAACCCAGAGGCGGCAGAGGTTTTGGCTCAAACAATCAAGGATGCCTTTGGCCCTGACCAGAAAGTGATTTATCTGTTTGGCATTCTTGAAGACAAGAACTGGAAGCAGGTTTTGGAACATCTTGTTCCATCAGCAGAGTCTTTCTTTTTGACCTCCCCTCTTTCGAACCGGGCTGTCGCCCCTGAGCGATTGGTCCAATGGTTGTCGTCTGTCAATGCGACATTACCGAAGAAATCCGGACCTATTGAGCAAGTCCTTGGGGAAGCCATTGAAAGGGCTGCTTCATTATCGTTGCCACTTGTGGTTGCAGGATCCTTATATCTGGTCGGGGAGGTCAGACAACGGTTGACAGGATTGATTCCGGATTTTCCCGTTGGAGAGCATTCTCCCGAAGACAATAGACCATCGTGAGAACTTTTTTTGCCATCAGGCTTTTTGTTTTAGTGTGCTTTTTTTCGGGAATCCTTCTGTGTCCTGTCAATGGCAATGCAGCGGGTCAATCCGCTCCTTCCCAAAAACAATCTTCTCAGGACAAGGTTGTTGTCCTTGCTGATCACTTGCGATTCAATCGGAAAACCCATCTGATCCATGCCGTGGGACATGCTTATGTTTCCCGGGGCAATATCTCTCTTAATGCGGACGAAGTCATTATCAATCGGGAGACAAACATTGTCTGGGCTGCGGGACATGTTCATCTTCGTGCGCCAAAAACGAAGATGAAAGCCAAGCGTCTCCGATTGAATCTTTCGAACGGGAAGGCCCACCTGATCAATGGATCGGTTGATACGATCCAGCCTTATACGGGAAATGGATTGAGAGCCGAGTACACCTATCATATTACCGGAAAAGTGATTGACAAGCTTTCCTCTGATCACTACCACGTGGTCAGCGGAAATGTCACGACATGTGACTGTCTTCCGGATACGACCCCAAGCTGGATGATGCAAACCGGTTCGGCCGATCTTTACCTGGGAGATCATTTCGATAGCTCAAACGATGTTCTTCATATCAAGGGGCTTCCAGCGATCTATCTCCCTTATTTTTCTTTCCCGGTTGTTTCAAGAAAAACCGGTTTGCTGATGCCGTTTGGGAACTATAACTCGATTCAGGGACTGGTATTTCAGGATTCCTTGTTTTGGGATTTAGACCCTTCTTATGATTTGATGCTTACGGTGGATGACATGAGTAATTTTGGTGTGGGAGAAGGATTGACCTATAGGCAATCCTTTTCCCAAAACCAGAATCTTCTTTTGTCCTATAGCCAGCAGGCGGTCAATGATCCAAGTCTGGGGTTGCGCACCAATATTACCCAGACAATGGATCTTTATAACTACTCGGGACAAGATTTCAACTTGATGGGAAATATCAACTTTGTCAGTGCACAGGACTTTTACCAATTGATGAGCGTTGGTAGCACCGCAAGCTTTAACCCGCAAATGATGTCATCCATCTACGCAAACTATTATCAGGATAACAGCGAGGTGAACCTGATCGGAGTCTATAACGAGGATATTTTTCCTGGACCAAACACAACTGTCTCAAAGCTTCCACAAGGAGATTTGGCCATAATGGACTATCGTCTTGGAGAAACTCCCTTTTACTTCTCAAGCTTTTTGTCCGGAGTGGACTTTATGGCTGGCCCGATCCTAATGCAGCGAGGGCTACTGTTTCCCCATCTGAGTGGAAGTTTTTCTCTTGGGGATGGCGCTGTTGAGATTTCTCCCCATGGAGGAGTGCTTCAGTCTTTTTATAGCGAGGGAAACGGTTCTCCTAGTCCGTACAGCCAAACTGTTCCGAATGGAGGCATTGCCATCAGGAGTGCCATTGAAAAAGACTTTGTCCTGCCATCCTATCTTGGGGGAGGAACGATTACCCACCAGATTGTTTTTAATGGCGATTATGAATACTCGCCTCAAAATAATGAATCTGCCATTATCCAAAACGGCTGGACAGATAATATTCCCGGACTGAATGCGGCTTACTACGGAATTACCAATCGATTTTTCTATGATGGACAATCCGGAACATCGGAGATCTTATCGTTCAAGATTGCCCAGGAAGCCATTATAGACTCATACTCTACCAACACATCTCCCACTTTCTATGGTGGAACAACACTTTCAAACCCTTTTAGCAATTTGCCCGGACCGCTTAGTCCAATCCTTCTGGAAGGACACCTTCTCCCATCCGATCCGGTCTCTTTTTATGGGGAAGCATTTTATGATGCAACGTCGAAGGTTTTTCCGACAGAGGATCTTTCAATGATCTTCAATCAGGCTGCGGTCATGCCTGAAGCGATCAATTTTCTTTTTCAGATAGGTGAAACAAGCTACAGGGCCGGCACTGTTCCGATGGTAGGAAATTACTTTACCCCTCTTGCGATAACAGAAGGGTATTCCCAGCCGACCAATGCCACATTTTTAGTTCCATCGATCGGCGTTTCCACAAAACTCGGTCTCTATGGGTCAGTTGCATACTATGATGATCTTGATCCAGGTCCATCGGGAGGAATCCAGATGGAAGTCCTGTCGGCAGGGTATCAAGGATCATGCTGGAGCTTTGGCTTGATGTATTCCTTGGTGATTGAACCCGCACCGCTTCCTGTTCAGACGACATATGGTTTTTCTCTGACTTTGAACGGGATCGCGGGAATCGGGCAATTAATCAGTCCTGTTATGCCTCCGCCCGTGCCTTGATATCTGATGTTAAGTGTTTTTGGTAAAGGACCTTTCCATCTTGGAGAGTGCAAAGAGAAACGTTTCTATGTGTATTTCGACCCGTTCCGCAATAGAAATGCATGGTGGTGTTTCGAGTGTGAGTGTCCGGCTGGTGCCATGTTTGTGCATGTAAAAGGCTTGAGGCCACCCATGTCTTCTAAAGAAAGAGCGTCTTTTTCTCTTTGGAGAGATGACGCCATTGATGGCTGGCATTCCTTCAATAATAGGATTGTCATTGATCGGAAAGCCCTTTTTTCTAAGAAGGGCTGTGATCTCTTGTCCCCATTTGTCTGAATCGGTTTCCGAAACGTTGGCTGGTTGATGTTCATAAAGGTAAAACCCTTTTGTGTCAATGTCCTCGTGAAACTCGACAGACAGATCATATTCTCGATTTTTTAAATAATTCATCATGATCCGTATTTCTTTTGGGGGGTGACCGGTAGCAAAACACCTGTTAAGGTCGAACCCATCCTGGTTCGTTCTTGTTCTTCTTAAAAATCCCGAAGGGTTAATGAGCGGAAAAATATCGAGATTGATCTGCGGCAAGAGAATTTTTCTTTCGGAAATCTTTTTCAAAAGGTCAAGAACTGCATGTGGTCCTGCTGGCTCATCTCCGTGAATCCCTGCTGACAAAAGAACCTTGGGGATCCCCGTTCCGGTTTTTCGTTTCAGGCGAATGAAAGGGCAAGGGCCAATGTCTGTCTGGATTTCTCCCAAGAGTGTTGAATTGAATCCTGCCTTTTCAAGATGTTGGCCCTGAATTTCCTGGATAAGTTCTTTTGGATTAAAACACTCTTCCATCATATATTATTTTTGCGGAAGCAATGAAATGCCCTGGTGTCCAATGGTTGCCTCCGCGACTCCTTTCTAATTGAATGGCCTATTTGCTCCTGAAGTGACATTTCGTCACTCAAAAGGGTATTGTCCTGTCGTGCAGATTGAACGCCATGGCTGAATCGATTCCAGGGGGCCTGGAACTAGGTATCCCCCCACTTGAGCTTATCTCTCAGGACCTCAAAATAGTTTCTCTCTGAGTTGACGATCAATCTCGTAATATGAGGTGAGCGAGTAATTTCAATCATGTCTCCCACTTTGAGGGAATGTCCAACTTGGCCGTCAAGAGTTGCGGTTACGGATGAGTCTCCTTTTTTGATAAGAATCTCAAGAGTTGCCGCACCAGGAATCACGATCGGCCTATGGGTCAGCGTATGCGGACAAATGGGGGTTATGATGATTCCATCCATTCCTGGATAAAGTATGGGGCCACCTGCAGATAAGGAATAGGCGGTTGAGCCTGTTGGTGAAGAGAAAATAACACCATCACCTTTGAGCGATGTGACAAATTGTGCATTCATATATATGTCTGACTCGATCAACCGTGCAATGGATCCGTTGTTGATTACGATATCATTTAATACATGGGTTTGTGATTGTTCGATCCGATTTCGAAAAATGCGCACCTGGAGCATGATTCGATCTTCAATGGAATAATCTCCCTGAAGTGTTCGGGATAAGACGTCTAAAACTTCAGTGGATTGAACTTCCGTTAAAAAACCCAGATTCCCGAGATTGACGCCAAGAATGGGAATCTGGGTCCCTGCAAGTAGTCTTGCCGCAGAGAGAAGCGTGCCATCTCCCCCTAAAACAAGAACGACTTCACTTTCGTCCCGAATGGTTTCTCTTGAGTATGAAGGCTCATCACGAAGAAGGGTTGCTCCTTCATGGTCCAGTAATGGTGTAACACCTTTGGATCGCATCCATGGTAATAGATCCATCAAAATAGATCTGATTGCTTCGGATCGATGTGGCTTGCAAAGGATACCCACTCGCACGATGGGAGTATTTGTCATCATTTATGTCTCCGAGGAGGCCCGAGTAAACAAAACGGTCAATCCGCTAGGAAGGCTCTATCAAGAAAAGTTTCAGTATTCTACGATGGATCATGAAAAAACGGTAGGGCTGTTCTATTATGACCTCCCCGTTTCTCGTATTTCCTGCAGTGATGTCATAAAAGTGTGATTGTTTGTATATGGTGAATTCATTCAAGAATCACGTTTGCCAGAGGGGATTCAAGTTTATTGTGTAGACTCCGCTTCTTTAATGGGAAAATCCGGATGGTTGGGGGGGATTCAGTGTTAAAATGATTCTATCCCGATCAGAAAGCAAAAATGGACGAAGAGAATGTTATACCATTTCCCTATCAGGGGATAACTCAGGACTGAGCGCCGGAGCAATGAGATTCTCTACAAAAGAAGAACCTCGATAAAGTGAAGAGGTCTCACCACTTTGAAAATTTTAAGAATTTATGAGCGGTTACTCCCAATCATGACACCTTGACTTCTATCATCTTTAAGTGCTATAACCGCCGAACTAAAAAAAGCCAATAGAGAAGATCCTGTGTGACAAATCGCACCAGTTTTACCAAATGGATTGTAAGGGCGCTGTCCCTGAGGGGGGAGTACTATCTCCTCTCCCAGTCATATATCGACATAAGCTTGTCTGGCCCTGGGGTCTTAAGGGCGGAGGTTAGATAAATGAAAGGAAAGTATAAGCTCCATATTCCTGAATACAATTACTATTCCGATCAGGTGGCTTGTCGGAAATCATGTCCGGTTGGTACAGATGCTGGTGGATATGTTCAGGCCATCCGCTCGGGAGAGTATGAAAAAGCTTACGCCATAGCGAGAGGGCCAAATCCGTTTGCGTCTGTTTGTGGGTGGGTTTGTAACGCTCCATGTGAGGCATCCTGTACCCGCGGAAATATTGATCGCCCCGTTTCGATTCGGGCACTCAAGAGATTTGTAACGGAAAAGTATGGTGTCGAAGCGGTTCTCGATCCGGCAGCGACTCTTCGTTACTCCACTGCTCCTGGTGTCCCGTACGGTAGGGCAACTGGAGAGAAAGTTGCTATTATCGGCGGTGGACCTGCTGGTTTAAGCGCTGCCCATGATCTCGCCCGTCTTGGATACAGGGTGACTATATTTGAAGCAAATTCCAAATTGGGTGGCCTCTTTTACCTGGTTCCTGAATACCGCTTGCCTAGACCCTTGTTTCAGGCTGAAATCGAAGCCATCTTGAGTATGGGAGTCGAAGTCAGGCTCAATACAAAAGTTGGAAAAGATATCTCCTTTGAAGAGATCTATAAATCTTTTAAATCGGTTGTGATTTCCTCCGGTGCTTGGGGATCCCGCCCTATTCCCTTTGAGGGAAAGGATCTTCAGGGAACCTATTCTGCTCTCCCATTCCTTCAATCTGTTTATATCCACCATCAGCCAGTGACTTTGGGGCGGCGTGTTGCCGTTGTTGGAGCAGGTAACGTGGCTATGGACGTTTGCAGAACCGCTGTCCGACTGCCAGGTGTTGAATCTGTCAGTGTTATCGCTCTGGAAGATTGGGCTGAAATGCCGGCGGATGATGCTGAAATCGAAGACGCTGTTGATGAAGGAGTGCATTTTCTGCCTCGCAAGGGAACCAGACGTATTGTTGGTTCCTCCTCTGTTGAGGGGATTGAGGTTGTTGGTGTCAAGTCCGTTTTTGACGATCAGGGACGCTTCAGTCCGGTCTATAACGAAGAGGATCTCATTGTTGTCCCGGTTGATTCAGTTGTCCTCGCTATCGGGCAGTCGATTGATACGGCGTTCATTTCAGGCGAGCATGATTCCATTATCGGTCGTAACGGAGTCATCCGTGCGAATATGAGCGACATGAGTACGGGCATTCCCGGCGTCTTTGCCGCCGGAGATGTGGTGACAGGGCCACGGATTTTCATTGAAGCCATTGCTGCCGGTCAGTCGGCTGCTGCATCCGTTCATCGCTATCTCAGTCAAAAGGAAACTCCAAAGACCATATTTGGCGTATCCACAGCGATTGAGCATAGAGGTGCACCGACCCCTGTGTGGCCGGTTGATTTTAATGTGGACGGTTACTATACGATTCCAAGACAAAACCCACAATTGTTGAAGCCGGAGTTTCGCCGTACCAATTTTGAGCTTGCTGAGCTCTCCTTCACTGAGGAGGAGGCGCGTGAGCAATCGTCTAGATGTTTGACTTGTCATGTAAACCCCATTTTTGTTGGGGAAAAGTGCATCATGTGCGGTGGATGCGTTGATGTGTGTCCTGAATTTGCCCTGAAAATGATTCCATTGTCAGAAGTGGATCTGGATATCCCGAAATCTGCAGATGTGTTGAGTGGATTTATCGGGGTCGAAAAGGCGCGTCTCGGGGAGACTGAAGTCCTTCAAGAACTTAGCCGTTCCACGGCAATGATCTGGGATGGCGCCCGATGTATCAGATGTGGTCTATGTGCCAAGAGGTGTCCAACTGGTGCTATCACAATGGAATACCTGGAAATCAAACAGGAGGTAACCCATACATGAGTATTGTCGCAGACCAACCACAGAATAATGATTCTGGAGTGCTAGGCCCAACAGAGCAGGGACGCAGGAAATTTATGCTTGCCGCTGGTTGGGGTGTTGTCGGTGCAACTTTGGCCGGTTCGACTTTTGCAGCCTATAAATACCTTTTCCCCCCGATCCTTTATGAGCCACCTACAGTTTTTAAGATTGGGCATGTTACGGAGTACGGTTTAGGTGTTGATGAGAGATGGAAACTTAAGGGTCGCTTCTGGGTTGTGAGAAATATGAGGGGGATCTATAACATGATCTCCATCTGCCGCCATTTGGGTTGTACTCCAAACTGGTTCCCAGACCAGAAGAGATTCCGTTGCCCATGTCACGGCTCCATTTATGACGTACATGGCAATGTTCGAGGCGGACCAGCTCCAAGGACTCTCTGGAGAGGGCAAATCACTAAAGATCCTGTTGATGGTGCACTTGTTGTCAATACTGTTATTCGGCTTGACCCAAATCCTGCTCAAACTCCTCAAGGGCTTTGGGTAAAAGAAAAGGTAAAAGAAGTCAATCCGTTCTGGATCGAACATACTCCTCCATCCGGTGGGTCGTGTTCTTCAAACAGGTTGCTTTGCTAGGATCAACTGGCTTGATTGGGTAGGTTTATGCTGGCACACATTAAAAACATTCCTTTTTTAAAGGGAAAGGGTATTTGATGCTGGAAAAAATGAAAGAAAAAGTGGTTCAGACTCAGCTATTCAAGTCTGTATTTAGACATGGATATCCTGATAATGAACTGAATCAAGCTTATGTTGTCTTCAGTAATATCTTTCTTCATATCCACCCTGTGAAGGTTCGCCGCACTGCGTTGCGCATGCGCTACACATTCTGTCTGGGTGGCATTACTCTTTTCCTCTTTATCATGCTGGCCGTCACCGGGATTTGGCTTATGTTCTACTACACTCCTTATACCGGTTTGGCTTATAAGAACATCAAGGATATCCAGTTTGTGATCTTTGGTGGGAACCTTATGCGAGATCTTCACCGGTTTGCAGCCCATGGAATGGTTTTGTTTGTTTGGCTGCATATGACGAGGGTATTCCTGACCGGAGCCTATAAGGCTCCCAGGGAGTTCAACTGGGTCGTTGGAGTTGTTCTTCTTGTCAATACTCTGATCCTGAGTTGGACAGGGTATCTTCTTCCATGGGATCAGCTTGCTTACTGGGCCGTTACAGTGGGAACCAAGATGGCTTCCTATACCCCTTTTATCGGTCAGAATGGTCCATGGGGTGCCCAGCTTGGTGTTAACCCGACAAACGATCTGATGTTCATGATGATCGGCGGAACGGTCGTTGGGCAAAACGCACTGATCCGGTTTTATGTCCTTCATTGTGTCGTATTGCCTCTTGTTGTAACAGTGTTTCTGGCTGTTCATTTCTGGAGAATCCGGAAGGACGGTTTTTCAGGACCCTTGTAAAGCCTCAATGAGGAATATTGATTGTGCCGTTAGCGTAATCTCGTTTCGGAGAGGATAATCTTATGGAAAATAAGGCAGTAAGAGAAATATTTCCAAGGGATGCAAAGAAATCCTATGGTCTAGTTGAGCTGATGAAGGGAGCTTCTCCGATTGTCCGCAAGGAACCGGAAGACACTGTCTACACTTGGCCAAATCTCATCATGATTGAACTTATTTGTGCATTATTGGTAACAGCAGCATTGATTCTTTTGGTCCAGTTTGAGCATGCCCCATTGAGGTCTCTGGCGGATCCGTCCACGACCCCAAACCCAATGAGAGCCCCGTGGTACTTTTTGGGTTTGCAGGAAATTCTCGTCTATTTTGACCCCTGGTATGCAGGAGTTGTCCTGCCTGGAATGATTATTGTCGGATTGATGATTTTCCCGTACGTCGACACGAATCCAAAAGGTGTTGGCTATTACACATACTCCGAAAGAAAGTTTGCTGTTTTTAATTATTCCTTTGGTTTTGCACTCTGGTGGATCACAATTGTCATCGGTACTTACCTCCGTGGGTTGGACTGGCAATGGTATTGGCCCTGGAGCGATAAACTTGCCCACATGAACCCGGCCTTGGTGACTCTGGTTCCGTTACACATCGTCTTCGTCAATCTTCTCCATGTCTCAAAGGATGTGGCAAAGGGTTTTTGTGATATTATCTTTCTCGGATACTTTGCTTTGGGAATGCTGATTCCTTATATGTTTATGCGCAAATTTTATGATTCCATGGGGGCGGGGAGATATATCACTTTCATGATCTTCTTTTTGTCCATGATGGGTGTTGCGTTGAAAATTGTTTTGAGACTTCTTTTCAATATCAAGTATATCGTTGTAACCCCATGGATTAATGTTTGACCAAATTTTTGGTCTAGGCTCCAAATGCAAGAAGTCAAATACGGGCGAAGATCAAATCTTCGCCCTTCGGGGAGGTTGAATGGGATCGATACATAGTTTCTTTGATGCTCCTTGGATTGAGCAGGTTTTTGGATTTCCATACAGAATTGGAATATCCCTTGTATTGTTGTTTGGAACAGCTTTTTTCTATTACCTGGTCATCTGGTTCCAGAAATGGCAAGAGGGAAGTTTTTACCCAGAAGGCCATCCTCTTCGCAAGGATTCGTCTTCCAATGATCAAGAAAGGGGAATTCGATCATGAAGATGAAAATATACGCCATGTTCCTTTTCTCCACGATTTTTGTCGGAGTAATGATTGCGGTAGAGATGTACAAGGACTCTCATCCTGAATGGATGTCATATCAAAGTCACTTCTATAAAATCCTTGCAAAAAAAACCAACAAGCCGGAGATTGCCAATACTCCTCTGCAAGTCGTTCAGACATGGAACACCATTCTGAATAAGGCGGACAGATGCCAAACATGTCATATGGGTATCAATATCCCCATTTTCAAGGATATGCCAGAACCTTTCACCGCACATCCCGATATGTCAGGATTCATGTCCAAACATCCTTTTGAAAAATTTGGATGCACCGTTTGTCACGACGGAAACGGAATGGCAACGACCGTAAAGGAAGCTCATGGCTTTAATGTCACCTTGAATTATCAGCCTAAGGTAGGTCCTTTTTCCGAGGCATCCTGCACGAAATGTCACACAGATCTTTATAGTGAAGGCGTGAATCCTCCAATGACGCCCTATCTTAATCTCGCTAAAAGAACTATCAAGGAAAAAGGTTGCGGTTCCTGTCACATGATGGCCCAGTTCAATTTACACGGAGTCCTTGCGCCGGATCTATCAGGATTTGGTTCGAGAACAGAGCTAGGCTTCTATAATGTTCACATGTTTGAGTATGTGAATGGTATTCGCTCGGAGAGGGAATGGGAGTGGGAGCATTTCAAGAACCCCAGACGCGTATCTCCTGGAGTGCCAGCATTCAAGGTTCCTCCAACCATCATGCCCAATTTTCATCTGACGGACGAGCAGACAACCGCTCTTACGGTCTGGGTCCTTGGTTTGGTTGATCCCTCCGTTATCACAGTTCCGCAAAAATATTTGCCGGTTGAAAGAAGTCAGGGAAGGCCCGTTCCCATCCCTATCACCAAGGGAAATATCGGAGTGTTCCCGGATTCAGCCTTTAAAAAAGTTTCGTTTAAAAATTAAAAGAAATATACTTTCATAAGAAAACCCCCTTTGCCGTCAGGTGAAGGGGGTTTTCTTTTATATACAGGAAAATCCGTTTTGATCGGGGAACAGAATGATTCATGTTGACAAGCTTAGGAAAGACTATCTCCAAAAACGAAAAACCATAACCGCAGTCGATTCGATTTCTTTTGAGGTCCAAAAAGGTGAGTTTTTTTCATTGCTTGGTCCTAATGGAGCAGGGAAAACGACTACGATCTCCATTCTTTCTACTATTTTGTCTCCTACTAGCGGGCATGTCTTCATTAATGGGATAGATGTTCAAAAAGACCCCCATGGAGTTAGACAGCATATTGGTGTCATTTTCCAGGACCCTAGTCTGGATGATCGATTAAGCGCACAAGAGAATATGGATTTTCATGGTCGTTTGTATGGTATGAAACCGAGCGATCGGCTGCAGAGATCAGAAATCTTACTGAAAATGGTCGACCTATGGGATCGAAGGAACTCTTTGATTCGCACATTTTCAGGCGGTATGAAACGCCGTCTCGAAATCGCCCGAGGCTTGATGCACCGCCCCCTTCTATTAATTCTGGATGAACCAACCATTGGTCTGGATCCTAAAAGTCGAAGGGATATTTGGCAATATATTCATCAGGCCAGAAAAGAATGGGCCATGACAATTCTTCTTACAACCCATTACCTAGAGGAGGCCGATGGAGCCGATCGTGTGGCGATCATGAATAAAGGGAAAATCGTCGCAATGGATACACCCGGAATTTTAAAGTCCTCCCTGGGTCCTGGCCTTGTTACCCTGGAGGTATTACCTGAAAACATAGACCGGGTGAAAACAGAATTGGATCAACTCTATGGGATTTCCAGATTTACCTTTGAAACGGATTCCATACTAAAGTTTCAAATGCCTTCAACGATTTCATCCCCTTCGATTCTTCTCCAGAGCCTTCCTCCGGTGATTGCGGGATTTACGATTGGCACGCCTACCCTGGATGATGTTTTTATCTCTCTCACTGGTGATGGTGATAAGATAAACGAAGAGTGAAGGATAAAGATCTTCGGCGAATCCTTAGTGATAAACTGGCTTATGAAGGGAAAAGGACAGATTTTTGATCCAATGGTTAGCTTGTAGATTTTTCCATGAATCTTTCCGGTTCATTCTTACTCTTGGAGTTCTCTTATTTCTGTATGTTGACGGATTCAAAATCTGAATTTTACGATTTCCAATTTTTTGATCTCTGGAAATAGTGGGCCGATTCTTCGCTGTGCCATATGGATCTGAATCGTTTGATCCTCTCCCCATCAAGTGTACGGGAGTTTCGACAATATCCCGAAAGGCGTTCTGTAAAGATTTTCCCCGGAATGGAAAAGTCTCTATCGGATCGGGGCAGGCATCACGTTTTTTACGGGAAAGGTTTTCACTTTTATGAATAATCCGCCTCAATCCCCAATTGCATTTGAACTACCAGCCGAAATCAAAAAAGAGATTACTCCGGCAAGTCCTTTTTTAAGAGACTTAAGGGGTATCTATACCCTTTGGCTAAGAGACGTCATTCGGTTGTGGAGAGACAGGATTCGGCTGGTAGGTTCTTTTATCCAGCCGATACTTTTTCTCTTTGTTCTGGGAGGGGGGCTCAAAGGGCGTGTTTTGTCTCAAGGGTCTACCGAAAACTATCAGGTCTTTATCTTTCCCGGAATTATTTTGATGAGCATATTGTTCACAGCCTCTTTTGCTGGCATGGCCGTTGTATGGGATCGGGAGATGGGGTTTTTAAAAGAAGTGCTTGTGGCTCCTCTTTCCCGGACCGCTGTTGTTATAGGAAAAATATTGGGTGGAGCCTCTAATAGTTTGATTCAAGGGGTGTTTTTATTGGCTCTGGCTCCTTTTCTGCACATATATCCTTCATTTGCCCATCTGCTGCTGATGTTGGGGGTAATGGTTATTGTATCTTTGTCCCAAACGGCGATGGGTATTGCTCTATCAGCCCGGATGAGCTCAAGTCAGGGATTTATGGTGCTTATGAATTTCATTGTGCTTCCGATCTATTTTCTCTCCGGGGCGATGTTTCCGCTTAATAAATTGCCCATGTGGCTATCTGTCTTGTCACAGTTGGATCCGCTGACTTACGGGGTCGACTTGATGAGGGGCATTCTTCTGGGAACATTTTATTATTCCATCGATCGGGATATATTGATTATTATCTTATTTGGTCTATTGATGCTATACATCTCTGTCAGGCAGTTTCAGAGAGATTAAGCTCTCTATTGATTCTTTTTTGAGGAATGCAATGAAGGAAGGAGAAACAAAAAAATGGCGTCAGAAATGTCTTTCGATATTGTGTCCAAAGTGGATATGCAGGAAGCCAAAAATGCCGTTGAGCAAACCAATAAAGAGATCTTGACCCGTTTTGACTTGAAGGATACAAAGTCCGAGGTCAAATGGGACAAGTCTGATTTGGTTCTTGAGGCCAAGGATGCTCACAAGTTAAAATCGGTCAATGAAATTCTGGACTCAAAATGTTTGAGGAGAGGGATTTCTCTTAAAAACCTTGATAAGGAAAAAGTTGAAGAAGCCTTGGGGGGAACAGCTCGCCAGAGAATTCGTTTTAAACAAGGTTTGTCATCAGAAATAGCCAAAGAGGTTGTAAAAGAGATAAAGTCAAGTAAATTGAAGGTACAGCCTCAAGTACAAGGGGAAATGGTCCGTGTTTCTGGAAAATCTAGAGATGATCTGCAGGAAGTAATCCAGATTCTGAAAAACAAGGATTTCGGAATTGATCTACAATTTACAAACTATCGGTAGGCTCTGGTCTCTGTCGAGTCTTGTTTTGGGGATTGTTTTGTTGATTTTACTGAATTTATGATTTGTCATCTTGATTCCAGAAGGTTTTCTGGAGAGGGGGGAATGTGAGCTTTGGAAAACAAGTTCTGGGATCCTTGATGCTCTTGGGATTATTGTTCCAGACATCCTGCATTACAGTAAATCTCTTGCCGCCAAGTAATGGATTAACAGAAGAAGTTGTTTCTGGAAAAGGATCTCCAGACAAATTATTGCTGATTCCCGTTGATGGTTTTATCGGGGATCGGGCTCAAAAGGGAATTCCGTTTCTTGGGGGCCGGGAAGATACTGTGACTGCAATGCGGTCAATGTTAAAAAAGGCAGAACATGATCCTAGCGTCAGAGGAGTCATTTTCTTGATCGATAGCCCTGGTGGATCTGTAACCGCTTCTGATCGAATTTATCATATGATTCGTTCATTCCGTCAAAGACATCCCATACCCGTTTTTGCGCTCGTCGAGGATATAGGTGCCTCAGGGGCTTACTATATTGCCATGGGGGCTGATGAAGTATGGGTTCATCCCACTAGTATTGTTGGCAGTATCGGCGTGGTTGTCTTCAATGTGGGTGTGACCGGTTTGATGAAGAAAATTGGCGTGACCGATCGATCCATTACTTCCGGGGACGAAAAAGAGATGGGGTCCCCCTTCCGTCATATGTCAACAAAAGATCAACAGATTTTTCAAGACCTCGTATCAGATCTCTATAGCCAATTTTTGGGAGTTGTCTCAAAAAACAGGCAAATTGCGCCAGATCAGCTCAAGTCCATAGCGGATGGAAGGGTCTATACCGCAAAACAGGCAATCAAGCTTCACCTTGTTGACAGGATCGGGTACAGGGAAGATCTTGTGGCTCATCTTGAGCGTGTCATGCATGTCAGTAAGTTTGAACTCGTTCGTTATCGGGAACCGTTCCTGTCCGGTACGGGTTTATTTGGAGAGTCAAGCCCTGTTGGTTCACCTGTGGCAGACCCGTCTCTTTTAATTCCTGCCATTAAAAAGCTTGGTCCGACTCCTCTCTATTTCTGGTCCCCATCTCTTGGTGGTAGCATGAAATAAGGAGATTCTCCGAGGAGTTTCCATGTTTTTTGAGGGTGGCTTTTACAAAAAGCCGCCCTTTTTTTTTGATAAAACACATGCCAGATTTTCAATAAAGCGGAGTCTTGGATCAAGCGGCGATTTTGGGCAGGAAGAGTGCAAAGCTTTTGGATCTGTTCAGGAGTCAGTGAGTGGTAGATCTTAAGAGCAAAATGACGATGTGTTTGTCCCCAGTAGGCAACAGAATACTCCCCCTCTGCAGCGTAAGAGGGCTGAGATTCGAATCCAATCAAAAAAAGTGAAAATGATAGTATAAGTATTTTTAATTTATTGTAAAAAATATTTCTCTTCAATGTTTTGCCCTTTCTCTTTGAACTTTGGGATATAAACCCAATACAGATCATTCAGGTTGGTTCCGGTCGGACCTGTTTGGATCTCCCATCCGTTTCTCTGGATAATCGTTTTTGTGTTATGGCTCCATAACGATTCCTGAATCTTGTGCCGAGGATTTTTTCCGAACTGATCTCCCCCGATAATACAGCCTGCAAATTGTGAGTTCCCATCCATTCCATCTGTTGCCAGTGCCCCAACAACAAATGAGTGTATCCCGCCATCATGAAGGGTTTGTGAGAGTGCTAGTGCAAGCTCCAGCGTTCTTCCCCCTTTCCCTTTTGACTCTCCCAGGGATACAGTTGTTTCTCCCGCACCGATAAAAAGCTGGTTCCGGTTGAATGAGGATCTATCGGTCGCAAGGATGGAGCCAAGAGTTGTTCCGACCGTTTGGGAATCTCCCTTGAGCAAGGCTGACCAAATATGGGTGTTGGCATCAGGTATCTGAAGAAATGGGAGAGAGTTCCTGATGACTGTACTGGTATTTCCGATGACAATTGGTTTATGGACCAGAAGACGATTCGACGGTGTTAAAGGATCTTTTTGAGACGACTTGGGTATGATGATAGGGATATTCAATGATTTGAGAATGTTCTCCGCGAGCTTTTCTTTTCCCCTGATTGCAGGAAGAGTCGGGCCGGAACCGACTGTTTCGGGCGGCATCCCTGGTGTGTCGGAGAGGATAATGGATAATGTCTCTGTTCCGTGGAAAAAGTTCAGGAGTTTTCCTCCTTTGACCCGGGATAATGCAGACCTGACTTGATTCATCTCTCCGATAGGCGTTCCATTTTTCATGAGCGCTGTAATGACTTGAACTTTCTGTTTCAGGGTGATTGGATGAATGGGGGCAGAGAGTAGACTCGATGTACCCCCTGAGATTGCTGAAAGAAGGGTTGTTTCAGGGGGGAGGGCCGAGATTTTTTTGAGAATATGGTCGGTGGATTGGAGACTCAAAGACCCCGGAAGTGGGTGTTCTCCATAAAGTGTTGGATAGTTTCGAGGTGGAGCAGATCCTTTGGGAATTAATGTTACAGTCATTTCAGGAGAGATATTCCATCGGGGCGCAATCGCTTCAGTCATTCCAGAAGCGGCTTTCCCGACCGAGAGCAAGAAAAAAGGCGGTGTCAATCCAAGTTTGTCAGGATCAAGCGGGAGATGTTTGAAGATCAGAGACCGGGGGGAAATGGTTTCCAGAATTCTCTTGATGGCATCTCTGGAATGTTTTAAATACTGCTCTTCATTCAATTGAAGACCTTTATCAATGCAATCTCGAGTATTTTTCTTGGCAATCAAAACTACAAAAATAGACTGTTCCCTTTTCCGATTTCATCTTTAATGTTGAAGGAGCTTCCGGATCGACAAAAGTTCCACACACCGGATCTCTTTGCAGTGTTGAAGTCTGTAAGACAGGAGGCTTCTGGTTTGTTTTTGGGCGCAACATCTTCAAGAAAATCAGGAATCCCGGAATGAGCAGGAGAAAAAACAACAGTCTTATAAGAAGCATTGAACCTCTCTATGGAGCCAGATGATATGGCGATTCAGACAATGACTTTTCGGGACTTTATGGAATGGTCCCTGCTAGATCCTGAAATAGGATATTACACCCATCGGGCAAAAATTGGTTTTACAGGAAATGATTTTGTAACGGCTCCGGAGGTAAGTCCTGTTTTCTCCCTTTTGATATCAGAGCAGATCATGGAACTTGACCGGTACCTCGAGAATCCCGAGAAATTTTATCTGATTGAGGCAGGACCCGGCAATGGCACTTTGATGCGTTCAATCTTAACTTATCTGAGGCTGATTGATTCCCATCTGTTTGATCGAGTACATCCGATCCTCATTGAAGCGAGTCCAGTTTTAAGACAATTTCAGGAAAAACAGTTGTCGGGGCTTATGTTAAAAAATCCTCCGCTCTGGATGGACATGCAGACCCTTTCATTATCAAACATTGAGGGGGTTATTCTTGGAAATGAATTTTTGGATGCACTTCCTGCACATTGGGTTAGCATGACCAATGGGGAACTGATGGAGATTCATGTTGAACTCGAAAAAGATGGAATTGTGAAGAAAGTCCAGAAGCCTTTGCTCAACCCGGAAGTCAAGAATTATTTTGATTGGATAGGTGTGCAATTGCCGGAAGGGTGCGAAGCCGAGATCTCCTTGGATGCAATTTCCATTCTGGAAAAACTCGATTCAGTCATGTCCCGGGGGTTTATGTTGTGGATCGATTATGGAGATCGTTCGGCGGAGAAGTATTCAGAAAGAAGAAATCGTGGAACGCTCAGGGGGTTTAAGGGACATCAATTGATTGATCAGGTTCTGGATCATCCTCCAGGCAGTATTGACCTGACGGTTCATGTCGACTTTACCGGTGTTTTGAAGCGTCTTCTGGAACTGGGCCATCGTCTGGAGGGGTATAGCGACCAGATGTCGTATCTGATCGCTCTGGGAGTTGAGCAGGTTCTTGAAGAGAATCGATTAAGTGAAACGGAAGCACTTGCTGCAGCGACCCTTATCCACCCTCTGCAGATGGGTCGGATTTTCAAGGTATTGCTGACTTCAAAGGGAGTTAAGCAAAAGGAAAGACTGAAGGGCTTTCCCAGGGAAGCCCTTCTTCCTCTTTTGCTTTCTGATCATGAGTACGAGAAGAAAGACCTGATTTAGTTCTTTGCTGGTATGTTCGACAAGATATAGCTGGTAACAGCATCTGCCTCGTCTGTGGAAAGGTAGTTTTTTCCGGTTTGCTCCATATAACGATTCATTTTTTTGACAAGGATTGGCCATTGATCCGGAGTATGGGATTTGAAAAGAGGGAGAGTATGGCATTGGACACACGACTCTTCAAACAGTGTTTTTCCGGATGCGAGAGGGAAGACCCTCGAGGGTTCTTGTTTCATTTCATGGGTGCCCTTTTTTTCCGGAAGTGAAATCAGGATAGCAAAAGCCACCAGTGCAAAGAGGGCTGTTACCCCAATGGCAGTGGAGTTCTTCATGGGAGGTGTAATCGGACTCATGAAGACTCCTTTGCTGTTCTGATGATAACGGGAATGAGCTCGTTTTTGATTTCATCATCGACCATCGCTCCAATCAGCGCGGGAGGAATATGGCGATGAAAGAGCGCATCCGGTGTGGGTGATTGGTGCCGGGTAATCGTCCCTGACATTGATCGGGTCGTTCCATCGGATGAATGAGTGATGATTTTGTAACTCAAGATGACAACCGCTTTTTGTCGGACATTGAGGGGAACTGCATCGACCCTGTCTTCAATCTTATCGATGGAAACCAAAACAGACACGGGATGGTTTGTGGTTTTTGCCATCTGTACGGAAATTCCCTCTTCGACCAAGGCACGCTCCAACTGTTCCTGTACGCTTTGAGGCAAGGATTTCCTGACCAACAGATGGGACCGGCTTCCCAGTGGGTGAAAAAGTGTTCCGAGCCTTTTGTCACTTCCATTGTCCTTGACAGGAAGCAGCCAAACGGAAATTTGTGGTGAAGATTTTTCAGGCAGGGCAGATTTTGGAAATTTGAGTCCTTCGACAACGACCGGGGGTTCGAGAGAACTTGCGCATCCGGACAAGAAAGAGATCATACCTATTGCAACTGCTCCCAAAATGGTTTTCTTTTTCATGGCTGATTTTTCCTTAGGGTTTATTTTTCTGGAAGCACCTTGATGGATCCATCATATTCACTTTTTTGGTCTTTGGGAGGATTCAGCCAGAAAAGCTTGATGGCATGGATTCCCGAAGTTAAAGGCGGAAGGTCTATAGCAGCCCGCTTTGTTCTTGTTATGTCGGATATTGCAACTGCCTTTCCATCAATGTCAACTTCCATGCGGTAAAATTGGTCGTTGACAGGGGATTGGGGAAAGAAAACTTGAATGGTCATCCTTTCGTTTTCTTTAGCGGGTGAGGGCCAAACAATTTTCAGACTTTTTTGTTGTGATTGGGCCAATCCGTTTTCATATTGTAGAAAAAGTGTTCCCAAAAAAGTGATCATCAGAACAGGTCGCATTTTCTGGCGGAACTGATTCGACAGGTTGCTGGCCCTTTGATAGAATGGTTTCATGTTGATCAATTCCTCTTCCCCTCTTTTTTTAAAATACATCATTGCGGAACGCATTTTGAAGGGTTCTCTCGTACTGGCCTTGGGAATTGGTGGACTTTCCCTTGTGCCGCTCGATTTGTCAAGTCTTGTCCAGAAGGCAGGGATGACTCTGCATATCGATCTGGATAGTCCATGGCTAGATTACCTTATTCATGCATCTGGCAGGGTGAACCCTGTTGCGCTTAAATTGGTCTCTTTTCTGATTGTCTGTTACGGGATATTGAACTACTTTGTCGCATGGGGGTTGCATCGCCGATTCAGATGGGCCGAGTATATGACGATCATTGAAATCTCTGCGCTGATACCTTTTGAAGTTTATGCCATCGATCAGAAATTCTCGTTGTTCCGATTGGCTGCCTTTTGTGTGAACATCCTGATCGTCTGGTATTTGCTCAAGAATCGCTCTCTCTTTCATTCAATGTCAAAAGACGCTGAGCCCATCCTTCCCCCTTCGGTCTAAAGAGTTCATTGCTCATTCTCCTGTTTTTCTCCAATTGTCTCAACTATCTTGATCGACAGTTATTTCTTTCCCTTCTTCCAGCGATGAAGAGTCTCTACCAATTGAGTGACCCTGCCATTGGTCTCCTCTCTTCCTCTTTTACCTTGGCCTATCTGGTGGCAGCACCCTTGGCAGGCCTTTGGGGAATGCGATTGAGCATGGAAAAATTTCTTGGGTCTGGGATCTTGCTTTTTTCAGTTGGTATGCTGGTCTCTTCCATGGCTGAACATCAGTGGATGCTTTTTGGGGGAAGGGCGTTGACCGGATTCGGAGAAGCGGTCCTTTCAACGATGGGACCTGTATATCTATACAATCTTGCATCGTCTTCAAAAGGGGCAAAGCTCGGCTGGTTTTATCTTGCCATTCCATTGGGCTCTGCTCTTGGATTTGTTTTGGCAGGGATACTCATCTCGAAGATGACTGTTCAGCATATTTTGTTGATACCTGTTCTTCCGGGGACCTTATTCGCATTGATCTTTATCCTGCGGAAGGAAGGTTTGGCGGCCATTCCCTCTCCCGATCCTTTTTCACTGAGAGATCTTTTAGCGTGGAGACGTTTTCTTGCAAGTTTTTCCAAGTCAGACAAGGATATGGTCTTGATTAGTTTCGAAATTCAGACACTGGTCACTTTTGTTCTGGGCGGAATGGCCGCCTGGATGACTTTTTATTTTATCAGAGTGAAGATGTTTCCTGTCTCGACGATCGAGTCTTTGACAGGAGGAATGCTTCTGCTGGGAGGGATCGTAGGCATGCTGGGCGGAGGAAAACTTCTGGATCGAGAAATCCGGAATCACCCAGACAGTCCATTTCACTGGCCAACCCTTTTGGGGCTCTGTTCAGCTTTATCTGGAGTATTGATTGTGCTTGCGGGAAATTCACTGGTTGTATGCTGTTTCGGTTTGCTTCTGGGGATTTCCGGAATTTTTCTGGTATTTGTACCCCTTAACTGGATCCTGCTCTCAAGGAATACTTCACTCTCCCCGGCCGTTCTGATCGGTATGAGTCTTCTTGTTTCTCATCTTTTGGGAGATCTTCTTTCACCATCCCTTATTGGAGAAATGTCCCAGTATTGGGGACTTTCTGTCGCCGTTGAAATCACTCTCGTTATCCCGCTTGTACTGGCCATCATCCTTTATACGGGATATGCGAGAAGATTCCGGAGTGTATGAAAGTCATGCTTGGGCTTTATGTCTTTTTGGCGGTTCTTCCAATGGAAAAGATAATGGCCTTGGTGTAGTATGGATTCAATAACAGCACATTCTGGTCTTTAAGGAGGGGTTCATTGGTCGCAAAGGATTTGATGTCTAGCAGTGTTATTTCAATATCTCCTGAAGCCTCCCTGAGAGAGCTGGCGGATCTTCTTGTCCTTCACCGGATTAATGGGGTGGTTGTGTCAACTGCTCCGGGTGGTTTTCTGGGAGTTGTGGGAGAGCACGACTTGATTCATCACGAAAAGCCTTTGCATATTCCGACAGTGATTTCACTTTTTGATGCTTGGCTTTTTCTGGAGCCTCCATCTCATTTGAAAAAAGAAATCGAACGTCTTGCCGCAACACAGGTTGGCGACATCTATCAACATAACCCCCCCGTAGTTTCTCCAGAGGCGCAAATCGCGGACATTGCCGGGATCTTTGAAAAAACGGGGGTCGATATTTTGCCCGTTCTGGAAAAAGGAAAGCTTGTGGGAGTGATTGGACGAGGGGATCTTGTTCGAGCCATGGCCGATGGTGAAGCAGACTGAATCTTGTGAATGGATCCTTCCCGAGTCCTTCCAGACTTTCAAGATAGGGGAGTTTTTCGGAGAGGGTGTTTCTGCGGGAACACTCATTCTGTTGTCGGGGCCAACGGGAATCGGGAAGACAACCTTTTGCAAGGGGGTTGCGGTCGCATTGGGCATAGAGGAAGTCCTGACAAGTCCGACATTTCTCACCTGGCAGTTTTATGAGGGAGGGAGAATTCCTCTCTTTCATGGTGACTTGGACCGTTTTTCAGGAAGAGCTTCTGAAGAATTTGAATGGGCTCTGTCTGAAGATGCAGAAAAAAAACTGGCCGTTGTTGAGTGGGGTGAGAGAGTTTCACAAAAAACCAGGGGTGTTTTTTCGACAACGATCCAGATTTCTTTTTCATGGTATGGTGACGAAGAGTATCCGGGACGAAAAATCTCTCTTTTCAGCCATTCCTCTTCTTTATCAGCGACAGACCTTGAACGTGAATTCAACCTTTTTCTGAATGACGGGAAGCGATGGAAGGCTTGAGCGCACCTTGGAGAATGGAATATATTAAGAAAAATGGTGAAGTTTCCCCGAAGAGTGATTGTATTTTGTGTGATCTGGGAAAATCTGGTGTAGCAAGGGATCGTCTTGTCCTTTTTTGCGGAAAAGACTGTTATATCGTTTTAAATGCATTCCCTTATACCAGCGGTCATCTGATGGTTGTTCCCTACCATCATGCCGGAACGTTTTCGGAACAGTCCCAGTCAACGCTCAGCGAGATGATGTACCTGCTGAAACATGCAGAAAAAATTCTTTTTGATGAATATCAGCCCACAGGATTCAATATGGGGGTGAATGTTGGCCGCACTGCTGGCGCAGGGATTCCTGGACATTTGCATTCTCATTTATTGCCAAGATGGGATGGCGATACCAATTTTATGACATCCATTCATGAGGTTCGTGTCCTTCCGGAGTCTTTGTTGATGACTTACGACAGGCTGTTGCCTGCTTTTTCACGGGTTCCTCAAATGGATGTTTGTGTCCAGAAGTAGAAATTTGGCCTGTACACTGTGGAGTGTGAAACGCATCTGTCTTATGATTGGTTTCCATGCAATTTGAAGGAGCTGAGATGAAGATATTGAGAGTGATTATGTCTGTTCTGGTTTTTCAGTTGCTGGGGAACCTGTTTTTTCAGCAGACAGATGCCCAAGCTTGGGTTGTTGCCGGAAAGCCGGATTATCCGGTTGCTCCTGTCCACAAGAAACTGGCGGCTATTTATACGGAATATGCGGTATTGGCAAAGGAGATGGATGACGTCCTCTCCGAAAAAAACGTTTCTCGCAAAGATTATGCTCCCTGGAGAGCCTCCTGGGAAAAGAGAATGATGCTTGCGGAAGAAAGGCTTCATCAACTCTACCCTTATTTCATGCCGATCAACCAGCATCCATGGACCCGTGAGGCCGCTGTTTTTACCAATCTGCAGGGGGTGAGGGAGTGGCTTTGGACGGTAGAGCAGGATGAAAACAGTATTGTTGATGGCAAGCCAAATTTCGATATCGAAAATGGGAAAATCTATAAGCGTAATATTGATATGTATCGGGGCTTCATGCTGAAAGCCGGAACCATATTGACCGGGGGTCCCTTTTACGGTAATTTCTTCAAGGATACTCAGGCAACCATTTTGGCAAATTACTGTGTTTATCCTGAAGTGCATGAAGATGGTTCGACCCATATGACAAAACTTGTCAAGCCCTCATTTCAGAAAATGGGGCTTCAAAATGGTTTGGCGATGGAAGGAAAGGGACAGGCTGATGGATCTCCTTCCAAATAGGGGCTGATTTTCTTCGATATCGTAAGCTTGAGTTGATTCCTTTTCGTTCTTGAAGTGAGTTGTTCTATCCTTTTAAATCCAGGACTGAGAGCCTGGGAAAGGGTCCTGTGAAAGTCTCTTCTGTCCGATTATCCCTGTTCTTTTATTCGCAGAACCTTCCTTTTCTTTTTCCTACCGGATTTCTTCCAAAACAACCACATCTTATGAGATCGGGGTCTCCATGAGCCCACAAGGTGGTCAGCGTGTCCTTATGGATTCAGGCCAGATAGGTCGTACGATTCGGCGGATGGCTCATGAAATCCTGGAGCATAATCAGGGGACTAAAAACTTGTGTCTGGTCGGGATCCTTCAGGGGGGTGCCATCCTCTCGCAAAGGATCGGAGCGGTCATCAAAAGCATCGAAGGGATCGCGCCACCAATGGGAACACTGGACATTACTCTTTACAGGGATGACCTGGCCATTCGCTCCGCTCCGCCGTTTTTGAGAGAAAGTGATATTCCATTTTCCATTGATGATAGCAGGATTGTTTTGGTGGATGACGTTCTTTATACAGGTCGAACCGTCCGTTGCGCCCTGGATTTTTTAATGGATCTCGGGCGTCCGTCTTCCGTTCAGCTTGCGGTCCTGATTGATCGGGGGCATAGGGAACTTCCCATTCGAGCCGATATTGTCGGCAAAAGCATTCCAACAAGCAGACAGGAAAAAGTGAGGGTTCTTTTCGAAGAAGATCATGAGTCGGTCACTCTTGTCAGGATGCCATCATGAACCTTTTCTTACCAGCCCATACTCTTGAAAAAAAACATCTATTATCCATTTCGGATCTGTCTGTTCCTGAGATCGAAGGAATTTTCCAGACGGCGGATTCTTTTCTGGACCTTTCTTCAAGATCCGTCCGAAAGGTTCCCTCTCTTCGGGGGAGGATTATCGTCAACTTGTTTTACGAGGCATCAACGAGAACCCGGACATCCTTTGAAATCGCCGGAAAAAGGCTTTCTGCTGACGTCATCAACATAACGACAACCCAGTCGAGCGTGGTTAAGGGTGAAAGTCTTCTGGATACCGTGCGGACCATAGAAGCTTTGGGCGCTGATGGTATTGTCATCCGTCATTCTTCATCAGGTGTCCCCCAGTGGATTGCAAAACAAGTCGGTTGCCATGTGATTAATGCCGGGGATGGCTTGCGGGAACATCCGACACAGGCTCTTCTGGATCTTTTTACAATCCAGAAAAGAAAAAAGAATTTGTCGGGATTGACCGTTGCGATTGTGGGGGATGTCCTTCATAGCAGGGTTGCCCGTTCAAATATGATTGCCATGCAGATGATGGGGATGAAGGTCAGGGTTGTGGGACCACCAACACTGATACCCAGAGAAGCTCAAAAATGGGGCGTTGAAGTTTTTCATAATCTGCGGGAAGGCTTGGAGAAAGCCGATGTCATCATGCTTCTGAGGCTTCAACTTGAGCGACAGGCATCCGGCTACATCCCTTCCATTGAGGAGTATTCCCGGCTGTTTGGCCTATCTCCGGAAAAACTCTCCTGGGCAAACCCGGATGCGATTGTCTTGCATCCGGGGCCTGTCAACAGGGGGATCGAGATACAAGGGGAAGAGCTGTTTTCAGACCGTTCAGCTATTTTGGATCAGGTTCATCACGGCGTGGCTATCAGAATGGCCATCCTTTACCTTTTAATGGCCGGGGGACGACCCGAGGAGGAAAATCGTGCACCAGCGTGAAGGGAAAGGATCCTTTCTCCTTAAAAATGTCCGAATGTTTGATCCTGCCCAACAAGTAGACCAGTTCGGAGATATCCTGGTTCTGGAGGGCAGGGTCTCTCGTTTTGGTGTTGTTTCTGATGTGTCTCCTTCCATTCCTGTTCATGATGGAGGTGGAGCGCTTCTTGTTCCGGGGTTTGTCGATGTTCATGCGCATTTCAGGGAGCCCGGATTTGAATATAAGGAAACCATCGAAACGGGATCGAAAGCCGCTGTGTCAGGGGGATTTACAAGTGTTTGTGTGATGGCAAACACGAATCCGGTGAATGATCACCCCGATGTTACAAGAGAAATGATTCGCAAAGCCAAAGAGGTTGGTTTATGCAGAATCTTTCCGATTGGTGCTGTCTCCATCGGGTTGAAAGGGGAGAATCTATCCGAAATGGTTTCCCTCGCCCAGGCTGGCTGCATCGCTTTTTCCGATGATGGATTGCCTGTTCGGACAGCAAAGCTGATGAGAAGGGCCCTTGAGTACTCCACAATGACCGGCCTTCCAATCATCGATCATTGTGAAGATCGGGAACTCTCAGATGGTGGGGTCATGAATGAAGGCTGGGTCAGTACAACCTTGGGACTGAAAGGAATCCCGAATGCCTCTGAAGATGTTGTCATTGCAAGAGACATTGAGGTTCTTCGCCTGACGGGGGGCAAGCTTCATATTGCGCATCTGTCAACAGAAGGCGGTGTCCGGCTTGTTCGTCAGGCGAAAAAGGATGGTTTGCCTGTGACAGCAGAGACTTGTCCCCATTATTTCTCGCTCACGGATGAGTCTGTCAGGCATCATCATACCAATGCGAAGATGAACCCCCCGCTCCGGCAGGAAGCAGATAGAAAAGCGGTTATCAAAGGGCTTTCCGATGGCACGATCGATATGATCGCAACGGATCATGCGCCCCATGCCTCTCACGAAAAGGAACGGGAATTTGATCAGGCACCTTTTGGTATCATTGGTCTTGAAACAGCTTTCTCCATCGGATATGAACTTGTGGAGAGCGGGGAACTGAAGCTTGAAAAACTGATCCTTCTGATGGCGAATCATCCGGCACGCCATTTTAATCTGCCTGTTGGAGAAATCCGGATTGATGGACTCGCTGACTTTGTCCTTCTGGACTTGTCAAAGCGTCAGAAAGTCGAAAAAGACTTTTTTCGATCCAAAAGCAGAAACTCTCCCTTTTTAGGATCAATGATCGGGGGAGAGGTCAAAAAGACTTTTATGGACGGTCGTCTTGTCTTTGACCGATCGGACGATCAAGAGGTGGGACGATGAAATCCTTTCCTCCTATTGTTCTGGTACTGGAAGATGGGATGATTTTCCCGGGCCAGAGTGTTGGAGCGCCAGGGACGGTTTCAGGTGAAGTCGTTTTCAATACGGCGATGTCGGGATATCAGGAAGTTCTCACGGACCCTTCCTATGCAGGTCAGATTGTTGTGATGACATCACCCATGATCGGTAATACCGGTATTAATGAGATTGACGGGGAATCCTCGAAGATTCAGGTCTCCGGTTTTCTGACCACCGTGATGTGTCATCAACCATCTCATCATCAATGTACGAAAACCCTGCCGGACTATCTTGTGGAACAGGGAGCTGTTGCGGCTCAGGGAATTGATACCAGGTCACTCACCCATCACTTGAGAAAAAAAGGTGTGCTGAGAGGTCTCCTCACCACGGAGATGGATGAGCCGTCACGGCTGATAGAGCGTGCAAGCCGGATTCCCGCCATTGAATCGCTTGATCTTGTGCGCCAGGGACTCTCCTTGAATGAAACTCTTAAACGGTCATATACCTCAGGACTCGAAGTGGTTCTTATCGATTTCGGGGCCAAGGGTTCGATCAAGAAATGTCTGGAGGATCTTGGCGTAAGGGTTCGTGTTGTCCCTCCTGATACAAGGGCCCAGTCCATTCTGGATGATCGTCCCGATGGTGTTGTTCTCTCGAATGGACCAGGGGATCCAGCCCGTTTGACATCGATTATCGGAGAGGTCAGGGGGCTTCTGGGTCGCCTGCCGATCCTGGGGATCTGCTTGGGTCACCAGTTATTGAGCCTGGCAGTCGGTGCAAAAACATACAAGCTTCCCTTTGGTCATCACGGAGTCAATCATCCGGTTCTGGATCTTCAAACCGGAAAAGTTTGGATTACCTCCCAGAACCATAATTATGCTGTTCTGGAAGACAGTCTTCCTGACGGGTGTGAACCGCTTTACAGGAGTTTGTATGATGGGTCACTGGAGGGTATCCGTTTCTCCCGGTCGCCAATCCTGTCCGTTCAATTCCATCCGGAAGCAGCACCAGGCCCCACAGATGCTTTTCCAATTTTTTCAGAGTTTCTCGAAATGATGAAGAGGTAATATCTTGTCATTTGATCCCTTTGATCCTTCGATTATCCGCAGTGAACATTGGAGACAAAGGGCTGTCCTTGCATGGGAAAAGTACCGTTGCTGCACTGTCTGCCCCAGAAGCTGCAATGTTGACCGTATCTCCGGTGAGACGGGGACATGTCGGACAGGTGTCAACATCTCCCTTTCCGCGGCAAATCTTCATTTTGGAGAGGAGCCCTGCATTTCCGGCGTCAGAGGTTCAGGGACTGTGTTTCTGACCTCATGCAATCTTTCCTGCGATTTTTGCCAGAACTTTCCTATCAGTCAAATGGATTATGGCAAGGAAGTCACTTTTGTGGAGCTTTCCAATCTTTTTTTAAGCCTTGAAAAAAGAGGCGCGCATAATATCAATCTGGTGACACCGAGCCATGTCGTTCCCTCTCTCCTGATCGCTATCATCGTTGCCCGCGAGGCGGGGCTTTCGATACCGATCGTTTATAACTCCAACGGGTATGATGATGTGGAGATGTTACGTCTGCTGGATGGAATGATTGATATCTACCTGCCTGACATGAAGTATTCTGATGATCGCCATGCAAGGCGCATATCAAAGGCTGATCGTTATGTGACATTCAACAGGCTTGCCATTCTTGAAATGTTTCGACAGGTTGGGCCGCTTGTACTGGATGAAAATGGAATGGCCAAAAAAGGCCTTCTGATTCGTCACTTGATTATGCCAAACGGAATCGGGGGTCTTGAAAAGACTGCGTCTTTTATTCGGGAAAATCTTGGGAAGGATTCCGCGATTTCTTTAATGGCCCAATATTTTCCAACAAACCGGGCTTTAAAAAATCCGTCCATAAACCGCCCGATCTCGATGGATGAGTATGAGAGCGCAATGGAGACCCTTTTTTCCATGGAGCTTCTTGAAGGTTATATCCAGGAAAAAGAAGAGACATTTGATGAATTTGACAAGACTCCGATGACATCTTCGGGCCAGGAGAGGGAAATTGCCTAAACGTACAGATATTCGAAAAATCATGATCATAGGCTCGGGTCCGATTGTTATCGGTCAGGCGGGAGAGTTTGACTATTCGGGAACCCAGGCGATACAGGCCCTGAAAGAGGAGGGCTACATTGTTTCTCTTGTCAATTCAAATCCTGCAACGATCATGACGGACCCCGATCTGGCAGACAGGACCTATATGGTGCCATTGACTGTGGAGGCATTGGAGCGGGTTCTTTTAGTGGATCGTCCTGATGCCATTTTGCCAACCATGGGCGGTCAGACAGCCCTGAATCTTGCCGTTAGCCTTTCTGACCGCGGGACGCTTGCCCGCTTGGGAATCCAGCTTATTGGGACCTCTGTTGACTCCATTCGAAAGGCAGAAGATCGGGGACTCTTTAAAAAAGCTATAGAGAAGATAGGGCTGAACAGTCCTAAAAGCTTTGTGGTTCACTCTCTTGAAGAGGCTAATCTGGCCCTTTCCTCGCTTCCTTTTCCTGTTCTCATCAGGGCCTCTTTTACATTGGGAGGAACGGGGGGAGGAATCGCAAGAAACAAGGAGGAGTTTGAGCAAAAGGTTTTGACAGGTCTTGATCTGAGCCCGGTTGGAGAGGTCCTCGTGGAAGAGTCACTTCTGGGATGGAAGGAATTCGAGCTTGAAGTTGTGAGGGATCGCGCGGATAACTCCATCATCATTTGCTCCATTGAAAATCTTGATCCCATGGGTGTCCACACAGGCGACAGTATTACGGTTGCACCCGCGATGACGCTCACTGACAGGGAATATCAGTATCTCAGAAATGCGGCGATTGCGATTCTCAGGGAAATTGGTGTGGAAACCGGGGGTTCCAATGTCCAGTTCGCTGTCAATCCGGAGTCAGGAAGAGTTCTTGTGATCGAAATGAATCCCAGGGTCTCGAGAAGCTCAGCCCTGGCATCGAAGGCGACAGGATTTCCCATTGCAAGGGTTGCCACAAAGGTCGCAATCGGATATACGCTGGATGAAATCAAAAATGATATCACGAAGATAACGCCTGCAGCGTTTGAGCCAAGCATTGACTATGTTGTGGTCAAGATCCCCCGCTTCCATTTTGAAAAATTTGCGCAGGCCTCAAGAGTCCTTGGACCCCAAATGCAATCAGTAGGGGAGGTGATGGGGATAGGTCATCACTTCAAGGAAGCTTTGATGAAAGCCCTCCGCTCTCTTGAAAATAATCGCTCGGGTTTTGTATCTCAAGCTCTGCCAGAGAACCCGGTGGAGGCTGCGGAGATGTTGAAAGTATCCCTAGACGATCGCATCCACCGAATCGCCGAAGCCTTTCGACAAGGGTATTCCGTGGAGAAGGTTCACGAATGGACCCGGGTGGACCCCTTCTTTCTGAACGAGATTCTGGAGCTTGTTCATCTTGAAATCGAAATATCCGAACGTTGTAACGAGCCACTTGCCCTTTTTCCGGATGACCTTTTAAGAAAAGCCAAAAAAGATGGGTTGTCCGATCGCAGGATTGCCGAACTTTTACAAAAAGAAGAAACGTTAGTCAGGGAGATGCGTCAACGGAGAGGAATTGCGCTCCAATATCGCAGGGTGGATACATGTGCTGCTGAATTTGATACAACGACTCCTTATCTGTATGGGACCTATGCCGGAGTCGATGAGCGGGAGTTCCCGGATTCGCAGAAAAGAAGTGTTGTCATCCTTGGATCAGGTCCAAACAGGATTGGTCAGGGTGTCGAGTTTGATTATTGCTGTGTTCATGGGGTGATGGCTGCTCGCGAGATGGGGTTTGATGCTGTCATGATCAATTGTAACCCCGAAACAGTCTCTACCGATTTCGATATCTCTGACCGACTGTACTTTGATCCACTCACAAGCGAGGACGTTCTCGGAATTCTGGAAGAAGAGAAACCATTGGGTGTTGTTGTTCAGTTTGGGGGTCAGACCCCTCTCAAGCTTGCATCGATCCTCGCAGAAAAAAATATTCCCATCCTGGGGACATCTCCTGAAATGACCGATTTGGCCGAAGATCGGGAAAGATTCCGTGATGTCATCCAGGACCTGGGGCTTTTACAACCATTAAGCGCTCTCAGCCATTCCGTCGGGGAGACGTCCGATGTTGTCAGATCGGTCGGATTCCCTGTCCTGGTTCGTCCATCTTATGTATTGGGTGGAGAAGCAATGGAAGTTCTCTATGATGAAGAGGATCTGTCGGCATATCTTAACAGGGCTGCCAATCTGGATTTTCGTTTTCCTCTTCTGATTGACTCTTTCCTTGGTCAGGCAACCGAAGTGGATGTGGATGCGCTATGTGATGGAAAATCCGTTTTCATTGGCGGTATTCTTGAACATATTGAGGAAGCCGGTATCCACTCTGGCGATTCTGCCTGTTTTTTGCCACCGATGAACCTTTCTGAAAAAGTTCTTCAAATATTGAAAGAGCAGACGATCAAGCTGGCGCTTCGGCTTTCCGTCAAGGGGTTGATGAATATCCAGTTCGCTGTCCAGAATGAAAAAGTCTATATCCTTGAAGTCAACCCGAGAGCATCAAGAACCATTCCGTTCATCAGCAAGTCAATTGGCCTTCCCTTGGCCAAAATCGCAATGAAGGTTATGCTTGGAAAGTCATTGTCTGATTTTGGACTTTCTCATGGTGAGGTTGCCGTAACTCCATTCGTTTCGGTCAAGGAGGCTGTATTCCCATTCAAGAAATTTGCTGGGGTCGATACAATCCTGGGCCCGGAGATGAAGTCCACCGGAGAGGTTATGGGGCTATCCCGCAGCTTTTCAAAAGCATTTCTGGATGCTCAGGAGGGAGCGGGGATGAATCTTCCCAAACAAGGTCGTGTTTTTGTCAGTGTGGCTGACAGGGATAAACCAGCTATCATTGAAATCTGCCAATCGCTTGCTTCTCTGGGTTATCAGCTTGTTGCCACTGGTGGGACTCGTGACGTACTGCTTGCTGCAGGTATGAATGTCGAGCATGTGAATAAGGTGAAAGAGGGTTCTCCTCACATTGTTGATGAGATTGCTGATGGTAAAATCGCTCTTGTGGTCAATACTGTGTCCGGTAAAAGTTCTCAAAGAGATTCTTTGTCCATCCGAAGGGAAACACTTGCGAGAAACATTCCCTATTACACGACAGTGGCTGGGGCTAAAGCCTTGGCCTTGGCTCTTCTTGAAGCCTCAAACCGAAATGTTCTGGAAGAAGTGATTTCTTTGCAAGAGATTCGTCGATAGCTCTCTCTTGTCCTTAAAAACGTATGGCCATTATTCAAGCGAAAAGAAAAGGTGAAAAAAAATGAATCAATTACCGATGACCAAAGAAGGTTATGATAAACTGGTGGAGGAGCTTGATCGTCTGAAACATGTAGAGCGACCAAAAAATATTGCCGATATTGCGGAAGCCCGGGCTCATGGGGATCTTTCGGAAAATGCAGAATATCATGCAGCAAAAGAGCGGCAAGGCTTTTTGGGGTCAAGGATTCAGGAGCTGGAACAAAAAATATCATCAGCTATTATTGTTTCATCGGCGCATCAGGATCCCTCCAGAGTCACCTTTGGCGCAACCGTTCGCCTGGTCTCGGAGACTGGCGAGGAGAAACGCTATACCCTGGTTGGACAGGAAGAAGTCGATCTAAAGCTCGGTAAAATATCAATCCAGTCTCCAGTAGGAAAGGCTTTGATCGGCCACTCAAAGGGGGAAAGCGTCACGATTCGTATTCCGTCAGGAGAAGTTGTTTACTCTATTGAGGAAATTTCCTACTAGATTTGAGGCAAAAGAATGCAGACGCCAATGGACAGCAAGAAATGGATTACAATCATTGTTGTCATACTGACAATTCTTGTGCCAACTTTTGTGATTATTTTTAATGCATATTACGGTTTTTCCCTCTATCATAAAGTGATGGGACCAGGCTAACTTTTGAGTGGCATAATCTGTATCAATTCGGAATATGACTTTCAAAATGTGTTTCATTTTGATATGATTTTAAAGATGGGTACGGTTTCTGATTTAAAGAAATCCATAAAATGATGCACTTATAATATTGGCATGAGTATTGCTTGATTACCGTTGAAGAAGTTCTGGATTGTCTGATGACAATAGACGGAGGTCAGCGATGGAATGCCCAAGATGCCATACGGAGATGTTTGAAGAAGAATTTAACGATTTAAATGACGATACAGGTTATTTGGGTTTCCGGGGTTGGAGGTGCATCCTCTGTGGGGAGATTGTGGATTCCGTGATCCTCTCCAACAGGAAGCGAAGGCCCGCTCCCATAGTAGGCCGGAATCGAAAGATCATGGCATATAACTAAATCATTCAAACGGAATCACAACAGGAGGATATGGTAAATGATCAGCATGTCAGAAAAAGCAGTTGAAAAAGTCAGTGAGTATCTGACTTCAGAAAACAAGGCAGGTTATGGGCTTCGCGTTTATGTTTCAGGCGGCGGATGCCATGGTTTCCAATATGGAATGGCATTTGAAGAAGCTCCTGGAGAGATGGATCAGATCATTGAAGAATCTGGCGTGAAGCTCTTCATCGACGCACAGAGTTATCCATTGCTCGATGGCGCTGAAGTGGATTATGTCGAGAATCTTTATGGATCAGGTTTCGCTATCAAGAATCCAAACGCCAAGAGCTCCTGTGGTTGCGGAAGTTCTTTCTCGACCTAGGTTGAGTGAGGTCTGTGCATTTTTGTTCTTTCGAACATCTTTCTTGAAGATAGAAAAGGGGCTCTCTGTGTTGAGGGGGCCCCTTTTTTTTATATTTGCTTTTATGGTTGCCCCCGCTTGCGTTCCTATGGCTTTTGCTGATGGGGTAGCTGGTCCGAGTCAAGAGGTTCTCAGTCATTATATTTTCGATCATAATCGAGTCCATCTCTCCAGAAATCAAGCGTGGGATATTTCTCGCCAGATTCTTCGTCAGTCAGCATTGCTAGGTGTTCCAGTTGATCTGGGTGTAGCCATTATGCAGAGAGAGTCTTCCTTTAACCCGTATGCAATCAATCAACGTTCCGGTGATTATGGACTATTCCAGATCCACTACTCCTTCTGGAAAAAACATTTCGCCCGCAAAAAAGGATCAAGACTATGGGCACTTTCTTTTAAAGATCTGTACCTGATCAATGTCAATGTGCGAGTCGGAATGATGATTATTCGCCATGATCTGGTTTTGGCTCATGGATCTGTTTCCGGAATGATTGGTTTTTATAGTGGACGAAAAGGTGTGGAGCGGGATCAGTACATCTTGAGTGTCTTGTCGAATGAATCAAGTTTTAGGCGATACCGGAAAAAGTGGGAAGCCCTTGCTCAATTAAGGTGATCGGATGTTTGTTTCATTTTGGAACACTCTCTGTTCCGGATGGGTCAAGACGGTCTTTTGGGGCAGAAGCCCTATTTCGTCCGGAGTATTTCGAGTTGTAAAGCATCTGGTCGGCGAGTGATAAAAGTCCAAGGATATGGGGTGCATGTTCCGGATAGGAAGCAATTCCAATGCTGACTGTAAGGCGGATATCAGGGTATTTTACAAACTTCAATTTTTGAACCTTTGCCAGGATCCTTTCTGCGATGATTTTTGCAGTATGAATGGTTGCACCTGGCAATATGACCAGAAATTCTTCTCCTCCATAGCGGCCTATACGATCTTCTGAGCGTAGAACTTCAGAGATGCTTCTTGTCATCTCAATCAAAACCTCATCTCCTGCCAGGTGGCCAAACTTATCATTAACCTTTTTGAAGTGGTCAAGATCCACCATCAGAATGGACAGACTACTCCCCTGGAGTTTTGTCTGAGCAATCGCGTTAGAAAGCAATTCCTCAATGGACGCCCGGTTGTATGTGCCGGTCATTGTGTCAAACTCTGCTCTCTTTTTGAGTGCAAGGTGATTTTTATGGAGAGAAAAGCTTGTCTCTAGAAGAGGAAAGCAGAGCTCAATTGCATTTTTGAGTTCCACGCTTGCCTTTAACCCATTCGGTTCAATGAGATCAGGTATGACGAGAAGAAAATGTTTCGGAGCAGAAGCGTGGTAGTCAATGGGGAGCAGATAGAACGGACTGCCCTGAATGAAGCTTCTAAACTCTGGCGGGGCCGATTCGGAAGCGTGAGGTGTGGTCGGATGATTGATGTAATAAGGTTCCCTTAAAAATTGAGGCGGTGGCAGACCGTGTTCACCGCTGATCAGTAGATTCCCTTCGATGCTTTTGGCCTCAATTCGCAGCGTTTTGGATTGGAAATTGGATTTCAGATAAATGATTCCCCTAGCATTCAGAAAATTTCGAGTTGAATCCGAAATCATCTGGGCAAAAGATATCTCAGTGGAACCAAGTCTGGTAATTGTCTGGATAAAAGTTTGAAGTCGTGTCAGAACGGAGAGCAGGGAAAACTTGGCATCAAATTCCTGCCTGAGGAGTTCGATGAAGTCAAACGGGAATATGGGAAGATGCTCCGGAACTCCCCCGTAATGACGGTCCTCCTCATATAGAACCACATGAGTTTCATTGTGTGTTTTGATCTCTGCCCATGACTTCCCAAATGGAATCCGCTCATAGTTTGCGATTAGACAAAAATCTTCAGATGGGTCCGGATCAATAAATGCTGAGATATTGAATCGGGAATCCGAATTCTGGATCAGTGTCTGTACCGTTTGGATCCATTCTCGCTGATTTTTTCTTGAAGGACGAACGATGAGAAGTGAAAAAGGGGCTTTCATCATTTTTTGAGTGTCAGATGGCATCGGTCATCTCATCTATCAAGTATTTGAATATCTCGGCAAATGTCGGGTGTATGTGAAGAATCTTCTGGTAATCGTCAAGAGTGGCACCTAATGCAATGGCAACGTGAATCACATGAATAAGATCTGAGGCACCTGGCCCAAACATCTCGGCTCCCAGAATTTTGTGATCAGATTCATTCGCGACGATTTTGAGCCATCCGTCCGTTCTCCGGTAAACAATCGCTTTTCCAAGATCCGTAAAGGGAATCCTACCGGTGACAACAGAATGTCCCTTAAAAACTGCCTCACTCTCGGACAAACCGGATCGGGCATATTCCGGGTCTGTAAATATAGCGATGGGAACCGGGGGCTCAGGAATGGGGAGAGGAGACTTTCGTGTTGCATTCTCTCCAGCCATTTCTCCCTGAAATGTGGCAACATTCAGGACAGGCAGTATCCCTGTGACATCTCCTGCAGCATAAATATCAGGGTTGGTTGTTTGTAATGTGGGGAGAACCTTGATGATGCCCTTTTCCGCCGTCTTGATCCCGGCAGCCTCCAGATCCAGGGAATGGGTATCAGGTATTCTGCCTATTGCAGACAGGAGGCGTTCAAATGGAACAGATTTTTCGATGCCTTCATGAGTGTAGTGTAACGTTGGACCCTCTGGCGTGCGATCGACCCATTCATTTGTAATCCCCATTTGAATGGAGAGTCCCCTGGCCCTTAAGGCATCAAGATAGGCTTCCGAGATCACCCGGTCTAGCCCATGACCCCATTCCGGGTTGATGTTCAGGATCGTGACCTCTGAACCCATATTATGAAGATATTGACCAAGCTCAAGACCAACCGGCCCTGTTCCAATCACTACGACTTTCTTTGGCAATATCCTTGTTTCCAGGATGTCATCCGAGGTCATGATATCTTCCGATTCAAGTCCATTGATATGCGGGAGTCTAATGCGGGTTCCGGAAGCGATTATGGCTTTTTGAAAGGTGACTGGACGACCTGAAATGAGCCCTTCATGAGTCCCGGTGAAGTGGAATAACCCTTCAACAAGGGTAATGGAGGGATTGTTTAAGATTCCTTGCAGTGCATCATCGGCAAAATCCTGGATCATTCTGTCTTTTGAATCAACGATATAGTTCATGTCCAGGTCGACTTGTCCACCAGAGAGTCGGAGTCCAAGTTCGGGGAGCTCCGAGACGATGAGGTGCCTGACGTGGGCAGATCTCAACAATGCTTTTGATGGCATACAACCTTTAAGAATACAGAGCCCGCCAAATGGTCCAGGGTCGACAAGCATGACCTGGGCACCTTTTCGTGCCGCAGCTTTTGCAGCGTACCTTCCTGCAGAACCTCCCCCGATGACCAGTATTTCCGTTTTATAGGGAATATGATTGCTTTCAGTCATTTTATCCATATCGCTGATTTTATGTTCGCTTCAGTTTATTGTGTCGCTGATTATGGCAGGTGTACTTTTCTATCGGATACTATAATAAAGGATTTGAGGACTCCCGTCAGCAACCGATGAAGTGTAAGCAGTCAAAATGAGATTTTGCTGGTAAATCTTAGCGTTGAGCTTTCTCCTCTTTCATCTGTAGAGCCCTTTAAAGGGGATCAATGGTTTGGATCTCACCCGACAAATTAAGTGCTCTCTAGATTTCCTTTTGACCATCTTGACAGTCTTGATTTGAATGCCTAGAATCCTTCGGAGCGTGATCTACAGTTCCCATCGGTCGAAAGACAAAGGCGTCTTTTTGATGAAAGGACGCTTTTTTTGTGTCTCCATCCTAATATTTTTTTAAGGATTTTAAATCTCATCAATCAAGGTTGATCAAGAAAGGAGTCCGACGCGATGACACCAAAAGAAGTTCTTGAATTTGCAAAAAAGAACAATGTACAGATTATCGATTACCGCTTTACGGATCTTTTTGGTGCATGGCAGCACATTTCGACATCGCTCCATGAACTGTCCGAGGAAAGTTTTGTTGAGGGGAAGGGGTTTGACGGCTCCAGCATTCGTGGTTTTCAGGCAATCAACGAATCCGATATGCTTCTGATTCCTGACCCAGCTTCCGCTTTTATGGATCCCTATACTCAAGTTCCTACTCTGGTTTTAATCTGTAATATCAAGGATCCCATTACTGGAGAGTCCTACTCCAGGGATCCCCGTTTGATCGCCCAAAAAGCAGAGTCCTACCTCAAGAAAGTCGCCGATGTTTCTTATTGGGGTCCCGAAGCCGAATTTTTTGTGTTTGATGACGTCAAGTTTGGTCAGGGTTCAAATTACGCTCATTATTCCGTCGATTCTTCCGAGGCGATCTGGAATACTGATCGGGACGAAATGCCAAACCTTGGGTATAAAATCCGCCACAAGGAAGGTTATTTCCCTGTATCTCCAAATGATACGCTCCAGGATCTGCGTTCTGAAATGATTCTGACGATGGAAAAGTTGGGAATTCGTACAGAAGTGCATCATCACGAAGTGGCAACAGCAGGTCAGTGCGAGATTGATATGCGTTATGACACATTGACCAAGATGGCTGATAATGTGATGAAGTATAAGTATGTTGTCCGAAACACCTCTTTAAAATATGGCAAGTCCGCCACTTTCATGCCAAAGCCCCTTTTTCAGGATAATGGCTCTGGTATGCACTGCCATCAGAGTTTATGGAAGGGTGGAAAAAACCTTTTCTTCGGAAAAGGTGGTTATGCAGATCTATCCGAGATGGCTATTCACTACATCGGTGGTCTTCTGCATCACGCCCCTGCCTTGTTGGCCTTTATTGCTCCAACAACGAATTCTTACAAAAGATTGGTTCCAGGTTATGAAGCTCCCATTAACCTTGCCTATTCAAAGCGGAATCGCTCTGCCTGCATTCGTATCCCGATGTATTCGAAAAGTGAGAAAGCAAAGCGAATCGAATTCAGGACTCCGGATCCTAGCGCAAATCCCTACATTGCGTTTTCAGCCATGTTGATGGCAGGCCTTGATGGAATAGAGCGAAAGCTTGTTCCGCCAGCCCCACTCGACAAGGATATCTACGAAATGTCAGACCGGGAAAGAAAGAAGATCAAACAAATGCCCGGAAGTCTTGAAGGAGCTCTGGATGCTTTGGAGAAAGATCATGACTTCCTCCTCAAGGGCGGTGTCTTTACCAAGGACATGATTGAAGTGTGGGTTGCAGAGAAGCGAAGAAGAGATGTCGATCAGGTTCGCCTTCGTCCGCATCCACATGAGTTTTTCCTGTATTATGACATCTAGGTTCTCTCTGGCTGTTCTGTTGTAAAATCTATATATCCTGTTGGCCCGAAGGGATTCCTTCGGGCCTTTTTTCTTCCACCATTTTTTCCATCTGTGTGCATCTATAGCGGACCTTTTCGATCAGAAAGGGCTTTATGGAATCCGAACACCAAATTATCCAAGAGCTAACGACCTTGTTTTCCATCAGTCAGGAGCTTGCAAGTTGTCCTGATCTGGATGTTGCCCTTGTCAAAATTCTTGGCATCCTGGACCAAAACCTTGGACTTCACAGGAGCTCGATTCTCCTTTTGAAAGGGGAGTCTGATGAGCTGTCAACAGAGATTGCTCACGGACTTTCTGAAGAAGAGAAGGAAAGGGGTCGTTTTAAAAAAGGGGAAGGTATTACTGGAATGGTTCTTGAAAGTGGGGAGCCGGTCATTGTTCCAGATATCTCGCTTGAACCCCGGTTTTTAAACAGAACTGGTTCAAGACTATCAAAAAAAGAAAAGACAGCCTTTATTGCTGTTCCTCTGATCTTTCAGGGGAGAAAGCTTGGTGTCCTTTCTGCAGATAGAAGTGCTTCGGGTGGAAAAGAAAGTCTGGAGGAGGATGTCCGCTTATTGACCACAATAAGCTCCATCATGGCTCAGGCGGTTCTTTTGAGACATAATTTTGATGATGAAAAACGACGGTTGCAAGATGAAACCAGCAGGCTCGAACATGCCTTGAAACATAGATATACGATTTCAGGCTGGATTGGCCGATCTAAGCTTGTTGCCCAAATTGCCGAGAGTGTTCATCAAGTGGCAGCAAGCAGGGCAACTGTCTTGATCCTTGGAGAAAGTGGAACCGGTAAGGAGGTAATTGCAAAAGCGATTCACTTCAATAGTCCCAGAAACAAAATGCCATTTATTCAAATCAACTGTGCTGCAATTCCGGAAACTCTTCTTGAAAGCGAATTGTTTGGACATGAGAAAGGGGCTTTTACTGGGGCGAGCCTGTCGAGACCTGGAAGGTTTGAGGCTGCGAATGAAGGAACGATATTTCTTGATGAAATCGGGGAGATCCCACCGTCCGTCCAGGTAAAGCTTTTGAGAGTTCTCCAGGAACGTGTTGTTGAAAGAATTGGGTCCAATAGACCTATCCCTATTGATGTCCGGATCGTTGCGGCAACGAACCGCAATCTGGACCAGGAAGTCAGGATGAACCGGTTCAGGGAAGATCTATACTATCGTCTGAATGTCATTCCCATCTATCTTCCTCCATTAAGACATCGGAAGGAAGATATTCCCCTGTTGCTTGAGCACTTCCGATCCAGATTCATTGAGGAGAATGGAAGGGATGTCCGGATTGCTTCTGATGCGATTGACGTGTTTATGGAATATGATTGGCCAGGAAATGTACGTGAGCTTGAAAACATTGTTGAGAGGCTCGTTGTCATGGCCAGAAAAGACATTATAACGGCGGATGATGTGGTCCAGACTCTTGCTCTTTTTCCGGTTCATTCGAGTGGTGTTCCATCGGTTGAGTCGAGTGGTAATATTTCTACCCCAACGACAACGGGGCGGGAACCGGCTGCTCCATCAAGGGGAGCCAGTGTCCATGAAATCAACACAGATCTGCCGGATACGATTCGGGAGATTGAGCGGGAGCGGATTATCAAGGCTCTGGAGCGTTCAGGAGGTGTGAAGACCCGAGCAGCCCTTGCTCTTGGTATTACAACGAGGCAACTGGTTTATCGGATGGAAAAGTATGGAATAAGAGGAGAAGGAATTTGATCTCCTCTTATTCCATACAGATTTGAGCTAGTCTTTGGAGGTTAGTCGGATGCCTAGATCTCTCAGTTGGGAAAGGCTGACATCCGAAGGAGCATTCGTCATCAGACAAGACCCCTTCTGCGTTTTGGGGAAAGCGATGACGTCCCTGATTGAGCTGGCTCCGGCAAGCAGCATGATGAGGCGATCAAGTCCCAGCGCCATGCCGAGATGTGGAGGAGCCCCGTAGGTCAATGCGTCGAGTAAAAAGCCAAATTTTTGAAGAGCTTCTTCCTTTTCAATCTTGAGGAGGTTCAAAACCGTTTCCTGAACGGTTCGTTCATGGATCCTCTGACTTCCACCGCCAAGCTCTGTTCCATTTAAAACCAGATCATAGGCATTTGAGCGAACGGAAAGCGGATCGGTCATCAGTTTTTCAAGATCATCGAAATGAGGCGATGTGAAAGGATGATGTAAGGCATCCAGCCGGTTTTCTTCATCATTCCACTCAAACATCGGGAAGTCGACGACCCATAGAAGTGAAAAGTGATCTGGATGGCGAAGGTTCAGGCGATCTCCGATGTGGAGCCGAAGTTGTCCCATGATCTTCTGCGCCTTGCTTCTTGTATCAGCGATAAACAGGAGCAGGTCACCGGATTCAGCCTCAAGGCTGTTGATAATGGCTTTCTGCGTGGCTTCAGGAAAAAATTTGGCGATTGGGCTTGATAATTCACCGGATTCCCACTTCATCCACGCAAGTCCGCTGGCTCCCTGGGAAATTGTCCATTGTGTGAGGGTGTCCATCTCTTTTCGGGATAAGGACGCGCCTCCAGGGTAACGGATTCCAATGACTGAGCCATCCTTTTTTTCGAGAACGTCGAGGAAGACCTTAAACGTGCTTCCAGCGACATGCTCATCTAGCCGCACCAGCTTGAGATCAAACCTGAGGTCCGGTTTGTCTGTTCCATAATGGTCCATGGCCTCCTGATACGTGAGACGCATGAAGGGTTTTTGCGGAATGTGATGCGTAAATTGTGCAAAGAGTGCTGCTACCATCTTTTCCATTTCGGATAGAAAATGATCGACAGTCAGAAAAGATGCTTCAATATCAACTTGAGTGAATTCAGGCTGACGGTCAGAGCGCAAGTCCTCATCCCTGAAACAACGAGCGATTTGGTAGTATTTTTCTACTCCTCCCACCATTAAAAGCTGCTTGAAAAGTTGAGGAGATTGGGGCAGGGCATAGAAAGAACCTTTTTCAAGCCTGGATGGGACAAGAAAATCTCTGGCTCCTTCCGGAGTGGACTTTGTCAGAATAGGGGTTTCTATTTCCCAAAAACCTTGAGAAACCAGATGATTCCTTAAAAAGTGGGTCACTTCGCTTCGAAGTTTCATGTTGCGGCGCAGTTCCGGCCTTCTCATGTCAAGATATCGATAAGTGAGTCGGAGTGTTTCAGAGATCTCTGTCCGGTCATCGATGGGAAAAGGGGGTGTGGGGGATGTATTGAGAACGGTTATGGTGGCTGTCCTGATTTCAAGACTCCCTGTAGGAAGTGCTGAATTCTCTGTTCCTTCAGGTCTTTTTTCGATAGTTCCATGAACGGAAACGACCCATTCATCCCGCATTGATTTTGCTGCTTCTATCAGATGGGGGTTTTTCTCGGTATCAATCACCACCTGGGCGAGGCCAGATCGATCCCTTAAGTCAAAAAACAGGAGAGAACCATGATCCCTGACGGTTTGTACCCAACCTGAAAGTGTTGTCATTGACCCTATAGGAAGGGTAACAATATCGATAATGGGGTGCGATCGAACCATGAATTCTTCCTCTTTTTCGTAATAGATCTGTTAAGAGCGCCTTGTTTTGGGTTTGCCATTTCTTGACGGCCCCGAACCTTGTCCTGGGCGTCGGGTTGGCCGGCTGCTTGGATTATGGGGGCGAGTTCTTTCGCCACTTCCCTGAGACGAGTTTTGTCGTTCCCTTGAGGAATCTCCAGAAAAGGCATGGCCAGACTCTCTTGGCCTGTCGGAGCGGTCCCTGGACTGGAAGCGATCCCCTGAAGGCCTGTCTTGTCGATCGGAGAAGGATCTCTTCGGGCGGTCGGAATCGAATCGTCCTGCAGAAGGTGCGTGACCAGATTCTCTTGGCCTGTCGGAGCGGTCCCTGGACTGGAAGCGATCCCCTGAAGGCCTGTCTTGTCGATCGGAGAAGGATCTCTTCGGGCGGTCGGAATCGAATCGTCCTGCAGAAGGTGCGTGACCAGACTCTCTTGGTCTGTCGGAGCGGTCCCTGGACTGGAAGCGATCCACTGAGGGCCTGTCTTGTCGATCGGAGAAGGATCTCTTCGGGCGGTCGGAATCGAAGCGTCCCGCGGAAGGCGAATGTCCGGTATCTCTTGGTCTGTCGGAGCGGTCCCTGGATTGGAAGCGATCCCCTGAAGGCCTGTCTTGTCGATCGGAGAAGGATCTCTTTGGGCGGTCGGAGTCAAATCGTCCTGCAGAAGGTGCGTGACCAGACTCTCTTGGCCTG
>JAKCCY010000190.1 GCA_021838765.1 Nitrospirota bacterium
AGGGAACTGCGTGATGACCTCGTTTGGGTGTTGTTTGCACACCTCTCCAAATAGTACTCAAGGAGATTTATGCTCGCGATCAAACTCTCTTTGAGAAATGATCTCCTTACGGGGATACAAACCAAACTGGCATTTAATGCCGCCTAAAGTGATGATACTTTCCTCCCGGAGGGAAGTGTTCTCCGGGATCGAAGTTCACAACATCTCTTTGGAAAGAACAGCGAAAGACAATTCCTCATCCCAAGGGCCGCTGTCCAGCATCAGATCGGGGTGTCATTCTTTCGTTTGCAGGGGCAACAGACGCAAGCGTGTGCGGTCAGTGTCTACGGTCAGCAATGCACCTTCTTCCAGATCGGATTCCATTTGCCTCAGTGCGGTAATGACCTGTAAGGCAATCGCGTCCGGGCTAACTCTTGCGCCCGGATTTGTACGACACTGGGCTTCTCGCCGTGCGTCACAGCAAGGATTGCGCCAAAGTCCAGATCGTGGGTAATCACAACGTAATCGTTCGCTCCGGCGTAGGCCATGATTTCGAAATCCGTCGCATTCTTCGCCCCAAGTGTCGACCAGTGAACGGCCTGCACACCCGCACCCGTCAACACCTCGACCCAACGCGGCGAGAGGTTCATATCGACGAGCAACTTCATGCCGTAGCCAGCGTGACCTCGCGTTCTTCGGCTCGCCATGCAGCGTAGCGAAGCGCCTGCATAATGTCTTCTCGTTCAAGGTAAGGATAATCGGCCAGAACTTCATCAAAGCTGTGACCAGCCCCGATTTCTCCCACAACCATACCGACCGTGACGCGCATTCCACGGATGCACGCTCTACCGCCCATCACATCGGGCTTTTGGGTGATGCGATTCAGTTGTTCCATGCTCTGCTCCTTCTCATAACACATTGCCACAGTTGCACATTAAGAATATCATTTCAAGAACTCCGAATAAACTCTCCCGCCACTAAGCTAACGCTTAAGTGGGAGCTTCAGCTCACACGAGCGGATATTCCTCTTTCGCCGAGGATGCGAGTAGGATTGTGAGCCTTTGCGTCTCATCGCCCTCTCCGGAGGCTTTGACACAGGCCCCCTGTCCTGATGTTTTGAGTTTCCCGTTCCCGCACCGCCGAACCTCTTTCTTCTGGATCTTCCCTTCCAGAAAAAGACGGATCCCTCTTTGTGCGATGACGCGGCTGTCGTTATGATCGGCATTGTCTGTAGCCCGCATCGCTGAGAGCTGTCTTGCGGTGAGAGCTTGATCACAAGCTTCCCGGATCGAAGGGACTTGTACGAAAGGAAGCTGACTTCAGGAGGACGACAGGATCGCCCGGTTGAGTCTGACCTTGGCCCGTGCTCCGAACCGGACAGGGCGCCCAGAATCGTCCTGTCCGGTTCGGAGAGGAGGAGATGGGTCCACCTGGATCACGTCCTTTCGGACCTCTTTTGCGTATCCTAAAGTCCGGAGAAGACGCTTCCGGGTCTTTCTCCGACTGTTCGAGCCTTTGACCTGTCGGGCCAGTTTTTGTTGCCAGCGTTTTCTGCCTAGTTTCTTCTCTCCATCCGGGTCTTCTGGACGGATGAAAAATCGGACTTTCGCTTGGAGCTTGCCATGACCGGAATCATCACGTCCCGGTCGAAGCCCAAAACTTTACTCCGGAAATCCACTTCGGTAAACAAGACAGGCTACGGTGTCCTCATCCTTCGGTTCCGGAAGACCGTCGTCCGAGGCGAAGGAGAGGACCCACTTCCCGGCCTCGACCGAAACATGGAGAGATGGGGGAGGGGAATGGGGCAGGCGAGGAATCGGTGGCCGGTCTGCATGGAGATAGAATACCTCAATGCGATAATGAAAAATAAAAACCCCCGTTTGTCCCCTCTTGCCCTGTGGGCCAAGAAGGGACTATATGGTCCTGGCAGAAGGTCTAGAGTTTTTCTCTCTTTGTCATTCAGCATATTCCTTAATGCGCACGGTTTCGAAAGCCTGTTCCCCCTCAAGAACTCTCGATGGACTTTCCTTCTGGGGGGGGATTACGGCTCCCTGTTTTTGGGAGCAGGGCAAATCTTTCCCCCTCTGATACCCTTTTGATGAGGTCCTGATTTTTTCTCTTCCCTTCCCGGAACGCGTCGAAAGGGTCTCACCGGTAATTTTTTTACAGGCTCGATTCTCCCTGAGGAGGAGTCGGTCACCCCAATATATCCGGTTTATCGGAACTCTTTCCGTAGCGATGGATTTCGATGTTGCTTTTTCTATTCCGGATTTTCCTCAATTTTGTCCGTCCGGACCTCATGTTGCTCGGTCGATTCATGGAACATTTCCTGTTGGGCTCTGATCTGCGTTTTCAGACTGGAGGACTTCTGTGTTTCCGTCACCCGGTGTCCCAGCCACTGAAGGGAAACGAGAGAAATGACAACGATCGCCAATGCCCCCCCGAACTCAAGCGTTCCGGACGGATCTTTCCATCGAACGAAATGCTGAAGGAATGTTGACCCCATGATGACAATGATCACGCTCAGAACCTTGCTTTCGAGATCGGTCAGGGATTCTATTCCAAGGGCGACCGCGACATTCAGGGGAGAGATAAACAGACTGTAGAGACCAACCCCAACCAGATAAAAAACAACCGCTTCAAGCATTGTGCTGACGATATTCAGATCCCGGCTCATTGAAATCCCGTGAGCGGAAAAGATTCCATTCGCCACATCGGACCAGGATCGATAGAGTGCCCTAATGGCCTGGACGGCGCCGATCAGAAACAGGGAAAATGCGGTGAGCATCACCGAAAGGACCGCAACAAAAACAAGGTATCTGGATCTTCCGAGCAGAAAATCCAATAACTTGAAGGATGGATTGGGCTCAGATGGCATCTTCAATTGGATCACCTTTCCTTTCCGGGTCGTTTGGAGGGAGGAAGTATTCCTGTTGGATCCGAAGGGATTCTGATAATCTTTGGCCGGTCTCTCCGATGGTAACCATTCTGACTATCGAGTCAAGTGTGAAAGCTCATCCCATGCTTCTGGATCTTCCCTTCCAGAAGAAGCCGGATCCCCTTTGGGCGATGACGCGGCTGGCGCATTCATCCAAACGGTATAATGGGTCCTATCGATCCAGATAGAAAGAATGATGAGGGCGATGAGTCAACTTTGGATTGATTGCGGATGCCGGGCTGAGGAGCGCTCGACCGAACACGTCCATCATCCGGGCGGTGGTTGATGGAACGGGCGCTCGCCGCGCCAGATACGGACAACTCTCACTCGTTTGATGTCGCGTCGGTACACAAGGCGAAATGGCGGATGGATCATTTCTCACAGAGATGGCTGATCAAATTCGGGTACCACCCGTCCCATGTCAGGATGGTCGACCAATGCCTGAAGGTGCTGGAACACCTCCGCCACCAGTCGCACCCCGATATCAGGAACCCCTTGCTCGGCATACCAGGTTCGAAGCGCCTCGATATCGAGCAGTGCGGATTCGGCAAAACGGATGCTCACCATGAGACGGCTAAAGACCGAGCCGAGCCCTGGCTTCCTCAAGGGAGACCTCGCACCCCGCATCCAGATCCGCAAGACCCTTGATCACAGCGCGCATGAAGGAGCGCTCTTCCTCGGATTTTTCGTATTCACTGACCGCTTGGACAACTGCGACACCCCGGCCTCGGCTGGTAAGCAACACGGGCCGGTGAGATTCGGTTGTCTGCTTTACCACACGCCCAGGGTTCACCTTCAAGTCCGTCAATGGAACCAAATCCTCGGAAAATTTCATATTCATGGGCCACCTCCACAAAGGATTGTAATGAGGTCTTAAAATAGCACCTGATAGATAGGCTTTCAAGAGGTCATCTCATTCCGGGTATAGGGATGAACCTGCGTATTCTAAGCGATGATGACCACCCTGCCCTCCCCGTTGCCCTATAGTCGCCACGAAGTCTTGGATGTTCCCTTCCCTAAGCGCTTTGCGTTGTAGAGAGGGGCATTTTTTCCCACAACGCTCCTCATGGGTCTTTTTCCCCGGAGTCCTCCCCGTATTACCCCTCAAAATGATCCCCCGCAGGGATCTCGGGGACCGTCTCCCGACACTGAGACACCTCTCTATTCGGGGGAATGATCTGATCCGGACGAAAATCATGCCGGCTGGGGGTGTTTTGAAATCCTCTTGCATAGTGTATTGGTTTGGGCCGGACCGGGTGTTCACCAAAGGATCGGGACAACATCGAAGAGGATCTCCTCCCGGCCTTTCGCAATTTGTCGAAGAGTTATGTGAGTCTCACGGACGATCAGATTGCCTGCTGCTGCAAAACCGACTGTTTGAGGAGATATGCAATGATAAAACGCGAGTTTAAGAGTAATGCCTTTGAGGCC
>JAKCCY010000037.1 GCA_021838765.1 Nitrospirota bacterium
GGAGAGACAATCGGTATTGTCACCTGGCAATACGCCAGGCTGGCTTCGACCTATCCGCATGAAACACTGGCTCCGGAGTACAGGGGAACGGTTCTGTCCCTGGGAATGATCTATACCCACCTGAGGGCTGACCTTGCCCCATAAATAGGGTATGGACACCGGACATTTTTTCGTGTAGTCTGACTGCATGAAAATTTTCGGACAGACCCTCGACACCTCGATACTCGACACGATCCGGGCCGAGGCAGCCTCCGCCGTCTCCCGGAGCGCCCTGGCGCGGAAGGTCTGCGAGATCCTGGGGTGGAGCGGGGCCAACGGGAAGGCCAAGGAGATGAACGCCCGACTTCTCCTGAACACGCTCGAGAAGAAGGGAGAGGTCGTTCTTCCCCCGTCGAAAGGGCCTGTTCCGGGATGGACGCCTCCGGAGGAGACGGATCCGCTCTGGCAGACGATGGCGGGGCCGTTCGAGGGATCTCTCTCCGATCTGGGCCCCCTCGAATTTGTGCGGGTCGTGACGAAAGACGAGTCGCGGATATGGAACGCGCTCTTTTCGCGGTATCATTATCTGGGGAAGGGACCGCTGTGCGGGGCCCAGATCCGGTATCTGACGAAGAGTCCGACGCTTGGGTATGTGGGCGGGGCGGCCTTCTCGTCGGCCTCCTGGAAGGTGGCGGTCCGGGATCTGTGGATCGGGTGGAACGAGGAGGGGCGGCAGAAGAACCTCGGGAAGGCGGTCAACAACAGCCGCTTCCTGATCCTGCCGCACCTCCGGGTTCCGCATCTGGCCTCGCATCTTCTGGGACGGCTGCTCCGGCGGCTGCCCGGAGACTGGGAGCGGCTCTACGGAGAGCGGCCGGTTCTGGTCGAGACCTTTGTCGAGCGGGAGCGGTTTGCGGGCACCTGCTACCGGGCGGCGAACTTCACGGAGATCGGACCGACGGCGGGTCTGGGACGCAAGGGCCGGGGCACGTCGGTCAAGACGGTCTTCGCCTATCCGCTCGCTCCGGATTTCCGGGAGGCGCTCAGGGGCGGGCCGGCGGAGGAGGTTCCGGAACCGGCCCGCGTCTTCTCCGACTGGACGGAGGAGGAGTTCGGCGGGGTGGACTTGGGAGATGCGCGCCTTGCGGCCCGGTGCCGGATTCTGGCGCAGGACTTCTATGCCCGGCCGCAGGCCTCCCTCCCGCAGGCCTGCGGCGGAGACCGGGCCAAGGCGAAGGCGGCGTACCGTTTTTTCGACCATGAAAGGGCGACATTGGAGGTTCTTCTCGAGCCGCACCGGAAGGCGACGATCGAACGGATGAAGGCATACCCGGTGGTGCTGTGCGCCCAGGACACCACCGAGCTCGACTATTCGGGCCATCCCGACACGGAAGGACTGGGGCCCATCGGGAACCACAAGGGAGGGGCCCAGGGGCTTCTTCTGCACGACACGGTGGCGTTTACGACCGACGGAACTCCTCTGGGCGTGGTCTGCGCCCAGACATGGGTGCGCCCCAAGAATCCACCCGTACCGCCGCCTCCGAAGAAACGGGGGAGAAAGCCCGAGAACGCCCCTCCCGAGCCTGCCCCTGCGGACTCGAAGAGCGAGTCCGAAAAGTGGCTGACAAGCTTCCGGGAAGTGGCCCGGATCCAGGCCCTTCTTCCCGGAATCCGGCTCGTCAGCGTGGGAGACCGGGAGGCGGACTTCCACGAGCTCTTTGTCCTGGCCGCCCAGGATCCCAAGGGGCCGGGCCTCCTTGTCCGGGCCGTCAAGGACCGGAAGACGACCGACGCCGCCCCGCTGTGGGAGAGCCTCAAAAGCCAGTCCGAAGCCGGGACGGTCGAGGTCGAAATTCCCCGGAAGGGAGGACGGCCGGGGAGGACGGCGCGGCTGTCCGTGCGCTACGGAAGCTTCGAGATCGCGCCTCCGGCACAGGGAAAGTCCAAAGGGGCTCCTCCGGTCCGCCTTCAGGCGGTGGTCGTCACCGAGACGGACGCGCCGGAAGGCATCGTCCCCCTCGAGTGGAAGCTTCTGACCACCGAGCCCGTCGACTCCCTCGAGAGGGCGGCGGAGGTCGGGGGCTGGTATGCCAGGCGATGGGGCATCGAGGTCTTCCACCGGACGCTCAAGTCCGGATGCCGCATCGAAGACCGGCAGATGGGCAACGACCATCGACTCGAAGCCTGTCTGGCGATCGACATGGTGGTAGCGTGGAGGCTCTTCCATCTGATGAAGCTGGGACGGGAGATCCCCGATGCCCCCTGCACGGTTTTCTTCGAAGAGGCGGAGTGGAAGGCCCTGTGCATCTTCCACAGCAAGAATCCCGAGCCGCCGGAGACGCCGCCAACGCTTCGGGAGGCGATCCGGATGACGGCCAGGATGGGCGGGTTCCTGGGACGCAAGGGAGACGGGGAGCCCGGCACCGAAGTGCTCTGGAAGGGGCTTCAAAAGCTGGAGAACATCGCCGAATTTTGGGAAATTCTCGAACGGATGCGACGGGCCGGTCCCACATCTCCGGTGCCCAAGCGTCGGAGATATGGGTAAAGGTCAGGTCTTAAGGAGGTCATGTTGTTGTTGATAGCCAACTCTCCTCTGGGCCCTGAATGGCAAGACCACCCGTTAATAAGGGGACCTGGTCGGATTTCGTGAGTGCCATGCCGGGGGTGATTTTCTTCTTGTCTACAAACTCGAGGAAGGGAATCCAGGGGCGGTCGTTTTTGTCCGAACCGGAACACATGCCGAACTGTTTGACTGATCCAGTACCACCAATCGATCAAAAGCTCTTTTTCTACCCATAGGGAACCAACGCATGCCTCACCGAAAACGACTGTATCGTGATCAACCAGTTTACCGTTGTCGAGAATCACCACAATCGGCGTGCCGCTATTATCGTCTTTCTGAACGGCCTTCCTCTGAGCATAATCGGGCCCAAGAACCTCTCTGACAAGACCACTGTTCTGGTCGACTTCCGGACATACAAGGAAAAATCCCCGCATCATTCACGGCAAACGAAGTCCTGATCATCTCGGATGGAATCGATGAGGGCATCGAGATCCTGCAGAAGCGCAGCGCCCTTTTCGACCAGCTTTTGCACCCTCCTCCAGAGCCAGATCCGTTTGGCCGGTTCTTCAGACTGTTCCAACGCGCTTTCGATCTGTCCGGACGCAAGTTCTGCTAGCCATACGGTCATCCGGGAAAAACCGAAGGCCAGAAACGTGGTCTCGTTCAGGGTTTCGAAACGAAACCATTGCCCTCAAGGTAGAAGCGGAGGAGGCGATCGCTCCACTCCTCCGCATAGTGCACTCCGATTCTTGGTCTTTCGGAGATGGCAAAAGGGGTGACCACTGTTTCTTCTTTCCAGATGTAGAAGTCCTGGCTTTCGAGATCGTGACCGTTCAGGGTCCGGTCGATGCCCATCGACCGGCAGAGAAGACCGGGCCCGTTGGTCCGGCCTTCAATGTTCTCAACTGGCTCGACCGCTCGTATGAGCACCGCACAGGCCTGTCCCTCCCTTTCCGTCACGACATTCATGCAGTGGTACATGCCGTAGATCATGTAGACGTAGGCATGGCCGGGAGGTCCGAACATGATTCTTGTCCGTGGGGTCATCCCGCGCGAAGAATGACAAGCCTTGTCGTGAGTTCCGAGATAGGCTTCGACCTCCACGATCCGGCCCGTTCGGGGAGTTCCGTCTTTGACGTTCACCAGAAACGCTCCGAGAAGTTCTTTTGCGACAATGATTGTATCCCGGTTATAGAAAGAACGGGGAAGAGGGTTCAAGGGAAACTCTCCGGACAAGGAAGATCCTTGCGAACCTTCGGAGCTTCATGCGTTCGAAAAGCGTCCACAAACTGAGAAAGGCAAGTCGTCTGGTATGAACCGGAGACTTTGGCAATGCAGCGCGCGATCATTTGGGGTTGACGCTCCTTCCTCTTCAGAATCTGATCAATTATCCTGCAAAGACTTTCTCAAAGTCATGCGACCCGAGCATACAGGATCGCCGGCCAGAAAAAACCGGGCTGAAGAAGAGCTTCGATCGCGGCTGTATCAGCAGGAGATCGGCCATCCGCACATCAGTCTGGAGCGTCAATGAGCACTCTTGGGGCTTTGTCGTTCCAGATGGTTGGTCAAGCCCCTGAAACAGGATATCGTCCCCGAGAGGCTCATGCGCCTGATCGACAAGGATGGAGTGTAAAAATCTCATTCCAGGATCTGTGGCACCCCGGCAAAACAGATGCGGTTCCCTCCCAGTTCCTTGGAGCAATACATGGCTTTGTCGGCTTCCTTCATGAGTATTTCCGGTGTTTCTCCATCCTCCGGATAGATGGCGATTCCGATACTTGCGCCGAGACTGGGCATTTCGTTCAAGAGCATGATGGGATCTTCAAGCGCCTTGATGAGGCGGTCGGCAAGACAGGATGGGGCTTCCGCATCGACCAATCCGGACATGAGAATAACGAATTCGTCTCCTCCGAGTCGGGCCAGAATGTCAGAGCCTCTCAGTACATTACTGAATCTTTTTGAAACCTCGATAAGAGCCAGATCTCCCTGGTCATGTCCCAGATGGTCGTTAATCTCCTTGAACCGGTCCAGATCAATATACAAAATAGCCAGTCGGCCCTTTTCGCGACGGCTGCCGGCCAAAGCATATTCGAGCCACTCCATGACAAAGGCACGGTTCGGAAGCCCTGTAAGAGGATCGTGGTGGGAATCATGGTGAAGGGAAAAAACCAGTTTGTTCACCTTGGAAATGTCTTCGAGTATTCTCTTTGATGTCACTCCCAGAAAAGACGCGAAGAAGATGAAAGACAGGCCAAACAGGGTCGATGTCCGGCGGAGGCGTTTGAGTGCGGTCCTTTGCATCTCCTTGTGTATTTTGACATAGAGACCCCGGAGGTTATCCATATACGGGATGATCTTCTCCAGAGAAGATTTCTCCTGGAGCTTTCGGAAGTGTTCACGGGTCTCCATCAAGCCCCGGCGTTCCATTCTCCTGGTCGACTGGATCAGATCGACGCTTCCCATGTTGGCGTAGTCGTTCAGTCGCGCAAGGGTATCGGCCGATCGCTCCTTCTGAAGCAGTTCTCGAAGGTGCCCGATGGCCTGAACCATCTTTTCGATCCCTGTTGTATAGGAGACGAGGTAAGCTCTCTGCCCGGAAAGAAGGTAGCTGTTTTTCCCCAGCTGACTTTCCTCGATATCTGAATTGACCCGATCAATCGCCGCCACAATACGCTGGTCCACTCGCGACTCGTTTTCCGCATGCAGGTAAGAAAACATCTCAAAGAGAGCGCCGCCATAGGACAAAATGATCATGGATGTCAGCAGGGCAAGAAACCAGGCGAGTTTTCTTCCAGTCCATCTCCATGGGAGAAGAGAATCCTTCTGAGGATTCAGGAAGGGAGAATCCCGCCCCCCTGAACTTCGGACGAACCATTTTTTCAGCGCCACTGCTTACCCCCGATCACAATCAATTTGTTTCGAGGAGAACGGTGAGGGCCTATTCATTTGAGCGGTTGCTCCACTTTATCCATACACGGGTTTTCATCGAACATGACTCTTAAAGATGCAGACATTCCATAGCCCAATTGTTTGTCGTCGGGATTCGGATTCACCCGGAGAGTGTATCGAAAAGAGGACAACGGCTATCAGTACCAGAAGCAATTTGGGGAGGATCCATTACAAAAGGCAGCAATGTGCCAGGGGATAGGGAAAAATTCCGGAAAAGGAGGGATGCTGGCAGAGCCGCTTGGCTGCCATGGAGACACCAGTGATCGGTATCCCCATGAAAGAAGTGGGAGTCTTTTCCCGTCATGGCGAGGCACGAGCCATCGAGACGGCAAAGAGTGCGGGGACTGCCATCTCTCTGACACCAACCGGTCAAGCAGATTCTCAATCTTTTAGAAGTCTTGATCGAAGGTTTTCCCATAATGGGTTTTAAAACACCACTCTTGAAGAGGATTGGGGCTGTTCGATCCGGACTTTCGAAGATGACTTCGCACAATCCGTCATCACCATTCTGGAAAAGGCCCGGATTTCTCATTTTTAAAACGGCATGTTTCCTTTTTCGGGATTCTCCGATACTGTTCCGCCGATCTTTCAGTTCCGGCTTTCCCGGATCTGAAGCATTCATTCGATCGTGCGAACAGATCAAAGCCTCAGTGGACAAAAGCGCCTGAATCTCCTCAAGAGACAGAACTTTCTTTTCCACAACACTCCCTCCAAACAATCGGATTGTATTTTTTCTGTTTCAGAGGATCAAAGTCCCGATTGCCGCATTGTATTTAACACACTCCAACCGTTTGGTAAGTGATAGTGGTCACATAGGATAGAGATTCTTTTCATTATGAGGCTGCTCCAATGGAGACATCAGTCTGAAAAAGTGATTATGAGGCTGAAGTGAATCAAAAGCGTTCGGGACAATCCTGAAATCTGAGTCTTCATTTTATCATGCCTGGTTTTTCACGAAAAACGAGTGGGAAAAATATAATTCCAGATGCTTCGAAGTATCAGAGTCATTGAGGTAGAGGAATCAATGCTTTTTAAGAACAGAGGAAGGCACTTCGCCTTGTTTTTTTCTCTTGGGAAACGGACTCTATTCTGATGACTCTGCAAATTCCCAAAAATGGGGCAAATCCGCTGAAGGTGGCAGCCGAAAAATGCCTGGGGATGAGCCTATTAATCTCAGAGTGCCTTCGTATATAATCTCACTATGCGGAAGATTGTTATCGATACCGATGTCCTTGTGTCTGCATTCATTTCACCTGAAGGGGCCTCCAGACAACTTCTCCTTGATGCCCTTATGGGGGATGCAGAATCCGAAAGAACTCCATATCCCCCTAAATAGCTGAAAAAGCGTAATGTGCCCAGTAATTTTTAGATGTAACCGTAAGCTATTGCTGTAAAATAATATTTCAAATCTTGAACCGGGCAGAGGGACAGATCACACTTTTTGCAATTATATCAGGGGTTTCTAGAAGACATGATCTCACCAACATCTAAAACACAGATTCTTCTGGCAAGTCTTGTGGGCACGACCATCGAGTTTTTTGATTTTTATATCTTTGCAACGGCATCCGTACTGGTTTTTCCGTCCTTATTCTTCCCTCCCGGCAACGCCACTACGGCATCGCTTCAGTCTCTTGCCACCTTCGCCCTCGCTTTCATCACCCGTCCGATAGGTGCTGTTCTTTTCGGGCATTTTGGTGACCGTGTCGGGAGAAAGGCGACTCTGGTGGCCGCTCTTCTAACGATGGGGCTGTCAACCATCCTGATAGGCCTGCTCCCGACATATGGGCAAATCGGTATCATGGCTCCGCTCCTTCTTGCGATCTGCCGATTGGGTCAAGGTCTGGGACTGGGTGGAGAGTGGGGAGGCGCGGTCCTTCTTGCCACCGAAAACGCACCTCCCGGTCGAAGAGCATGGTATGGAATGTTTCCGCAGCTTGGCGCTCCGGCCGGGTTTATTCTTTCTACAGGTGTTTTCCTGCTTCTTTCCCATTATATGAGCCATGAGGAGTTCTCATCATGGGGATGGAGAATTCCTTTCCTGCTCAGTGCCTTTCTGGTGATGATAGGGCTGTGGATTCGTCTGCGTCTTATCGAGACTCCTGATTTCAGACAATCGATGGACCGGGGCGAACGCGCCCGCATCCCGGTTCTCTCCGTCATCATCCATCATTCACGATCCCTTCTGGTTGGCCTGTTCTCTCTTTTGGCCACCTTTGTGCTCTTTTATCTCATGACGGTTTTCGCCCTCGGGTGGGGAACCACCCATTTGGGCTACTCGCGGGAGACTTTTCTGCTTCTTCAAATGGCAGGAGTGCTCTGTTTTGCACTGATGATTCCGGTCTCGGCCCGGTATGCCGATCATCGAGGATGCCGGGAGTCAATGATCCTTGCCACTGTCCTGATCTTTCTGTTTGGCCTGTTGCTCGGGCACATGATGGTTGCACATCATCCAGGACTTGTTTTGCTTTTCTTTGTTTTTGGATTCTCGGTGACCGGTCTGACCTATGGCCCTGCGGGAACGGTTCTGGCGGAGCTCTTTCCAACACCGATCCGTTATACCGGAGCATCTCTTGCTTTTAATCTGGCGGGAATCGTGGGGGCTTCTCCGGCACCTTATATTGCGACCAAACTCGCCGTGACCCACGGTATCGGTTCGGTGGGAGGATATCTGTGCGTCACCGCAATCCTGACTCTTCTGGCGCTTTTAGCCGTAAAACCGGTGAACGAAAGCGGAAAATCGTAATAACTTCTCTGACGATCACCGGATCATACCGGTTCCATAATCCTGATTTTCGGGGAGACAAAACTCTTTAGTTCCATCATTCCGGAACACTCAGGACATGTCGGCCCGAGGGAGGGAAGAACCACCGAAGATCGAGGGTATCGGAAAAGGACAAGAGAATCCGTTAAGAAAACGGAGCACATGATTCGACTCCCCCCTCCCGAGCGTAGCCCGCGCTAGTATGCACAAGGGGACTCTCTCCCAGATGGTAACCGGTTCAACCTGAGCGATCAGATCCTGTCAGATACTTCGGCCATTGAGGCCGATGCCTTGTTTCGGAGAACACGCGCGAATTTTCCATCGAGGCCCGAAAATCAGAACATCTTCCATTCTCAGGAGGCCGTATAAAGGCACACATTGACTGTCTTCCAGAAAGGAAAAAGCTCTTGACATATCGGGTGGGTCCATACATGTTGTATCATGCAAAATAATTCTTTATTCGTTATCACAATCAAATTTCAGGGGACCCATGGCACAATACGTCTTCACCATGAATCGAGTCGGCAAGGTTGTTCCGCCAAAACGCCAGATTTTAAAGGATATTTCCCTGAGTTTTTTCCCGGGAGCCAAGATTGGTGTTCTGGGGTTGAATGGGTCAGGAAAATCGACCGTACTCAAGATTATGGCTGGAATTGACACCGATATTCTTGGCGAAGCCACGCCGATGCCGAACATCAAGATTGGCTATCTGCCCCAGGAGCCCGAGCTTGATCCCGAAATGGACGTTCGGGGAGCTGTTGAGCAGGCTCTGGGAGAGGTGTTCGATGCCCACAAGAAGCTTGAAGAGCTCTATGCCGCCTATGGAGACCCCGATGCCGATTTTGATGCGCTGGCCCTTGAGCAGGGCAGGCTCGAGGCGATCATTGCCACCTCTGATGGCCATAACCTGAACCAGAAGATGGAAATTGCGGCGGATGCCCTGAGATTGCCGCCCTGGGAGGCAAAGATCGGGCACCTGTCCGGTGGTGAAAAGCGTCGTGTCGCCTTGTGCCGGCTTTTGTTGTCCAGCCCCGACATGCTCCTTCTCGACGAGCCCACGAACCATCTCGATGCCGAGTCTGTCGATTGGCTCGAGCAGTTTCTTCATGAATTTCCGGGGACCGTGGTTGCGGTAACCCATGACCGTTATTTTCTGGACAATGTCGCGGAATGGATTCTTGAGCTTGATCGCGGTCAGGGGATCCCATGGAAGGGCAACTACAGTTCATGGCTTGAACAGAAGGAAAATCGGCTTGAAGCCGAAGCGAAGCAGGAATCGGCCCGGATGAAGGCGATGAAGCAGGAACTTGAGTGGGTCCGTCAAAATGCCAAGGGACGACAGGCCAAATCCAAAGCCCGGATGGCCCGTTTTGATGAACTTAGCTCAAAGGATTATCAGGCCCGAAATGAAACCCAGGAGATTTTTATTCCTGTAGGAGAGCGTCTGGGTGACAGCGTTATCGAGTTCAAGGGGGTTTCAAAGGGTTACGGAGACAGGCTTTTGATTGACAACCTTTCTTTTTCGATTCCTCCCGGAGCCATTGTCGGAATCATCGGTCCGAACGGCGCCGGGAAATCAACCCTTTTCCGGATGATCACAGGAAAGGAAAAGCCTGATTCGGGAGAGTTGGTCATTGGAAAAAGCGTGAAGCTCGCACATGTCGACCAGTCTCGTGAAATGCTGTCTGGCAATCGGACCGTATTTGAAGAAATTGCGAACGGCTCCGAGGTCTTGAAGGTCGGAAGCTACGAAACACCCTCCCGTGCCTATATCGGCCGATTCAACTTCAAGGGGCCGGACCAGCAGAAGATCGTTGGCACTCTTTCCGGCGGGGAGAGGGGAAGACTTCACCTTGCCAAGACATTGATGTCAGGGGGCAATGTCCTTTTGCTTGATGAGCCTTCAAATGATCTGGATGTCGAAACATTACGGGCACTGGAAGATGCACTGCTGGAATTTGCCGGTTGTGTCCTCGTGATTTCACATGACCGCTGGTTTCTTGACCGGATCGCAACGCATATCCTCTCCTTCGAGGGAGACTCGACTGTGTCTTTCTTTGACGGGAACTATCAGGAATATGAAGCCGACAAGAAAAAGCGTCTTGGCGCCGAAGGAGCAAAACCCAAACGTCTCAGGTACAAGCCGATCAGCCGTTAAAGATCTTTCGGATCGGGAGCAGCGGGGTGAGTGGAGTGAGCAGCGTTTCGATGGACAAAGCCCAGAATTTAAGTGAGGAAGACCGCTTCAAACTAGCGACCTATGCTGCTGCAGTTGAGGAAGACACAGAAGAGAGTTCTCTCTGGGAACACTTACCCATAAAGGGAGTTGACCGAACAAACCACCTTCCGGAGGAAGAATCTCGTTAATTTAGGGGTTTGGGGCTTCCGGACAGGAAAATGGGGATCCCGTTTTGGGGAGTTTCTGGAAAAATCGCCGTCCGAGGACTCTTACAGGGTCCTAAATAAATCCTTTTGAGTTTCCGATCGCCGTTTGAACCGTGACAGGAAAGACCGCCCGGGCATAAAGATCCAAAATGGACAGGAGAGGCCGTGTTTCTCTTGAGAACCCTGGGAGATTCGTGGACGGGGTTCAACAGCTCTTCCATTCCCCACTCCTCTCGGACAACCTCAAACAAGTGGGAGAGAGTCGTCAGTTCCCGACGAACTGTACACAGATTTGGAACGTTCATCCCTGTATTCTGCGATATCTTTCCTCTGGGTTGAAGTCAGAAAGCGTTTTCCGAGTTTATGGGTTTTGAGAAAATCGACTCGACGGGATTCCTGATAGTCTCCTTTTTTTTTTCGAGGACACTTCCCGAGAGTACCGGACAAGAGCTTCGGAAAGAGTCGTACTTTCGGCTTCCTTCCGGGAGACGTCCCGGTCCATTTCTCCTTTGAGCAATCTCACCCAAGTCTCGGCTGCGACCCGAGTGTTAAATGTCTTTGTTTACCGGGGAACCCTTTCGACGGATCTTGACCTGCACTGATATGGGCCGCGCTTGAAAAAAGTCGCGATGCCATTTCTCCGGAGATTTGATAAGAAACTCCAGAGGGATTGTCCCTAAAATTCAATTTTCAGTGGGGAATATTTTTAGAAATGGCTTAAAATACTGGAGCGGGAAACGGGATTCGAACCCGCGACCCTCGCCTTGGCAAGGCGACCGATATTCGTAATTATTTATTTTTTATTCATTATACATTATGCTTTTTCGATGTTCGGCGTGATTTCATGATTCGTTTGGCGTGATTTTGGCGTGATCCACTAAAAAGGGGGGAAAATGGCAACGTTTCGCAAACGGTCAGGCGCATGGCAAGCTTCCATCATGCGAACAGGATTTCCTCGAGTGTCGAGAACATTCGACACGAGATCCGAGTCGGAGCTATGGGCCGCTACCATCGAATCCGAGATGGGGCACAGGAAGTTTGTTCCCACCAGAGAGGCCGAGAGCACGACTGTGACCGAGGCCCTCGACCGGTACGAACGGGAAATCACCCAGAAAAAGAAGGGGATAAAACAGGAGACGAGCCGTCTGCGGATTCTGAAACGGTCTATTCTCGGAAAAATGTCGCTGATCGCCGTCCAGGGGAAGGATATCGCCCGATATCGGGACGGCAGGATGAAGGAGGTCTCTCCGGCGACGGTCCGGCGCGAATTGACGATCCTGTCCCACGTCTTCAAGATCGCCATCAAGGAATGGAGCATCACCGGACTGTCAAATCCCGTCCAGTTGATCAATCTTCCCTCGGGACGGGGAAGGGAACGCGACCGGAGGTTGTATTCGGGAGAACTCGACCGCATTCTGCGCGCGTCGGCGTCGTCCTTCCTCTCGTCCATCGCCCGGATCGCGATCGAATCGGCCATGCGGCAGGAAGAAATATCGGGACTGGAATGGAACCGGGTGGATCTCAAGAAGAAGACCGTGACCCTTCCCGACACGAAAAATGGCAAGAAACGGATCGTTCCCCTCTCTCCCGAGGCGATCGGAATCCTGTCGGACCTCCCCCATCGGATCGACGGAAAGGTCTGGGGGATCGCCCCCCATTCGGTCTCGACCGCCTGGCGGCGAGCCGTAAAGTCCGCCAGGGCGACCTACGAGAAGGAATGCCGGGAGAAGAAGGAGAAGCCCGATCCCGCGTACCTGGTCGATCTGACATTTCACGATCTCCGGCACGAGGCGACAAGCCTGTTGTTCGAAATGGGTTTCCATCCCATGGAGGTTGCCTCGATCACGGGACACGAGACGCTCAAGATGCTGAAACGCTACACGCATCTGAGAGCCGAGGACCTTGCGGAGAGGATGAAGAGGAAATCGAAGCCAGAACCGGAATGCGAAGAACCGGTTTGAGGTGTTCCGGACAAACCCATTCTGTGGGCTATCTCCTGCCGTCCCGATATCGGGCGAATCCATCCCCATCTTTAGAACTGATCTTGCCCCATAAAAAAGGAGTGAACACGGAGAGAAATTTTCTGTGCTCTCTCCGGCATGAAGATCTGTGGAATGGAGTTTGGGGAAAAGACGATCGGCAAAATCAGGGAGCTGATCGGGACGGGACTTTCCCGGACGCGGCTGTCGCAGGAGGTCTGCCGGTTTTTGGGCTGGAGGAATGCGGCAGGAACCCTCAAGGAGATGAGTTGCCGCATCGCCCTCCGAACCCTGCACGACAAGGGGGAGATCGCCCTTCCGGAGGGCCGGATCGTCGACTTTACGCGGAAGGCTCCGGAAAAGGTGTGCGAAGAACCGCCGGAGCCGGTGGAGGGATCCCTGTGCGACCTGGGGGACGATCGAACTTCAGCGGGTGGGACCGGGAGACAAGGCCCTCTCCCGGCTCTGGTTCGATCTTATGGCCCGACACCATTACCTGGGCAAGGGAAGGCTGTGCGGAGCCCAGGTCCGGTATCTGATCCGGAGCTCCGCGAGAGGGGCGGTGGGAGCGGCCTCCTTTTCGAGCGCCGCCTGGAAGGTGGCCGTCCGGGACGGCTGGATCGGATGGAGTCCCGAACTCCGGGTGCGGAATCTGTCCCGGGTCGTGGCCAACAGCCGGTTCCTGATTCTTCCGCACGTCCGGGTTCCGCATCTGGCCTCGCACGTTCTGGGCCAGCTCGTGAAGCGGCTGCCCCGGGACTGGGAGGCGACCACCGGGGAGCGGCCGCTTCTTCTCGAGACCTTCGTGGAGGAGGCCCGGTTCTCCGGCACCTGCTACCGGGCGGCAGGGTGGACGGAGATCGGCCGGACGGCCGGTCTGGGACGGCAGGGAAAGGGGGCTCCCGTCAAGAAGGTTCTGGTGTATCCTCTGTCGACGGAGGCCCGGAGTCTCTTGCGCGGCGGAGAGCCGGTCTTCGAGAAGCCCTGCCCCGTCCTTCCGCCTCCGGCCGACTGGGCGGAAGAGGAGTTCCGGGGCGTCCCTCTTCCGGACCAGCGGCTGGTCGCCCGGCTTCTGACCTTGGCCCGGGATTTTTTTGCCCGTCCGGCGGCGCAGTTGCCCCAGGCCTGCGGGAGCCGGGCCAAAACCAAGGCGGCCTACCGTTTTTTCGACCAGGAGAAGGTGACGATGAAGACGCTTCTGAGCGCCCACACCAAAAAGACCGAAGAACGCCTGGCCGCCCATCCGGTGGTGCTGTGCGTGCAGGATACGACCGATGGGCGGGTTTTTGGGGAGAAAAGGCGACGGGGAACCCGGGACCGAAACTCTCTGGAAGGGAATCCAGCGGCTCGACGACCTGGCCGCCATGTGGACAATTTTTACCGACCTCCAAAATCGTCCCACATCTTCCGTGCTCACAAGACGGAGATACGGGTAAAGATCAGACCGGAGGTGGGGGTTTACCCAAGTGAATTAGCATGTCGGGCATTTTTTCCTCAATCACCGGTAGCCTTCTCGATACTTTGGGGCGGTCCGTCAGCGCGTTCGTCGAACTCGAAACAGCCGATTCCGCATTCTCCTGCAATGATTGCATATTCCGGTGAAGGTGAACGCCCAGAATCGGTGTTCAGCTTCAATCAGAATGGGTGTTCGGGATCCACCAGAATCTGCAGTCTATATTATCTGTAAAACACTATGACAGTCATGTAAAGGCATGTGACAGATTTGGGGGTCGGACATTGTCTGAATCGCTATCAGAATACATTCCTTCTTCAAGATATCCTGATCCTTCCAGAATCCGGATAAATTATATTAATATGGCATAAATATTGCTTTAATCATAACCGTATTCCGTATAGTTAGATTCGGTTAGGGCTACTTGATCGTTGCCTAAAGGAAAGAAGTGAGGAGAACCGGGTGCGGACAAAAATCTCCTTCCCGGGAGAGAGTTTTGCAGGAGACAATCCTTCGGGACCCGTTATTCTCTGGGACGAGGACCAGCGGTTCCGAATACGCAGAGGGGGGAGGAGAGGACGGAACCCGGGGATTCCCGGTGAGGCATAACAATTGTCCTGCTCCCTTGCTATAACCTGCCCGGTCTGAACGGGCGACATCGATCCGAGGATCCCATGGACATCCTTCTCGTGAATGATCACACGCTCTTCCGTGACGGCTTGCGATTGTTGCTTTCAACCCTCACGCTCGATGCGCGCCTGCACGAGGCGGATACCCTCGACACGGCGATATCACTGGCGCAACAGCATCCGGTATCCCTGTGTCTGCTCGATCTGGATCTCAGGAAGGAGCGGGGATTTCCCGGGATTAGCCGGATCAGGGCCATCGCTCCGAAGGTTTCCGTCATTATCGTCTCGGGATCGGATGACCAGCCGACCGTGCGTGCCTGCCTGGAAGCCGGAGCCAAGAGCTACATTCCCAAAACCGTGACTTCAGAAAAGTTCCTTCAGGCTCTGAAGCGGGTGATGGACGGAGAGGTCTTCCTTCCGCCAGGCATGGAAGACCTTGATCCGAATCCCCCCTCAGATTCTCCAATTTTGACCCCCCGCCAGCGAGAGGTGTTGTACGCCATGAGCCGCGGGCTTCCCACTAAACTGATCGCCAGGGAACTCTCTTTGTCCGAATATACGGTCAAGGACCATATCTCGGACCTTTTCCGGGTTCTTGAAGTCAGCAATCGTGTCGAGGCGGTCAACAAAGCCAGCCGTTTGTACCTTCGTCCCCGTTGACGTGAGAAACGGCTCCGAGTCTCAGAAAAGGGGCCCTTTCCGGAGGCTGTCGGTCTGGTTGCTCTCCGATCCCTCGTCGATGGAGCGGAGCAGTCCCGCGGTTCTTCCACAGGAAATCACCCGGGAGATCGTCACCCTTCACGCGCGCGTTCTCCTGCACATGCCGGTCATCCAACTGCTTTTCGTGGGATGCGTCGGAGGAATCGTCCTGCCATCAGTGCCTCTGAAGATTTTCCTGTTCTGGGGTTTTCTCACGGTGAGCATGGAATGCCTTCGTGCCGTCTTTGCCTGGTGGATCTTGCCAGGCGTAGACACCCTTGCGCCGAAGCGTCTCCATGCCGTATTCATGGCCCTCGACGCGCTGGCCGGAGCCATGGTGGGACTTTCCGCAATCCTGTTTCTTCTTCACCTTCCCTTGTTCTCCCAGGTCCTGATCGAAATCATTTTGTACGCTATCGCCGCGGCCGGCGTTTCCGTTGCCGTCTCCTCCAAATATATGCTGGGCGTCTACTCTTTCCTGGTATTGCTGGGGGCTTCGGCCCCCTGGGTGGTCCTTCACCCGGACAAGGGGTTGTCTGTCGCCGCCCTCACGCTCCTGTACTGGTTTTTCCTGATCGGGGTGGCTGTCGAGAGTGAGCGTCTATTATATCGCTCGGTCAAGATCCGCCAGGAACGTGATCGGGTTCTTGCAATGGCGAGTCACGACCTGCGGCAGCCTCTCCATGCCCTCTCCCTCTATAGTGCCGTTCTGGCTTCCGATCCCTCGCAGCAGGCTCTTCGGGAAATCGGGAAAAATATCGACCATATTGTCCGAGACCTGGGAGGAATGCTGACCGACCTTCTCGACCTGTCGAAGCTTTCCTCCGGTGGATACCAGGTCCAAAAGGAACTCTTTTCCTTGGACAAAACCATCGCCGACGTCTGTGAGGAATTTGTCTCGGCAGCCGCTGCAAAGGGACTGGAGTTGCGACACACACTGAGACCGATCCGGATTGCCGGTGACAGTCAGGCGGTCGCGCGAATTGCCCGCAACCTGATCGACAACGCGGTCAAGTTTACCGAACTGGGCAAAATCCATGTGACGACGCTTCTGTCTGAGGAAGGTGGGGCCATCCTTTCAGTAACGGATACGGGAAAGGGCATCGCCGGGATCGACCAGGAACACATTTTCGAAGAGTTTTATCAGGCCGACAATCCCAACCGCGATCGCAGCAAGGGGGTGGGATTGGGACTGTCCATCGTAAGCCGCCTGGCAGGACTGATGGAGGTCCGGATCTCCGTCAAATCGGTTTTGGGTGAGGCTCCTGCTTTCAGGTAACCTTTCCGGGTCCGGTCCTCTCCTCCGGACCTCTCCCCCCCGATTCGGGAGAGGTCGTTCAGAAGGAATTTCTTGACGGAGTCCGGGTCTTTCTTGTGGATGATGAATCGAACGTGCAACACAGCATGGGGTCCTTGCTGACGTTGTGGGGAGCGGAAATCAAGACCGCATCCTCCCCTCAAGAGACCGAAGACTTGCTGAAAATCCTTGGCCCTCCCGGTCTGCTGATTGCCGACCTGCGATTGGGAGAAGAGGAAAATGGGCTTGGGATGCTCCACCGTCTGCATGAATCCTTTGGACCATTTCCGGTTCTGATGATCACCGGAGAAACCTCCCCCCAAGCCTTGACCGTTGTCCGGAAGTCCGGATTGGACCTGTTGGAAAAACCGGTGTCGGCAGAGGGTCTGCAGTCGGCGATCGGGGGCATCATGGCACATAGCCCGATTGGTGAATCCTCCTCACAACACTGACCCCCCCCCGAATGGAGGGATTGTGGTCGGCAGAAGAGAACGCTAATCTGATAGTTATATGGAGGATTTTTCGTACGCATTCGTTAAACCCTTGGACCGGCATCATCTCAGGGCGAGTTCTCGTCGTTTTCTCCGAAGAGTTAACGGGTTCGACGAATGCTTACGATTTTTCTTTCCCAGCATCGCATCCATTGATTTTGTTTCTCTCGGACGATGGAGTCCTGGGAAGATAACTCCTGATGGCCCATTATCTTCAAAGAACGGTCCATTTGAGAGAGGAGGTGTTATAAAGAAGGCTGTGAAATAGTTTGTCCAAATGGCGGGGTGGCTGGCTTCTTTCTACAACCATTATTCGGGGAGGTTCGGAAATGAAAAGGGGCTCTTCAGCTAAATCCGTGGGTGCCTGGCGGATCCGGTAAGTTGCCAAGTGTATGGTAAAGAGCGATTTTCAAGGAATCCGTGGAGCGAAAACCGAACGCTTTTCTCATAGTCAGTTTCGCCTTGAGATTCAGGCCCTCTACGGCTCCGCTGGAAAGGGTGCCTTTGGCCGCAAACCAGTTCATGATCAGGGGCTTGTGGTTTTGGAGCATCCTGGCCACTTTTTTCATGGGCTCAAGTTTTGTGCGCATGGTGCGTTTGCACCAGCTGTCCAGGAACCGTCCCGCGACCGAGGCGTGCTCGAATTCCCAGAACCTCTGGAAGTCTTCCCTCAGGAGATAGGCCTTGACCGACTGGATGTTGAGCTTCAGGAGATCCGCAAGACGGGCGGTCTGAGTCTCGGTCAGGTTTTCTGGCCGTTTCAGAAGGGCCCACCGGGCTTTCTCAAGAACGCTCTGTCCAAGGGCCTTGAAGGCTTTGTGCTCTTCCCGCCGGATCTGGTCGATCGCTTCGCCGAACTTCTTCATGATGTGAAAGCGGTCGAGGATGTTCAGGGCCTCTGGAGCGCACTGCCGGATCGCGTCAAGGAAAGGCGCCCACATGTCGGTACAGATGTATTCGAGGCGGGCGCACCGTTCTTGGCTGAACTCCTTGAAGAACGTCAGAAGGGTGTCGGTTTTCCGGTCGGTCCCGCACCAGAGAAGGCGCCGAACCCCTGCATTCAGCTGGTAGACCAGCGTGAGGTATTTGTGGCCCTTGAAGACGGCAATCTCGTCGATTCCGATCTGGGTGATGCCCTCCAGAGAGCGGTGCTTCAGGCCGTAGTCCACCATGTAGGAGACGGCCCGATACACACTGTCCCAACTTGTCCGGAACACCCGGGCCGTTTCGCTCCAGGACAGTCTCCGGGCCCAGCGTCCCAGAAAGAGCTTGTAGTCGTTGGTCAGCTGTTCTTTTCCCGATCCCCAGGGGAGAGCTTCGACATGGATCCCGTGGAGAGGACAGTTCACACGGCGAGGCGCATAGAGGAAGAAGACCTTGAAGTCGAACAGGGGCAGATACTGGAAGGTCCGGGCCGTCTGGAGGTCATACCCGGGGCCTTTCCTGCCGCATTCCCGACAGACCGGCCTTCCTCCTTTTCTGGGAGTGATCTCGACAATCACAACATCCTCTCCTTCACGCTTCCCGAAAAAGACATTTCCAAGGACAAAGGACTTGAAACGGACGAGCCGATTCAGTACAGTCTTCACAAGCATTGCTCTTCCTCCAAATGGTTGATCGTTCTTGCAAAAACAATCATACCAAATGAAAAGGGCAATGCCTTACTTTTTTACCCACAGATTCTGCGGACGAGGCTGAAAAGGTTTAAGATCAAAATGGGGTTTTTGGCTTTTTTCTTGGGAATTGGATGGATTGTGGCGGCTCAGCCTGCTTTCGCGACAACAACTTCCCCCCTTTACGGAGTAGACCTAAGTGCATCGGCTGGAGGTACCATTCCTTTATATAATTCTTACGGACCCAATGAGACCTCGGGGAGCATACCGAGTTCGCTGGCACCGGGATGGACCGGAAGCGTCAACATCCTGACTGGACAAATTTCTGCGGGTACCACTAACGGTAATAGTGAGTTGCTTTATTCTCTTGATAAGACATATGTCGAAGGTTGGAACACAGTGACCTTTCACGGCCCCACTGGTTCTTCCATTGATCCGACCTTTGAAATGACAGGAAATTTTTCTTCGACTTCGAGATCATTTGGATTATCTCGTTCTTCCGGGACCGGAGCAGTTTGTCTGGGACTTTCAATCGGAGGATGCAACGCGAATACCAAATTCGGTACGTCCCAACCAAATTTTTCGGTGGATCTTCCACTTTCCAATATTACCAATAACGATTCGGTCTTGTTGAGTTACAGTTTGACGACAACCGCTCCTTCCTTTGGAACCTCTGCCGTTTTTGACCCAATCGTCGGATTCATTCTTCCTACCGGTTGGAGTGTCACGGGTGCGGCAGGAGGAATAGCCGCGACCCCTGAACCCTCTTCGATTGCCTTGTTTGGCACTGGGATTCTTCTGATGAGTTTTCTAACACTCCGGGGTCGATCGGTCCTGAGGGCATAGAAGATCCCTGAAAACAGTACTGATCAGCGATTCAACGCACATTCCGCAACTCGAAATATTGAGCCTGGGATTTTTTGGGGGAAGGATTTTTCGAAGCGGATCTGAAGACACACCTCTCGCCTTCGTGCCGTTCTTCCGTTTTTCGACGGGGTTCGGCACGCTCAACTGGCCCGGGAGAAGCGCCTTCGACCCAGGATGTCTCTCTCACAGGGAGGTCGAGAGACGGACGGGTCGGGTGTCTGGAGTCAGGTCAGGGGATCGCTTTTTCCCCCTTTGGTTTGAGGGGTTCCCCCGGCCCTTGGGGGCGGGGGGCGCCTGGGATCGGACGTTCTTTCGTTCCGGCCGGGGAGCAAGCGATCCTCCTCGGGTTTGATCTCTCGTCTGGCAGACCGAACGTGGGGCACGACATAGACGGATGGATCGACGCCGGTCCATCGGAGGATCTGCTGGAAGCCGTTTTTGCAGTCGGACGGGATCTGGATCCGACGGGGACCGTCTTCAATGCGGACGATCATGGCATGGGAGAGGTGCTGGAGAGCCTCCCGGCTCGTAGGATGCGTCATCAGACCCCGGGGAGGACGGTCGAAGGGTTCCCTGGCCTGTCTCATCTTGTACTGGAGGTCCATGTAGACGAGAGCGGCCAAGAGGAGGACATGGCCCAGAGCGTCGAGCCGCTCCTCTTTTTTGGGGAAATTTCGAGTCAACAAAAAGAACGTTCCAGGAAATAAAGGGGCTTGTCTACCCCATTTGTTTAACGGTATTTAGATTTGTGTCGTTGTGGAGTTAAGCACAATTTAAAAGCCCTAACCTTCAGGATTGCTCTCCCTTATCAGGACTGCCAAAGTCATTTTTCCGTGTCCAGGACCCGAAAGGCGTCCATGATGCAATCCAATCCGGAATCGCCTCCCCCAACATCGGCCGGGCAATGGCGTATCCCTGAGCCCATTCGCACCCCATCCCGATCAGGGTCCGACCGTCTTCTTCATCTTGGACCCCTTCCGCTATCACCTCGATCTGCATCATCTGGCAGACGGAGACGAGGCTCGACACAATAGCCCGGACCTTCGGGCATTCCCTAATTTTTCCCACAAATCCCTGATCGATCTTGATTCCCCCCACCGAGAGATTCTGGAGAGAAATCAGGGAGGCCTGCCCCGTTCCGAAATCGTCGAGGATGACACGAATCCCGAGGTCGAAGCATTTTTCGATGGCCTTCTGGAGCTGAGACAGACCCCTCAAAGCCTCGGTTTCCGTGACTTCAAGGGTCATGGGACAGGATCCCCCATGGCGGGCGATCACGAATCTGAGGTCGTCCTGGAAGGATCGGGACAGGAAATACCGCGCCCCGATGTTGACACTGACCCGAAGGTCGAGTCCCCTCTGCTTCCACCGGTTCTGTTGGGCAAGGGACTCTTCCAGCACGAATCGGCCAAGCGAAGCGATCAGGTCGCTTTTTTCCGCCACGACGATGAAAGCCTCCGGCAACAGAAAGCCCCGATCCGGATGGTTCCATCGAACCAGAGACTCGACTCCGACCACTTGGCCGGTCGTCATGTTGACCTGAGGTTGATAATGAAGAAAAAATTCCCCGTTCGGCAGGGCCCGTTCGAGTTCGGTTCGAATGCGATGCGACTCGATGAGTTGTTCTTCCATTTCCTGCTGGAAAAGAGCCCAGCCGTTGCGGCCGCGATCTTTCACGCGGTAAAGGGCCAGGTCGGCATGAGCGATCAGGGTGGTGGCATCTCCCTGATCCGGAGGGCAGATCGTGAGTCCCAGACTCCCGGAAATGCGGACCGTGGCTCCGTCCGCATTTTTCACATCGAAGGGATCGAGAAGCGATTCCACGATTTTCGTGAAAAACTCCTGGGGATCCGCTCCCTTGTCCAGGTTCGTCAGAAGAAGCCCGAACTCGTCCCCGCCCAGACGGGACAAGATATCGGTTTTTCTCAGAAGCCGTCTCAGGCGGTTGGAAACCTGGATCAAAAGCTCGTCCCCCTTTTGATGGCCCAGACGGTCATTCACCTCTTTAAAGCCGTCGAGGTCGAGAATTCCGACCGCGAACCTCTCCCGGGTCCTTCCGGCCCGGACGAGAGTCTGTTCGATTCGCTCCTTGAACACGCGGCGGTTGGGCAGATCCGTGAGAGCGTCGTGGGAGGCCAGATGTTCAATCCGGTCTTCGTTGATCTTTCGCTCCGTAATGTTGGAAAAGATCCCGAGATAGTTCGTGACCGGACCGTCCTTTTCGAGCAAGCTCATCGAGAGCCGCTCGCAGTAGACCTCCCCCGACTTTTTCCGGTTCCAGAGCTCTCCTTCCCAATGCCCCTTCCGGGTGATCTTCGTCCACATCCCGTCGTAAAAATCCTGGTCCTGCCTCCCGCTGTTGAGGATGGAGAGTTCCTTTCCAAGAATCTCTTTCCGCAAATACCCCGTGATCCGCGTGAAGGACGGGTTCACATCGATGATGGTGTGCTTCTCATCAATGATTACGATTCCTTCGGAGGCATTCTCGAAAAGACGGAGATATCTCTCCCGGATCTTTTCGTCTT
>JAKCCY010000191.1 GCA_021838765.1 Nitrospirota bacterium
TCTCCTCTTCGATTCTCGATAGCCGGATTTTCAGAAGTTCCCGTTCGTGGCCCGTTGAACTGTTTGTCGCCGATTTCTGTTGATGGCTGCTTTTGGCGCTTTGGGGCTTTCCCGGTTGCTCTGATTCCCGCGTCAGTGCTGGTGTCGTTTGCTGTCCAGCGGCTTCGAGCCGCCTTTTTGCGACATAAGCTTCATAGGGGGTATTCCACAGGGGGGTGACTTTCCCGGGAAGGACTTCGATGATGTCCGTTGCGACCGTTTCGATGAGATGGCGGTCATGGGTGATGAAGATGAGCGTCCCTCCATAGGACTGGAGTGCAAACTCGAGACATTCCCGGGAGGCGATGTCAAGATGGTTGGTCGGTTCGTCGAGCAGGATGAAATTTGCCGGGACGAGAAGCATCCTCGCCAGGGCCAGACGGCTTTTTTCTCCTCCGGAAAGGACTCCGACCTTTTTGGTGACCTCGTCTTTTCGGAAGAGAAAGGCTCCGAGAAGGCTTCTGATCTTGGTCTGTGTTTCCGAGTCGGGAGCCTGGGATTCCATGGACTCAAGAACCGTATGATGGGGGTCGAGCGTTTCAAGCTGATGCTGGGCAAAATAGGTGATGGTGACATTGGCTCCGGGAATGATCGATCCCTGGTCAGGATGCATGACCCCTGCAAGCATTCTCAAAAGCGTTGATTTGCCCGCTCCGTTTGGTCCTACGAGAGCAACCTTGACGCTTCTGTGGATGACAAGGTCGAGGGGGGGGATGATGGTCCGGCCTTCAAAACCCTTGGTGACCCCTTTCAGTGAAACAACGATATTTCCCGATCGCTGTGGCTGTGGAAACTTGAATTTTACGGTCTTTTCCTGGGAATCAAGCTCGATCCTCTCCATCTTTTCGAGGGCCTTGAGCCGCGACTGTGCCTGGGTGGCCTTGGATGCCTTTGCCCGAAAACGCTCGACAAAGGATTCTATCCGGGCAATTTCTCCCTGCTGGCGTTCGTAGGCTGTCTCGAGTGCTTCCTGTCTGGCGGCTTTTTCCTCGAGATAGCTGTCGTAGTGGCCCGAGTAGACGGTTGCGCGCCCGCTTGAAAGCTCAATCACCCCGTTGATGACGTTGTTCATGAAGGTCCTGTCATGGGAGATCAGGAGAACCGATCCAGAGAACTCATTGAGAAAACCTTCAAGCCATTCGATGGAGGGAATATCAAGGTGGTTGGTCGGTTCGTCAAGAAGAAGAATGTCCGGGTCGGTGATGAGCGTTTTGGCCAGGGCAACCCTCATTCGCCAGCCTCCGGAGAGCTCTTCCACCCGCATGTCCATCTGCCGGGAAGAAAAATTCAGACCATTGAGAATCTTTCGGGCGCGGGCTTCCTGCTCGAACCCACCGAGGGCTCCGAAGCGGGTCTGGAGGTCTCCGTAGCGGACAAGCATCTTTTCGTATCCCGAGTCACCCTGGAAGTCCGGGTCCGACAGTCTGGTCTCAATGCGCTTCATCTCATCTTCGACCTCCATGAGTGTCGCATCCCCCCCAACGACCTCGCCGACCGCCGTCCGGTCGGATACGATTTCAAGGTCCTGCGGAAGATAGCCTATCCTGGCTGAGACAGGGAGGATGACCTGGCCGGAGTCGGGTTCGAGCTGGCCTGCGATCATCTTCAGAAGAGAGGACTTTCCGGCTCCGTTGGGCCCTACAATGGCCATCCGTTCCCGAAGGCTGATCTTGAGTGAGAGATTGTCGAAGAGTGTGCGGGTCGGATAGTGCTTTGAAAGATTGACAAGACTGATCATGAGTTTTTCAGGGGTCCTTGTAGGTCTGTTTGAGGGAATCGGAGAGGAGCCAGGAATTCACGAAAAAGGCAAACACCAGATATTCTGCCGTGCTTTTTTGGTGGCCGGCGAAGTCAAGAAAAGCTCCCATGGAATCACTGCTCCATTATACGCCAAACAGGTCTGATACGGCAATAACAGGAGATTTTCTGAAGCTTTTTCCTCTCTCTCCCTTGGCAATACTTCTGTTTCGAGTGTAGGATGGTTTTCTCGAAGGTTCTTTGTCTGTACGGACAGAATCCATTTGTAACCATTTTATGAAGCAGGGGATGCCCATGTCGATGCCACGTCCTGACGGACGCAGAAATGATGAACTGAGACTGTTGAAAATGACTCCCGGCGTGAACCTCTATGCAGAAGGTTCTGTCCTGGTTGAGATGGGCCAGACCCGGGTCCTTTGCACAGTGAGTGTCGAGGAACGCGTTCCTCCGTTTTTAAAGGATCAGGGGAAGGGTTGGGTCACCGCCGAATACGGAATGCTTCCGCGCGCGACACATGAGCGGAATTCACGGGAAGCGGCAAGAGGCAAGCAGACGGGACGGACACAGGAGATCCAGCGTCTTGTGGGAAGAAGTCTCCGTTCCGTGGTGATCCCTTCCCGGATTGGACAGAGAACGCTCACGGTCGACTGTGATGTGCTGCAGGCTGATGGCGGAACCAGGACCGCTTCGATCAACGGAGGCTTTGTAGCCATGTGCCTGGCTTTTTCCCAGCTCATGAAAGCCGGGCTTATTACCCAGTGGCCGGTCAGCGACTATCTTGGAGCTGTTTCTGTGGGCGTCGTTGAGGGTGACCCCCGTCTGGATCTTTGCTACCTGGAGGACAGCGGTGCGGAAACAGATATGAATATCGTCATGACCGGCAAGGGAGCCTTTGTGGAGATTCAGGGAACAGCGGAAGAAAAGCCCTTTTCCAGAAAAGAGCTGGACAGCCTTCTGTCTCTCGGGGAATCGGGTATTGCCCAAATCATTAAGGCCCAGCAGGAAATATTCCGATTCCCGGAGTCCCTGGCCAATGATACCCGGAATGCGTGATGCCAAAGGGACCTGCTATTACGGTTGCGACAGCCAATCCCCATAAACTGTCCGAGCTTGAGGCTCTTTTTGGCCCGGACTGGACGCTTCTGCCCGCTCCGGCGGGCATGGAGTTTCCTCCCGAAAACGGCAACTCCTATCTTGAAAACGCTCTCATCAAGGCTCGCGCTGTTTCCGCCTACTCGAAGGGGTGGGTTCTGGGAGATGATTCCGGACTTGAAGTTGATGCTCTTGGAGGACTTCCCGGGATTATTTCCGCCCGCTTTTCAGGTCCCGCTGCGACCTCTCTCGAGAACTGCCATGCACTTCTGAAAGAGCTCAAGGGGGTCGAGAACAGAACGGCCCGTTTCCGGGCGGTTCTTGTCCTTGTCGAAGGGGGAAGCGGGAAACTTCTTGCGACTTCAGAAGGGGTGGTTGAGGGACGTTTGACCAAAGGACTGCTTGGAGAAGGAGGATTCGGCTATGATCCTCTCTTTATTCCGGAGAAGTATCAGGTGACATTCGGAATACTCCCCGAATCGGTCAAAAATACGATTTCCCACAGGGCCCGGGCGGTCGCTGCGATGCTCCCTAAGCTTGAGGCCCTTTTGGGCACTGCTTCATGAGCCTTCGGGGAGCTTTTCATGAAGGGCCGGGGCTCTTTCTTTGGGTGAGCCTTCCCGGCAAGGACCTGACCTCAGATGACCGCATTTTTCTGGAGGAGATCAGACCTTCAGGAGTGGTTCTGTTTTCGGAAAACATCTCTTCTCCATCGGACGAGAACTCCCTTCAGCGTCTTCGCACCCTGATCCGGGACATTCGTGGCGTTCTGTCCCCGTCTCCGGTGATCCTGGCGATTGATCAGGAAGGGGGGAGAGTTGCACGTCTCCATGAGGGGGTTCCCAGCCTTCCCCCCATGAGGGAGCTTGCCGGTGCGGTTGGTGTTCCTGGCCTTTTCCAGGCGGGTTTTGACCTTGGGCAGGCTCTTTCCGCTCTTGATATCGATATGGATTTCGCTCCCGTTTTTGATGTTGACTCGAATCCGGATAACCCGGTTATTGGTGACCGGGCCTTTTCATCCGATCCGGAAATGGCTTTTCGTCTTGCCATGAGCTTTTCCCAGGGACTTTCGCTGGGTGGAGTGATTCCCTGCGGAAAACACTTCCCTGGCCATGGTGACACGCTCCTTGACTCCCATCTTGCCCTTCCGGTTGTCTCTGCGCCTCTCGACATCCTGCTGACAAGGGAGATCCATCCCTTCGGCCGGGCGGTTTCATGGGGAATCCCGGCTTTGATGACCGCCCATGTCCTGTATCCGGAAATCGATCCGGACTGGCCTGCCACTCTATCTGTCGAGATTTCCGAAAAACTCCTCAGAAAGCGCCTCGGCTTTGATGGACTGCTTCTGAGCGATGATTTTAAAATGGCGGGTCTCAGGGAGCATTTCCCTCTCAGCGTCTCCGTGGAGAGGGCTCTTATGGCGACTTGAGATC
>JAKCCY010000004.1 GCA_021838765.1 Nitrospirota bacterium
TGGAAGCCGTCATCCATCACGATCACGGAAGGAGAAAAGGGCAAAAGCGCCCTGGCTCCCTCCAGCCTGTCGGAGGAAAGGGCGATTGTCGCTGAAGGGACTCTGGAAGAGATCAGGGCCGGTTCATCCCCCGTGACTCTCGGATCCGGAGGATCTCCGACCAGCTTTTTCCCGATCCCCCTCCCGGAAAAAACAACCACCTCTCTCCCCGGGGATTTCTCCCGACCATATCCTCTTGACAGGATCCCGACATGGTGACCCCTCTCCTCCAGCCATTTGGCCAGGGCGATCACCATAGGAGTCTTCCCGTTTCCCCCGACAGTGACATTCCCGACGGAAAGGACCGGGACCGGGACCTTCCCTGTCCTGTAAACTCCGGAACGGTACAGCCCTTTCCAGAGAGCGATTCCCAGCCCGTACAGACAGGAAAAAGGGAGCAGCAAGATCCTCAAGGGATTCATGGAGTTTTCACTCCCTCTCCCGGATCCTCTTTCAGGAAATCCCGAAGAATCGCAAGCGTTCTGGAGAGAGCCCCCTGTTCGGAAAGAAAAACCTTGAAGGCCATCTCACCACTTCGCTCTCTTTCTCCGGGGTTTTCCAAGAACCATCTGAGTCTTGAAACAAGGGATGGCTCATCCTTCTCGAGAAACAGCCCTCCCCCTTTGACAAGACGGTCGATCAGGGTCGAAACATGATCCGTAAAGGGACCAGCCACCTGGGGGATGGCACAGGAAGCCGCCTCGACCGGGCTATGTCCTCCGACCAGATCGAAGGTTCCCCCTGTAATCGCAATGTGAGAGAGGGAATAAAGCGTCCTGAGCTCTCCATGGGTATCGAGAATCGAGACAATGGGTCCATTCGGAAAGGAAGGGGGCCGGTTTTCGTTTGTTCCGGAGCGAAACTGCAGATTCAGCCGGGAGAGGGTCAATCCGTCCCCGATCCACTCAGACAATCTCTGGAGATGTCTGGGGGCGACCAGAAGATGGAGTCGGCTGGACAAGAAAGGATCCTTTCTGATCGCTTCGACAATGCGGAGCGTCTCTCCAGGATGACCCGATCCCAGAACCACACGAAGATAATCCTTTTTAGGAGAATTCCCGACCGGAGCGGCCACACGGCCACCCTCCCCCAGCAATCGGCTGCAGGCTTCTTCAAATCGGACAACCCATCCTGAAAGCTCTTCCCTCAGAGTCTCGGGAATCGATTCGGGACGCGACATGTCCCATTTGATATTTCCTGTCACATCGAGAATATCTGGCTTCACTCCCATTTCAAGATACCGTTCCCGATCATCAGCAGATGCGACCAGAACACGGGAGAGACCGGAAAAAAGAGGCTTGAGAAAGAATCGCCATCTCTTCATCGCGGAAAATCCGGCCGGAGAGAGTCTGCCATTGACGACCATCACCGGGATCCTTCGGGAATAGGCGGTCAAAAGCATCATCGGCCAGATTTCCGTTTCAAAAAGAATGATCCGGGAGACTCTCCGGGAGCTCCAGAAGGGTTCCCACAATCCGGGAAGATCCAATGGCAAAAGGGAAACGGGGGTATCGGGAAAGGCTTTCACAAGGGCACCCCTTCCCGACTCTGATGTCGCTGTCAGAATCAGGGGAGCGCCATCACCCTCAAGGGCCCTGATGAGAGGGGTTGCCGCATTGGCCTCACCAAGGCTTGCCAGGTGAAACAGAATGGATCTGGCATTTTTTGAAGCTTTTGCAGCCCCGAGACCAAAACGTTCCCGGAGATGCGGTCTGGCTCTTGGAAAAAAAAGAAGAACCAGCGGCAATAGCAACAGGAGAAAAGGCCACAGGAGAAGATTCAGGAGTTTCCCGACCTTCAGGAGAACAGCGGGACTCACAGGGTCCTGTCTGCAGGAACCTGGGCAGCCTGATCTCCCAGGGATCCGTCCGATCCCTCGCTTCCGCGTAGAGAAGCTTTCAGAAGGGAGAGGTATCGGCCGGCCTTGTTTTTTAAAAGCTCGTCATGCGTTCCCTCTTCGACAATCCGGCCCCCTTCCACGACATAGAGCCACTGGGCATGTCTGATCGTCGAGAGCCTGTGGGCGATCACAATCGTCGTTCGACCCTCCATGATCCGGTCAAGGGCTTTCTGGATCAGGAATTCGGATTCAGAGTCGAGCGCGCTTGTCGCCTCATCAAGGATCAAAAGGCTCGGATCCCGCAATACAACCCTGGCAAGGGCGATCCGTTGACGCTCGCCACCCGACAGGAAAACGCCACGTTCTCCAACACGGGTATCCACCTTGTCAGGCAGCCGATCGATAAAATCGGTGGCATTGGCAGACAATAGCGCCGCATTCAGCTCATCATCGGAAACCTCCCGCTTAAGGCCATAGAGAAGATTTTCCCGGATCGTCTGGTTCATGAGAATCACATCCTGGGTCACAAGACCGATCCGGTCCCGAAGGGATGAGACATCGAGCGACTCCAGATCATGGCCATCCCAGAGAATCCTTCCCGATGTCGGATGGAAAAATCTTGGAAGAAGATTCACCAGAGTGCTTTTTCCCGAACCGGAAGGACCGACGACAGCGACAAACCGGCCGGCCGGAATCGTCATCGAAATATCGAGAAGGGCCGACTGTTCCTTGTTCGGGTAGCGGAAGGAAACATGTTCAAAGGAAATCCCGGTGGCGAGTGTGGACACCTTGAGGCCAGACGCAAGGTTCATCTCCTCAAGAGGCTTGTCCAGCACTTCATTGATCCTCTCCGCCGCCGCAAGGGAGGACTGGATCCCCGACTGGGCATTTCCCAGACCTTTGATCGGCTGGTAGAGCATTTGGGCAGCCGTGATGAAGCCGACGAGCGTTCCCAGGGTCAATGTCCCGTGAATGACCGAGTATCCCCCAAGCCAGACGGCGATACCCGCGCCCAGGGCGCCGATCGACTCCATGATGGGGGAGAGCATGTTTTCATATTTGACGAGCTTTAACTGTATGGAGGTAAACTCTTCGGAATGTTTTTCAAAGTTGTCGATCTCAATATTTTCCGATCCCACCGACTTGATCAGGCGAACCGATGACAGGCTCTCTGAAAGATGCTGGTTCATGTCTCCGATTTTTCCCTGATAATGGCGGGAAGATCCTCGGATCTTCTTGCCGATCTTCCGAATGGGTATCAGGGTGAAGGGAACGGAGAGCAGAATGAAGAGAGTCAGCTTTGGATTCATCCAGAAAAGCGCCACCAGCATGCCAATGGCTGTAAAGGAGTTCCGGATGAGATCCCTGATGATCTCCGCAATTCCTCCCTGAAGGATCTGGGTATCGTTTGTGACCCGGCTCATGAGCGATCCGGTTCCCTCTGAGCCGTAAGCGCTCAGGGGAAGACGGATCACATGGGCAAAGAGGTCCCTTCGGACATCGCTCACCATGTGAAGGGCCGCTTTTTTGAGATAAAGCGCCTGAAGGTAAGCGGTCAACCCCTTGACAGAATACAAAACGAAGAACGCCGCCGGCAGGATAAAAAGAAGTTTCGGATTTTTTTCACTGAAGACCTTGTCGATCAGCTCTTTCAAGAGAATCGGAACTCCGCTGGAAACTCCGGCTCCGATGATGGCCATGAGGATTCCCATTATCAGGAGAAACCTGTAGGGATGAATCCATCGGTGGAGACGCTTTCTGGTTTTCAGATAGACGGGATCCCGCCAGAACGCCATCATGAGAGAGAGTCCTCCTTTTTCCAGCCCAGAAGACGGGCCATTTCTGCGGCGGCTTTCCCTGAGGCGCCAGGTTCCCCAAGAGAGCCCTGAACCCGGGCAAGAGATTCCTTCATCCGCTTGATCCTTCCGGGATCTGAAAAAATCTGGCAGACCTCGGAAAAGATCCTCTCAGGAGAAGCCTTCTCCTGTATCAGTTCTGGCATCGCGGTCCTCCCGTCAGAAGACAGACCTGCAACCAGGTTGACCATTCCGATTGCCGGCACCGTCACAAGCCGTCGGGCAATCTGGTAGGAAAAAGCATTCATCACATAAACCACGACCATCGGCACATCAAGAAGAGCGGTTTCCAGCGTTGCGGTTCCACTTGTGACGATCGCCAGATCGCAGGCCTTTGTCACCTCCCTGAAGCGGCCCGGAACCCTCCTGAACACATCCGGATCCAAAGCCCAGGGATAGATCGACTCCATCGGACTGAAAAGGGAGTCATTCAAATGGGGCGTCTGTGGAACGACTGCGCGAAGACCCGGGTATTTCGTCCTTAACAGATCGAATGCGGCAAGCATTCGAGGGTAAAGGTATCGGATCTCTGACGCCCTGCTCCCCGGGAGAAGTCCGATCACTCTAGGAAAAGGGAGATCCCCGTCCTTGGTGATCGATGGGGCAATTCCAGGAAAGAAGCGTCTTTTGAGGGTTTCGGGATCCTCCTGGGGTCTGGCCTCATCGAGAAGCGGATGGCCCACAAAGGTCACCGGAACCCCTTCCGCTTCGTAGAAATCCCGCTCAAAGGGAAAGATCACAAACATGTGATCGACAAGCTCCCGGATTTTTTTGACGCGCCCCTTTCTTGATGCCCAGACTTGTGGGCTGACGTAATAAAAAATACGGACACCCATCGCTTTCAGACTTTTGGCAAGTCTCAGATTAAACCCTGAAAAGTCGATCAGAACGGCAGTCTTGATATGGTGAAGGCGAACCGCTTCCAGAATGCGATTTTTGGCTCTCAGGAGGACCGGAATTTTTTGGGCAACTTCAACAAGCCCCATGACGGAGAGTTCGGCAATATCAACCAGGATCCCGGCACCTGCTTTCCGGAGATTTTCTCCTCCAACGGCAAAGGCCTGAACATTCGGTTCAATCTCTTTAAGGGCAAGGAGGAGACGCGCCCCATGCTGGTCGCCCGATGGTTCCCCTGTGACAATCAGAAGACTACGGGGAGATGCGGAAGAGTTGGAAGAAAGGGTCATCGGACAGGTTTTCCACTTTCATCTTCAATGGGGCTGGCCTGAAGAATTGGTTTTTCCTTCAGGATCGCCGTCCATCAGGAGAGTTTCAGCTCATCTTGCGCATGAAACCTGGCAAGGCTTTCATTGGCAAGTCTTGTCACCTGAAGAGCGACCTTCAGTGCCAAAAGGGCCTCCGCTCCCGTGACCTTCACCGGAAGATCGTCCCTGATGGCAGAGACAAAGCTTGAGAGTTCCTTTTTCAGAGGTTCCACCTGCTCAAAGGTTTTCTTGTCCCTGTTGATCTTCGGAAGACTTCCGGGTTCGAGTTCGACCTTTGCGGTTTTGAGTTCCCTTGTCTCATAGTTCAGGGAAAAATAACGTCCTCCACGATCAAAGATCCGGAACTTCCGAAGTCGGTCGAGAGAGACCCGGCTTCCCAGAACCTGGGCGAGACATCCGTTTTCAAACTCGATCCAGGCATTGGCGATATCCACATGGCCGGTAATCACCGGTGTTCCCACCACCCGGATATCGGCGATAGGCGATCTCACTAGAGACAGGATAATATCGATATCATGGATCATCAGGTCGACGACCACAGGCACATCCGTCCCCCGGATTCCAAACGGGGATAGTCTTTGCGCCTCAATATAGGCCGGTCGGGGATTCGCTTCAAAGATCGCTTCTATCCCCGGATTGAACCGTTCGATATGGCCGACCTGAAGCTTGACCCCGTGAAGCTCCGTCAGATCCAGAATTTTCTGGGCGTTTTCCAGAGTGTCGGCGATGGGTTTTTCCAGAAAAATATGCGGTTTTCCTCCGGAGAAAACTTCCTTGACAATCTCAAAATGGGTCGTGGTCGGAGTCACGATGGAAACAGCGTCAACCGATGCGGCCATGGCGGCAATGCTGTCGAAAACAGGCACCATGAGCCGGCCGGCAATTTCCCGGGCGCGCCCGGGATCGGAATCGATGATCCCCGAAAGGGTCACCCCCGGAATTTCCGTCAGAACCCGGGCATGATGCTGGCCAAGATAACCCACCCCGATCACACCGAATCTCAATCCCATTTCACCCCCACAACCGAAATTCCCGCCTGATTGGCCTTCAAGATGAAAACATGGCCGTCCAGAATGATGGTTTTACCCGCCTCAATCGCAAGGGTTGAGGCTCCGACCTCTTCCATCACGGCAAGGGTTCCCATACCCACAGCGGGAAGATCGAAGCGGAGATCCTGGCCGGGCTTCACCATCTTTGCGACAACCACACCCTTCGGACCGTAAAGCGCTCCCCGGCGGATCGTTTCATCGGTTCCCTCGATCGCCTCCACGGCCAAAACGACTTTTTCCCGGACAACGACACACTGGCCGACATCATGCTCCCCCAGAGCCTTTCCGACGGTAAAGGCAAGTCGAATGTCCACCATGTCTTCATCTGTCGGCTGGCAAGCACCAAGGACACCTTCGCCTGCGGCAATCTCGGGAAGGAGAATCGTCGAGGGAACAATAGTGATTCCTTCTTTCAAAAAAGCATCCGCCAGAGCCCGAAGGACCTGGTCATCGTGATGGATGGCGACTTTTGCCAGGATGGAAAGACCTTTCAGGTCCGGGCGAAATTCAAAGAGGCTGGGTTTTTTGATACCACCGACAAAAGCGGCATGAACAACCGACTCCTTATGAAAAAGATCAAAGATCGGAGACACCTGTCCGACCCTTACCCATGTCACCGGGTAACCGAATGTTTCAATCTCGGGATCCGTTTCACCCTTGTGGGCCAGAACAACCACCGGAATCTTTTTTTTTCTTGCTGATTCCAGAAAAAGAAGTGGAAAGGTTCCGTTTCCGGCAATCATTCCGATTTTTTCAGGGAGAGTGGTTGCCGGGGAAACAGAACCAGAAACACGATCGTTGGATGTCATCCGATTGTCTCTCCCTCATCTGAAGACAGGAGCCTTCCGCTATTCCTGAGCAGTTTGGTCACCTGATGCGGATTTTTCATCGGAGCGTCTTGCCGTCAGGACACCTCTGCCGGACTGTTCGATAAAGTTCAGTAAATGAGAAACCTCATGAGTCAAAGACACAGTGTCCCTGACTTCGCCAATGGCACTCTTCTGGTTTTTGCCACCCCGGAACAGGATCCCATAGGCCTTCTTCAATGCGGCGATCGAATCCGGAGAGACTCTGGCCCGGCGCAAACCTTCCATATTCAGACCGTAAAGGAACGCCCTGTTCCCGGAGGCCCATACATAAGGAGGGACGTCTTTTGAAATTCCGCTCATGCCGCCAACAAGCGACAAGGCTCCGATCTTCACAAACTGGTGGATTCCGGTGAGCCCTCCGATAATGGCTCCATCCTCAATGGTGATATGACCCGCAAGATTGGCCGCATTGGCCATGATGATCCGCGACCCCAGACGGCAATCATGAGCAACATGGACATAGGCCATGAGAAGATTTCCGTCTCCCAGCCTTGTCAACATCCCTCCGCCTTCCGTCCCCCTGTGAATCGTGACAGATTCGCGAATCGTGTTTTTATCACCAATTTCGACCCAGCTCGGCTCTCCATGGTATTTCAGATCCTGTGGAACAAGTCCAGCCGACGAAAAGGGATAGAAGGTGTTCCCCTGCCCGATGATGACTTTCCCGTCAAGGACCACATGAGAAATCAGCCTGGTACCCGCTCCGATGACCACCTGTGGGCCGACTGTGCAAAACGGGCCGACAGAAACACCCGGGCCAAGTTCCGCTCCCTTGGAGACAGATGCCAGAGGGTGGATAAACACTTCACCCTGGTCCAATGAAGACTCCTCGGGTTCCTGTGAAGACTTATGCTCTTTTTTCAAACGTTAGCCCTTCCCAAAGTCTTGGCCAGAGATAAGACCATTGCATTTTTATCCGGTCTGGCCGATTCCTGATTGGACAACCGCTATTTGCCAGCAGAAGGAGGAGAGGCGATCATGGCCATGATCACTGCTTCGCATACACGCTTTGATCCCACATGGATCTCGCCGGCCATTTTCCAGGTCGAGCCTCTGACAGCCTTGCTGGTCATGGTGATGGTCAATGTGTCACCTGGACGCACCGGATGACGGAAACGAGCCTCGTCAATCCCCATGAAGTAGGGGATCTTTTCGGTTTTGTCCTGTCCCGAGAGTATCGCGAGAACACCCCCGAGCTGGGCCATTGCCTCGATCAGCAAGACTCCCGGCATGATGGGATGGCCAGGAAAATGGCCGGCAAAATAGGGTTCATTGATCGTGACGTTTTTCAAACCCACAATCTTTTTCCCCGGTTCGACAGAAAGGACCCTGTCCACAAGAAGAAAAGGATATCGGTGAGGAAGGATCTCCATGATCTCCTGAATATCCAGACCATCAAGCAGTTCATCCATTTTTTTCCGTTCCTCCTTCTTGGATTTCATTTCCGGAAACAGCCGTTTCCGAACTTCGGGACAAGCGTTCAAGCTTCCGGATGCGCGCAAGGATCGATGGCAGATCCTTGACGATGGACTGCACCCTGAGCCATATATTGTGCGGAATCGCAGGAGAACCCGAGACTCTCGAACCTTCGGAGAGACTCGAAGCCACACCACTCTGACCGCCAATGACAGAATCGGAGCCGACCTCAATATGACCGACAACCGCCGCCTGGCCGGCGAGGATCACCCGATCACCGAGACGCCCCGAACCGGCAACCGCCGACTGGGCAACAAGAACACAATCCTGACCGATTTTCACATTGTGAGCAATCTGGACAAGATTGTCCATTTTGGTTCCCCTGCCGATATTGGTCTCACCAAAGGTTGCCCGGTCGACAGTCGAGTTTGCGCCAATCTCGACATCATCTCCGATGACAACGATGCCGACCTGCGGAATGCGGAACCTTTTCCCGGAAGGATCCACCGCATACCCGAAACCATCGGATCCGATCACTGCGCCTGGCTGGATGATGACCCGGTTCCCGATGCGGCAATCCTCCCGTATGACCACATTGGGATGAATATACACATCGTTTCCGAGGGTGGTGTTCTTGCCGACATGAATCCCCGAGGTCAGGACAGAGCCCTCACCGATGGTCACACCTTCGGAAACGACACACATGGGGCCGATATCCACACCGGAACCGATGCGGGCTGTCGGAGAAACAAAAGCCATCGGGGAGATTTGTCCGCTCCCTTTTGGCATCGGATAAAAATGCTGCATCAGGATGCTGAGGGCAAGATAAGGATCCCGGACCACAATCTGGGCAATGGTCGCATCCGGCTCGTGTTGTGAAAGGAGGACAGCCGATGCTTTCAGCCGTTTAAGCTCGGGACGATAGCGGACGTTGGCCAGGAAGGTGATATCCCCTTCCCTGGCCTCCGACATGGAGCGTATTCCCCGTATGGATTGAGACTCGCTCCCCACTGGAGCAAAAAGCTCCCCGGACACCAGGGAGCAAATCTCTGAAAGCGTCATTAATTTCCGCCGCCGGCAGGGTGATCCTTGTTGATCTTGGCGATCACGGACTCTGTCAGGTCATTTTTCTTGTTGATGTACAAGAATCTGGGTCCCCGAAAAATGGGAGGTGTCGGACCGATCGGCATACGGATCGGATGTTCCCCTATCACGATGGAAAAACCATATTTCTTGGCAACGGATTTCGCTGCGGCGTTTTCGGCATCAATAAACTTCCGAAGTCCCACCACTGTCTCGGAGGCCATTTCGGTCTGGAGCTTTCGGGCTTCCTTCTTATAGGCATCAATATGCTGCTGGAACTCCATCTCCTTGGCCTTCAGTGCATCCTTGCTGATCACTCCGCTTTGCTGGCGAATCTCATTGTTCTCATCCTGAAGGGCTTTCTGTTCTCCTTTGAGCTTGTTCGCCCTGGACTGGGAGTATCGCTTCACATGGGTCTGGATGGACTTGCCGAGATCGGTTTCCTCGAAGGTTTTCATGACATCCACAACCGCGACATCGGAAGCCGCCTGGGCGGGAGTGGCCATCGAAAGAATCCCGGCGAGCGAAAATGCCGCAGCAATCGTAACAGTCATCTTCCCTGTCAGTTTTGATCCTTGTTGAAGCTTCATAAGTCAAATCTCCTTATTGTTATTATTGGGCAAGATGCACCCGATTGGACAGTTACCCTCCATAGAGGGATCCCATCTGGAAGTTGACCACCGGCCCTGGATAGTTCCCCGGGAACGCCTGCATCTGCGCATTGCTGATCAGCGGCCATCCAAGATCAAGAGTCAGGGGACCCATTGGTGAATTCCACATGATTCCGACACCGGCACCAGGCCAGTCGATACCGCCAAGCGTGACCGGTTGACCGGGCACAAACTCACCAGAGTCGTCAAAGAAGATATCCCCGTAGAACCCGAATTTCGGGAAAATCGGGAAGATATAGTCGGAGTTGAAGAGAATCTCCTTGTTTCCGCCAACCAGATAGCCATAGGGCATCGGGCCTGCATAACCGAAGTTGTATCCCCGGTTTGAGTAGATACCGCCGACATAGAAACGATCCCAGACAGGAATGAATCCGTCCGGACCGATCGGCTCCACAAGTCCTCCTCCGACATGGAACGACAGCGTTGAATGTTCCGTCACCGGCAAAAAGACCGTCATATGACCGGTTGTCGAGTAGAAGGCTGTATCTCCGCCAAAGGTACCGCCGTAAACACCAACATTGCCCCAGATATGGTATCCGGAATGGGCATTCATATAGTTGTCCCGACGATCATAAGAAACACCGACAGATGGTCCGCTCTGGGTCCAGAACCCTTGCTGGGCAAGGAAAGGAGCGAGGATCGGGGCGGTCAGGGCCTGTTGGGGAGTCGGAGAGACAAGGAAAATATTTTCCGATTCCGCAAGCCAGGAAAGCGATGTGGAGAAATAATACCCGAAACGGCGGCTGAAGGTCAGCGATCCTCCGATGGCGCTATTCCAGTAAGTAAAGTAATCCATGAACGTATCAAACAACGACAAAGACGCCGACGTCGGAGTATCGAGGAACCAGGGATCCGAGATCGTAAGAGAGTACATGGTGATAAATCCGCCAAGCTCACCGGACAGGGAAACAGAATCTCCCGTGCCGAAAATGTTGTTCTGGGCAATCGTCGCCATACCCATGACACCGAACAGTGTGCTGTACCCGCCACCGATCGAGAAGGTGCCGGTTGGCTTTTCCTTGACCGATACATTCAGGTCCACAAGGTTGCTCCCGACCTGTTTGGGAACAATCTGGACATTCGAGAAGAAGTTCAGGTTCTGAAGGTTCCTGTAGGAGTTCTGAAGCTCCTGAGTGTCCATGATATCCGACTCCTGAACGCCCAGAACACGCCGGATCACCTTGTCCCGTGAAAGTTCGTTTCCGGTAATGTTGATCCGGCGGATATGGACGAGCCCCCCCTCCGTCACGGAATAGGTCAGGTCAACGGTCTTGTTCTGAAGGTTCGGAACGATCTGTGGCGTCACGATGGCAAAGGCATACCCCTTGTGTCCGTACATACGGGTCAGGGTGGTGATGTCCTTTTGAAGCATCTTCCTCGAAAAAACCATCGGCGGCTTGAGCTTGACCGCCTTCAGGAGACGTTTGTTCGAAAACAGCTTGTTGCCCGAAATGGCGATCGATCCCAAATGGAACTGCTCACCCTCCTGAATGGGAAAGACAATCGTCATGGATTTCCGGTGGTGGGTAAAAACGACCTTCGGCTGTCCCACTCCGATATTGATATACCCATTGTTCAGATAAAAGTTCCTCAGCCGCTGGACATCCTGGTCCGTTTCCGATTTTTTGTAGATTCCCGCATCGGTCCACCAGGAGGTCAGTGCAAAATAAGGCTTTGTTTTCACCTGTTTTGCCAGAACGGAAGAAGAAAAGTGCTTGTTGCCAGAAAAGGTCACTTTCGTGATTCTGGTCTGACCGCCCTCGTCGATCATGAAAACAAGCTCTCTCTTGTGACGGCCCATGCGTTTGAGAATGGGAACAACCTTCGAGTTGTAATATCCGGCCGACCGGTATGATGCCTTGATCCGCTCGACGTTATCGTGAACCTGGCGGCCATCATAGAAAGAGGCTGGAAGGATCGTGACTTTTTTCCTCAGATCCGACGAGCTCTTTGCACTATTTCCGATAAAATCGATCTTTTCTATCGTCGGCTCTTCTTTCAGCTTGAAAATGACCCTGACGCCACCTTCAAAGCCCTGGACATAAAGGTCGACTTTTTCAAAATATCCTGTGGCGTAAAGACTCTTGAGATCCGCATCCAGGGATGCGATCGACAGGACATCACCCACCTTTGTGTGAACCTTGTTCCGGATGGTTTCAAAATCGATGCGGTGATTTCCGGAAAAATCGATTTTTCTGACCAGAATGGGCTTTTCTGTCGATGCCGCGCTTTTTGTCGGAGAGAGTGAAGGGGGCTCCGGCAGGAGACCTGGCGGCTCATCAGCAGCATAAAGCGGATAAAGAGGAGAAAAACCCATCAAAAGTCCGAGGACAATCCATTGTTTCTGTTTCAGGAAAAAATTACGCAATGGACCCTTTCAGTCGAGGCCTGCCAAAAAAAGACGAAACCCTGCATTAATGGAATCATGCCAGCTCTGACAAGAAATCGTTAATATCGAATGGACTTGCTGATGCAATCAAAAACAGATGGAACGGTCCTTGGAGACCTCTCCGATAAAGTATAGAAAAAACCATCGAAAACGTCCAATAAAAATGCACAATCACAAAATAAGACCCGAGAATGGTTCTTTAATCGGTCGGGAGACTATCAAAGCATAGTTTACCCCTTGACACAATCAATCAATCTCTTTATAGTCACCCCCCGTGCCGAGGTAGCTCAGTCGGTAGAGCAGAGGCCTGAAAAGCCTCGTGTCGGCAGTTCGATTCTGCCCCTCGGCACCATCCACTTTTCCCTTGAATATTCCTCACTTACCCAATCTCAGCAAAGCATTCGTGATCGCAACGGCTACGGTCGACCCCCCTTTTGGTCCCCTCGTCACAATCCATGGAACCTCCCTGACCCTCGAGAGCAGTTCCTTGGACTCGGATGCACCGACGAATCCCACAGGGACGCCCACAACTCCTGCGGGACGGACACCCTCTTCCCGGATCAGCCGGACCACCTCAAACAAAGCGGTTGGTGCATTCCCCACGACGATCACAGAGCCGTCCATCGCGTTCTTGGCTTTTCTCATGGCCATCGTTGATCTGGTCAGACCAAGGCGAATGGCTTCTTCCCTGACATCCTGATCCGAAACATGGCAAAAAACAGTGTTTCCATTGGCCGTAAGATGGGGTTTTGAGAGTCCTGACTCCACCATCTGGACATCGACAATGATCCGGCATCCTCCGGAAAGAGCGGAAACGGTACTCTCGAGGGCTTTTTCATGTGCATCCATGATATCGGCCATTTCATAGTCGGCAGCGGCGTGTATGGCCCTTCTGACCACCTGATGCCAGTGACTCTCAAGGCCATACCCTGAAAGCGTCTCGTCGATAATTCTGAAGCTCTCTTCTTCAATCTTTTCAGGAAGAAGAATGACCGGACGAAGATCCTCTTCGGAAGGGGCAAATGTCCGTCGAACCTTTTCCGACAGGGCACGTATGAACGGCTGTGTATCGATAAAACCAAATATGTGGCGGATATCAAGTCCTTCCGGCTTGAGATCGGCAATCATGCGGTCAAATGACTCGATCGCCTTTACCGCATCCTCATCCATCGTCAAGACAGCGAGCTGACGGACTCCCGACCGGGATAATGTTTCCAGAAAATCCCTGACCGGGGCGACACCTTCCGAAAGCGCGATCGATGCCGAAACAGGATGTCCCCCATGGCGGGAAAGCTGGTTTCGGATTCCTTCGAGATGATTTCTTCTGATTTGGCTCAGGACCACAACGGCTGGCTTCAAGTTTTCTCCTCACTCCTGATCGTTCAGGAACGTCCTGAACCTCTAGTATTATAGGAATCTCACCTTGTTCACTTGTGACCGAGCAAGGCTTGCCACAAGCGAACGTGCGTATTCCGGGTTGGATGGGAAATAAAGGTGGAGATAGGATCCCATGACATTGCCCATTTTCATGCCCTCATTTTCCCCGCTTTTCAAAAATGCGGGAGAAGTCGAAGCCTCTTCCGATGGATCATTCAGGAGAAAACTATAGTGGAAAATATGGCCGCGGACAAATCCAGAAGCCATTGCAAAAGGGCCGCTACCCGGGTGGGACACCTCTGCATAACCCAAGCGCCGGAGTTTTTCTCCCATCACAAAACTGGTCGGAAAAAGACCTGTGAATTCATGAAGAAGCTCGCCATCCTGACGATTTCTGGGTCCCCTCGTCAGATACAGGAAGCCTCCACATTCACCGACAATGGGCGCTCCGGTCCTTGAAAAGGAACGGACCGATTCTTTCATGGCCTGATTTCCTGACAATTCCTCCGCATAAAGCTCCGGATACCCCCCGCCAAACAATAATCCATCAAGATCTTCGGGAAGAGAGGAGTCTTCCATCGGAGAAAAAGGGACCAGGTCAACACCCAATTCGGAGAGCATTTCAAGGTTTTCGGGATAATAAAAAGAAAAGGCACGATCCCATGCGATTCCAAGACGCACCTTTGCCGTCTGGAGATTGTGTCCCCTATGAATCCCCCCCCAAAAAGGGACGGGGCCCGAATTCTGAGGAATCTCCGGTTTGGGATCTCTTTTTTGAAAATGTTGTTCGATCAGCTCCCAGGAAAATCCAGGAACAATCTCCGAATCGATCGTGTCCATAAAACGTTCCAAGAATCCGTTCAACGAAAGCTCTTTCACACCAACCAGCCCCAGATGACGCTCCGGAAGCTCAAGGGCCACATTCCGCTCAATCGTCCCCAGAAGTGGAGGCAAGCCGTCTTTCCCAAGAGCCTCCCTCAGGATATCTCCATGCCGTTTCGATCCGGTAAAGGTCGCAATCACACCCAGGATCCGAAGCCCGGGAGCATGGACCATGACCCCTTTCACCAAGGCTTTTATCGTCTCGGCCAAACCTTTTGAGTTGATCACCAAAATGACCGGAAGATCAAGCGTCCGAGCAATATCTGCGGTCGATGTCCCTTTTGTCTCTCCGTCAAAGATCCCCATCACGCCTTCGATCACCCCGCCGGATTTTTCGGAGATCGAAGTCTCGTAGCGTTTTATGAGCCCTTCCTCCGAAAGGAAGTACCTGTCCAGATTGAAAGACGGGCCGGACACACAAGCTTCATGAAAACGGGGATCGATAAAGTCCGGTCCGCACTTCATCGGAGCCACATCCAATCCCCGGGATGAAAGACCACGAAGAAGGGCCATGGTGGCAACCGTTTTTCCTGAACCTGATGAAAGACCCGCAACAACGAGTCCATTTCTTCGATCAGACATTGCCACTGCCCATAATGCTCTCCGGAGTCTGATTGAGCGTCATCAGACAGGGAGGATGGTCCCTGTAGAAGTCGATGATATTGTGGGCGGCGTGTTCCTGCGAAAACCGGAAATAGGATTGAATGGAAAGGCCAAGGGCATGAAGGATCAGTATCCTGTTTGTACCGCTATGGCAGACCATCACAATTTCTATTCCGAATCCCGACTTGTGAAGAACTTCATCCCATCCTGAAAGGACCCTTTTGGAAAATCCGAACAAGCTCTCACCACCTTCAGGCGCGAATGAGGGATCCACCTCAAGCCAACGTTTGTAACCCTCCGGATCACGTGAAGAAATCTCTTCCCGGGTCAACCCTTCCCATGATCCAAAGCGGCGTTCGCTGAGGGATTCGAGAGCCAGAGTCTCCCCTTTTCGATCCGACTGGACGAGAGAGAGGCTCTCCTTTGTTCTGGTAAGGGTGCTCGAAATAAAAAAACTTGCAGACATCCCATGGAGATGGCTTCCCCAAAAAGCCATTTGACGCCGTCCTTTATCCGAAAGGCGAATATCGGTCGAGCCATTGATCAGGCTCTTTTCGGAGTTTTCAAGATGGCCGTGACGAAACAGGTGAACTCTCAGTCGGTCAGGGATCTGGTCGGAAGACTTGGTCAATGGACAACTCCGGCGTATAAGGGAAATCAGACAGGAGATCCTCTCCGTCCATCTGGAAAACGATGGAATTTTCGGGAAAAATTATAGCACAACATCCATCCGGGAAAATTCCCGGACAAACCAGCAAAATCATTTTTCCTGAAGGCTCCACCAAAGACCTTGGGGAAGCAGTTGATCAAAACAAAAACCTTCTCCTGTCAAAAGTTCAAGGATCAAGATTGCCTGGGCGGTCGAGAGAAGATCCGGAATGGCTCCCGGAATCCGTCCGAATCCTCCGGATACGCTCCGGGAATCCATTACCCACTCCAAAATTTCTTTTGAAAAGGAACAGCCCTTCCGCTCCTTCACATCCCTCATGACCCCGCTTGCAATAACCGCCATATCCGTTGCCGTCGATCCCTCCGACAGGACGTATCCAAAAACCGCATGGAGAAATGGAGACAGATCGGAAGATCCGAAGATCCGGCCCGGATACCATCCTGAAATATCCATCTCCCATTCGTAAAATCTTTCGATCAGTGTGCTCCCGATAGGATCGTCTGAGACTGGCAGAAAAGGACGATCACCATTCCATCTGGCAAGATCCGCCAGCCGGTTCCATGCGATCAGGCTCGACTGTGATCCGGAAGTGCCCGTCTTCCCGAGCGGGCCATCCGGGAGAATCCCTTCCCTGAAAAAATGTTTTGCCGTTTTTTCAAGGAAGGCAATCACCCGGAGTCGCAGCTCCTCCGAAAGAAAATCTCCCATCAGTCGAAGAGACGAGCACAGATGCCAAACTCCCGTGATATCCTCGCCGGAAAGCTCCAGAAGAAGTCTCTCCATGAGCCATGAGTGGGTCCTGGAATCGGATCGAAGGTTTTGCCGTCCACCCGGATCCAGAAGTCTAAAGGCAAGAGCGGCAGCATGAGTGTCCAGAACAGAAGGCGCCCCTGATCCCATGGATTTGAAATAACAGAAACCGCCTGTTTCCAAACGACGCCCCCTGATGTAGGAAAGGGCTTCTCTCCGAATCTCCAAGAGGGGGATCCTTGAAAGCGAATCCGGATCAAACATCCCATTCATCCTTTTCCTCCTGACACCATCCGATCCCGAACCCGAACATCTCCCCCGCAGCTTGCCCTCAAAATCAGGAATTGCTAGGATGGTCCGATGAAAAAACATTTTTCCCTTTGAATTTGAACAAGGAGTCCTTCTGATGCAAAAAAGGCACCTGGGTCGCAGTGGCGTTAGCGTTTCTTCCATCGGCTTCGGCCTCATGGGATTATCCGATTTTTATGGTCCACCTTCCAAGGAAGAGGCCATGAAAAGCCTTCTCCATGCCATCTCGAGGGGTATCACTTTTCTGGATACGGCAGATGTCTATGGAGATGGAGACAATGAGCGACTTCTGGGAGAAGCTGTGAAAAGCCATGGCCGAGAAGGTCTGACCATTGCGACCAAATGCGGGATCGTCCGGGACAAGGCGACCAATCGGCCGACAGGGGTCAATGGACGTCCGGAATATATCCTCGAAGCCTGTCAGAAAAGTCTGGACCGGCTTGGCATCCAGACGATCGACCTCTACTATCTTCATCGTGTCGACCCCTCGGTACCCATTGCGGAATCCATGGGTGCCATGGCAGAACTGGTCCAAAAGGGAATGGTCCGGCATGTGGGGCTTTCAGAGGCCAATCCTTCGGATATCAGGAAAGCCCACAAGGTCCAGCCGATCGCTGCCTTGCAGAATGAATACTCCCTTGTCACAAGAGAGATCGAGATCGATGTCCTTGGAACCTGCCGGGAACTGGGAATCGGACTGGTGGCTTACAGTCCGCTGGGAAGAGGGCTCATCACCGGATCTTTTGCTTCCGCATCGGAGATCAAGGACGGAGATGTCCGCAAATCCCATCCCCGTTTTCAGTCAGAAAATCTCCTGAAGAATAAGGAACTTGCTGAAAAAGTCCGGGAAATGGCAACCAGAAACCATATGACGCCCGCCCAGCTGGCTCTTTCATGGATTCTGGCACAGGGCCCGGATATCGTCCCCATTCCGGGGTCTTCCCGTATTTCCCATATCGATGAGTTCGTCGACGGCTTGGCGATTCCCGTTCCTTTTCAGGAACTGGTCAGGCTGACCGACCTTTTTCCGCTGGGAATCGCCAAGGGGCTCAGATATCCTGAGGAAGCCCTAAAGAGAGTCTACATGCCGCCTGCCCCGGAGCCTAAGTCCACAGGGGCGGCACACTAGGAAGAAATTCCCGGAACCGATGGTAACTCTTCAGAACGATAGGTAGCGTGCAGGTTGCTCTGGCAGGCTGCCTATCACAAGATATCCGACCGGTGAGTCCGCCAAGAAGCCGGAGCGGGAGGTATCATTTCGACCTTTATCTTCAAATCAGCTCCCTTCGGTACCTCCGTTCTTTCTTCTCTCCCCATAGCGATCTTTGACCAAGAAACCAAGAAAATGAACAGCCGTTTGCTTTATGGAGATTTTTATGAACCATTGCGTGATGGATATCACTGGAGAATACCTTGAATCGCCTGAAACAAGAGGAATAAAATGAGGGTATTGGCATAAGTCGTTCAACAGATCCACAGATATAAGGAGGTAGCCATGACTTGCCAACCCAAAATACGGCCGGCCGTCAATCTGGCGAACGGTTTTCTTTTTGTTCTTTCTCTTGCGAGCCCCGTTATGGCTCATCCGGGCGGAATCACACCACCCGTTCATCCTCCGGTGCACCCCGGAATTCATGTTCATCCGGCAGGTGGGGCCAACATGGGGATGGCCCACATGAGTCCGACTCCTGCAAACTTTGGTCAAACGGTCTCAGGAGTCGCTTCTTCCCAAGGGCAGACCATTTCCCAGGATGCCAAGTCAGGAATGACCGGACAGGCTCTTTCGGCTATCGCCAATCAGCATGGACAGGTTGTCTCCGGCGTAGCAACAGGTTCGACACCTGTTCCTCCTCCGCCAGGCGGATCACCACCACCACCTCCTCCAAGCGGATCACCGCCTCCTCCTCCCTCTCCATAGATCGGGAGTTTTGAAGGTCTATAATCTGGGCACTCTATCCATTGTCCTCTTGGGAATGAGTGCCCACTTCATTAATGGGTCATCGTCTTCTCAGTAGGAATAATAAAAAGATACCCCCTCGTAGCCTCCCACACCCGGCCAGACAGAAGAGTTGAGCACTCCGGCCTCAAGAGAGAAAGTAGTATGCAGGGAAGGGAATTCTGCTGAGAAGACTCCTCCTCCCTGCACAACTTCGTAACTGCTATTCCCCTGGCCGATGATCTCGGGTCCGGCATAGAAAAGCGCCTTCCTGCGAAAAAGCTCTCCGGCATCCATCATGTAGCGCCCTTCACCCAATAAATAGTTAATGCTTCCGATATAACTTCCAAAAAGATCAAGAGCGCCAGGACCCATCCGATCAAAAAGAAATTCGGTCTGGACATAGACTCCGGAGACTGTGCTCACCGGAGAAAATGTCTGGTCAACATTAAAATAGGCCCCGCCTATATCCCCCTCCCAGAACCCCCAAGAGGTCGGGATACGAAGCCCAACAGCTCCCACGCCTCCTGTATAGGACTCGCGAGTCAAACCATCCACCGATTGCTCAGGAGAGACTGCAGGCTGGTTGAAATTGATGACATTGCCCGCAGCAAATACATGTAGAAAGGCTGGCTCAGGTCCATCGGCAAGACTCTTCAGTCCCTCCAGGGGAAAGAGTCCCCCGACCATGGCATCATAGAATGCCGCTTGCTGGGAAAAGATCATTTCTCCACCGGACAGCTCCAATATTGGAGAAGAATCGGCCCTACAGAAAGAGGGAAAAACAACAAAGGAAAATCCCAGAAATAAAAACAGAAAAGAGAGCTTTCGCTTTCCAGCGTTTGTATGGAAAAAAGAGGCTGTCAACCTGACTTCTCCTAATTTCAATCCACTCAAGATCCACTGTTCAAGATCCACTGTTCAAGATCCACTGTTCAAGATCCACTGTCCTGAAGATTGGCATTTTCAAAATCTTCTCTTCTCAAGAGGGCAGCAGCACCCTATAGAACATCATGACTGAGAGCAGAATCTCGAATGATCATGCATGGAAATCAAGGCCCTTTTCCCGGATGACCCGGCAATGCCCATATATTTTCCCGGGTATTTTCCAAAACGCATTCTTTTTCTTTTCGTTTTTTTGCATGCCCTAAGGGAAGTCCATACGGTCGAGCCATCACCCTCTGATCGAAAAAAGCACCAGCGCAAAAAGGGCAACGCCCTCAAGACCCTCAATCGACCAACCCATAAAATCTCCCGAAAGGCTATCACTTCGTTTCAGGACCCAAAGGGCGATCATCACCCATACCACCCATCCTGCTGCTACAGAAAGAGCCCCCCCGATACCCAAAAGAACTCCGCAGGAAAGAAACGTTATCACTAGTCCCGAATAAAAGGATATTCCGGAAAAGGATGTCATGGCTATCGTTCCCAATCCGGGCGAGTCAGGGATTCCGGGATTTAAAAACCGAAGTGTCTTCATCGACAAGGGAAGAATGCCCCTTGCAAAAATCGGAACGGCCATGATCCAGAGAGAACGATCGTTCAGTGCATCAAGACAGGCTATTTTAAAAACAGGAAGAAAAACCAGGGCCAGTACACCGTACACACCAACATGAGGATCTTTCCGGATCCGGAGCTTGTCTTCGAGAGTGCCGGAGTACAGGGCGGATTCCCATGTATCGGCCCAGCCATCAAAATGAAGCCCTCCGGTCAGGATCACCCAAAGAATGGCCAAGAGAACCGACCGGATCAATGAAGGGAAGGAGGAGGTTACAACCCATAGGCCCCAGAGGGCACTTCCCAGAAAAAAACCGACAATCGGAAACTGCTCGGGACAGATCTTGATGGAAAGACTGGAAGTCCCCATCGGTATACGGGTTAAAAACAGAACCGTTAACCGGAATCGGTCAAAGAATTCCATCAGATTTTTCCGGACACGCTGGCCTCTTCAAATGTGGCCATCTGATGGAAGAGGCAAATGGCGGACTTCAGAAGCTGAGACGCAAGAACCCCTCCGGTGCCCTCCCCCAAACGCAAATCCAGATCCAGAACCGGAGTCAGTCCCATATGCTCCAGAACGGCCTTATGTCCAATTTCGTGACCGACATGTCCCGCCAGAAGAAAATGCTTGACCCGTGGGCAAATCCTCCAGGCCAGAAGTGCTGAGGCGGAAGTGATCACCCCATCAAGGATGACCGGCAACCCGACAGTCGACGCCCCGAGAATCGCTCCTGCCATCGCCGCAATTTCAAAACCACCGACAGCCATTCCCCATTCCAGAGGAAAACTGATGGTCGGTCCATGCAGGGACAGAGCCTGTTCGATCACCTCGAGCTTTTTACGGTAACCCCTGTCATCGAGACCCGTTCCACGCCCTGTCACCAGAACCGGGGGCAACTCCAGAAGAGCCGAGATCAGGGCGGAGGCAGAGGTGGTATTTCCGATTCCCATCTCCCCCAAAACGAGAAATCCCTTTCCCTGGGCTTTCAGTTTTACAGAAAGGTCAAAGCCTGTTTTCATCGCCTGTACCATTTCAGATGGTGAGATCGCCCTCTGGGTCAGAAAATTTTGTGTCCCGTAGGCCACCTTGGCATTCACGACCGAGGGAAGAAAAGAAAGATCGGCATTCACCCCCATATCGAGAACCATCAACTCCAGCCCGGCCTGGCGGGCAAGCACATTGACAGCGGCCCCTCCGTTTGCAAAGTTTTTGACCATTTCAACGGTTACAACCTGAGGAAAGGCTGAAACACCGCTCATGGCAATTCCGTGGTCGGAGGCAAATACGCAAACGACTCCGCCGGGATCCGGGAACAATGACTGACCACAGGCCAGTCCATACCATAAAACCAGATCCTCAAGCCTTCCAAGCGACCCCTGAGGTTTCGTCAAGGAGTTCAACCGGCACAGGATCTCGCGTGATATCTCTTTCCGTTCGTGTGCTCTTTCTTCATCAATGGGTACGCGTGATGCCCAAAGGTCCACCTGTTCAAAAATCGTCATTTAAGCGTTCACCCAATTCGTTATAGGCCTAAGGCAAGATCCTGAACCCATTCCCTTTCATCCGGGAATGGTTCGTGTTTTTAACATCAGGGGAAGACCGGAAAGAACAAAAATGACCTCTTCCGACAATCCGGCGATGATTTGACGAAATTCTCCAAGTCTGTCCGTGAACAATCTTCCTTCCCTGGTTCCCGGAACGAGCGTCATGCCAACCTCTTCAGCGACCACGACCGTCAGGTGTGTTCTTCGCTTGATAAGATCAAGGACACCGTTGACGGTCCCCTGCCATACGGCATCATTTTCAGCAAGACATGCCGCCACGAAAAGTCCGAGGCTGTCCAAGAGAAGACTCCCCTCAACGGTCAGGGAATGCAGGATATGCTCCTTTAAAACCTCTCCTGAATCCGCCTTCTTGAGAAGTGCGGCAGGCTCTATTTCAAGTGTCAGAAAACGGGCCTCACGTTTTTCCTGATGCAGGGAGATGCGGGCTTCCCACAAAGGATCACCGGGAAGTGCCGTCGGAAGGTAAAAATACGGGGAAACCCCATGTTCCAGAACATATCGCTCTGAATAGTCCGTTTTTCCGGAACGGATTCCACCGGTCACCATCACAAGTTTCATCACTTTCTTCCCGTCTTCAGAATAGAACGCCTAACGTCTGATCAACCGCACCATCAACTCTTCCCCTTTTCGGCTATCGACCGAATGGGGGGTGATGGCGCACTCTGAAAAGTCGAATGATTCCCCAAAAAGGGCCCGGACCTCCTCCTCTGTCGTTGTCCATGGAGGTCCACCTTCCCGGCCATGCGCATAGAAAAGTCCAAGAAGCTCCCCTCCCTTCCGGATCATTCTTTCCGCCATCTCCTTGTAGTGAACCCTTCGTTCAGGGTCGATCGCGCAAAAACAGGTCTGCTCGAACAAAATATCAAAGGTCCCGGTGACCTTGGGATCCATCAAGAAAAGATCCTGTTCAAGGACAGAGAGTGAGACACCGTTTTTTTCCGCATTTTCCCGTGCCTCCCGGGCCGCCTCCGGAGCAAAGTCCACGGCCGTCACAGAGTACCCGAGCCCCGCCAGATAAATTCCCTCATAGCAACGTCCCGCACCCGGAATCAGTACGCGTGAACCCGGCGGAAGCCAGCCTGCCTCGACCATCCACACAAGTGGAGGGGAAACAAGGCCAAGATCCCATCCCGTATTCTTTTCAACATATCGTGAATTCCAGAAATCCTTGTCTGGCATCAAAACATCCTTTCTTTAAAATGAAGCGAAATGAGTCCCATCAAATCCGTCCGACCTCATCTAAAACCGGAAGATCCTGGGCACTTGCCCTGACGACCATCGTATCGGAAAGGCAATCATGGAGAGATCGGCCGGAAGAAGAAAACAAAACAGGAAGAAGGCCAAACCCCAGAGTCAGAAATTCCAGAACAAGTCCCAAGGTACGGACAAGCCCCGATCTCCACCCGATCCCCCCGGAAGATCTCGATATTCTCCGGATCTTCAGATCAAAGATGGACATCCCCGGGGTTTCTGAAAAAAAAGTCAGGAAAGCGGAAAAATACAAAAACCAGATCAGAATGGAAAAAACAGGGTGAAAATTGGACTGGGCCCATAAAAGAAAAGGGTTGTCGAACTCTTCAGGAGACACTGATTTCAGGATAATCTCTCGAAAAACCGTGATCCATCCGGTCGAAAGGAAATGGATCAGGGAAAGATCTAGAACAAATGCCAAGATACGGTCAAGAACCATTGAATTCTCCCGGAGACGGTTTCAAAACGAAAATCACTTTTCGCCAGAAAAATGATTTCTGTAATAACTGCCGGAAAGTCCCAAAAGGGAGATCACCGACAAAATCGCGGCTTCTGCCGACAGTATCAGCGGACCGAGCGTTTCGGGATAGAACCGGTCTTTTGGCAGAGTTTCCAGGAAGCCACGCTCCCGATCCGACCACCCGCCCTCCGGACCGACCAGAGCGACAAGCTCATGATTTCCCTCCATACCGGCCAGTCCGGAAACCACTCTCTCCCACCATGGCGCTTGAGGTGTCCAGGAGGAAATCGCTTCGTCAAAAAAGAGAAAGGAGACGGCCGGATCAGCCGCCAACTCCCGCAGAGTCATCGGCGCATCCATATTCATCTGGTCCGTTCTTCCTGACAGTTGGCTTTTTTCCCGGATGATCGCCTCCATCCGCCCTTTTTTTCTGGAAAACTCTTCTGCATCCCATCTGACGACTCCCCGATCGGTGGAAAGCCAGATCAGCCGATCGATGCCGCACATGGTCGACTGAGAAAGAGTCTGGGAGAGAAAATCTCCCTTGATCGGAGCAATTGCCAGTGAAAATCGGCAACGTCCATGCTGTCCCCTATAAGATCTCCGGGAGTCCTGCGGGGTGAGGGAAAGGGAAAGGGGAGACAGTCGGATGACCTCCCCCTGAAAAAGCTGACCGGATTCCGGTTGGCAAAAAGAGAAACAGTCCCCCACCTTGCAACGAAGACTTTTCTTCAGATGAAGGGAGAGCTCTTCACCCGGAATGAGTGTACTCCCTTCCTCCAGAGAAGGGAGTATCCGCTCTTCGGAAGTGATCCAAAAGATTCTGGGACCGGCCATGAAATGGCCTATTCGAACATCGATTTGACCTTGGAGAAAATCCCGCCGTCATGATGTCCGGAATCATGGACAACATTGCCGGATATTTCGGCATATTTTTCCAAAAGCTCACGTTGCTCTTTGGAAAGCTGCGTGGGAATCTCCACCTTCAGTCTGACAAGAAGGTCCCCCATCTGGCGGTTCTGGGGGTTGACCAGGCCTTTTCCCCGGAACCGTTTCAGCGTTCCGGGCTGGGTCCCGGGATCCACCTTCAGCTTGATACTGGCTCCAAGGGTCGGAACTTCAACCTCGTCGCCAAAGATTGCCTGGATAAAAGACAGGTTTTTCTCGACAACCAGATCATCCCCCTCACGGGAAAAGATATCGTGGGGACGGACAATGATGTCCAGAAACAGATCTCCGGGAGGGCCGTTATGGCTACCGGCATGCCCCTCTCCACCGATACGGACCCGCATTCCGGTCTGAACGCCCGGAGGAATCGAACGGGTAATGGTCCGCTCAACCGATTGTCGACCTCGCCCAGAACACACAGGACAAGGATCCGTGATCAGGCTCCCCTCGCCATTACAGGTTGTACAGGCCCTTTGTACGGCAAAAAATCCCTGCTGGATACGGACATAACCGGAGCCCCGGCATGTCGAACAAACCTTGACAGCCTTTCCCGCCTTGGCACCTGTTCCCTGACAGGGAGCGCAAGACTCCCATCGGGGCACCTTGACGGAGATCTCCCGCCCAAGGGCAGCTTCCTCAAAGGTCAACTCGACCTGACGGAGAATATGCTCTCCCTGTTGGGCCTGGGAACCGCCAGACTGAGCCGTTCCGAAAAACTCCGAAAAGACATCCGCAAAAACATCCCCGAAATGTCCACCGCCGGCTCCCCTTCCGGAAAAACCTCCCATGTCGAAGCCTTCGGAAAAACCGCCGTTATCATATTGGGCCCTTTTCTTGGGGTCTCCCAGAATCTCATAGGCTTCGTTAATGGATTTGAACTGGGCTTCTGCGGCCTTGTCTCCGGGATTTCGGTCCGGATGGTACTGCATCGCAAGCTTCCGGTAAGCCTTTTTCAGATCTTCCTGACTCGCCGAACGGCTTACGCCCAATATATTGTAATAATCCTTGGATGCCACGATCTACAATCTCCCTTTTTCAGAAACAGATGACCGGGAAAAACGACAGAATGCCCGGGAACCCCTACTGGCCCATTGGGGCCATTCATTACCACAATGAGTCAGGACAAAATGACCCTGACCTGTCATGAGAAACAAAAAGACGGAGGAACGCCACCCTGGCGTCCCTCCGTCCACCCACCAAAGATGGGGTTTATCATATCAGTGATTGTCCTTTTTGACATCCTCATATTCTGCATCAACCACTTCCGGTCCGCCTGGAGGAGGAGGTGCCTGACCATCGGAAGGAGGTGCCGCTGCCTCCTGGGACTTTTTGTAAACCATCTCGGCAATCTTGTGGGAATGTGTTTCAAGCTCCTTGTGAGCCGCTGTCAGAACCTGCGGATCATTCGACTCAAGCGCCTTCTTGGCCGTCTCGATGGCTTCCCTATACGTTCCGCGCTCGACATCCCCGATTGTGTCTCCGAGCTCATTCAGGGACTTTTCCGTTGAATAGACAAGGGATTCAAGGTTGTTCTTGGCCTCGATGGCTTCTCTCTTGGCCTTGTCTTCGGCGGCATGCATCTCCGCTTCCTTGATCAGACGCTCGATATCTTCCTTCGAAAGACCACCCTGGGCTGTGATACGGATCGACTGCTCCTTGCCGGTTCCCTTGTCCCTGGCAGAAACATGGACAATTCCGTTCGAATCGATGTCGAAGGTCACCTCGATCTGGGGAACTCCGCGGGGTGCGGGCGGAATGCCTTCAAGGTCGAACTCTCCCAACAGCTTGTTGTCGGCAGCCATCTCCCGCTCGCCCTGATAGACCTTGATGGAAACAGATCCCTGGCTGTCGGAGGCTGTGGTGAAAACCTGACTTTTCTTTGTCGGAATCGTCGTGTTCCGCTCGATGAGCTTTGTAAACACCCCTCCGAGCGTCTCAAGACCGAGAGACAGCGGACTGACGTCAAGAAGAAGAACATCCTTGACCTCTCCCTTCAGGACAGCGCCCTGAATGGCTGCTCCAATGGCCACGACCTCATCGGGGTTGACACCCTTGTGTGGCTCTTTTCCAAAAAATTTCTTGACCGTCTCCTGAACTTTGGGCATACGGGTCTGCCCTCCCACCAACACAACCTCGTCAATCTGGGAGGTTGTCAGGCCAGCGTCGCTCATGGCCTTTTTCACCGGTTCAATGGAGCCGGTGACCAGGTCGTCCACAAGCTGTTCGAGCTTTGAGCGGGAGATTTTCAGGACCAGATGCTTTGGACCGGTCTGATCTGCGGTGATATAAGGAAGATTGACCTCAGTCTCCATCGCGGTCGAAAGCTCGATCTTGGCTTTTTCGGCCGATTCCTTCAATCGCTGGAGTGCCATCTTGTCTTTAGAAAGGTCGATTCCGTTTTCCTTTTTGAACTCTGAGATCAGGAAATCGATGATCTTCATATCGAAGTCATCACCACCAAGAAAGGTGTTTCCGTTGGTAGATTTCACCTCAAAGATTCCATCGCCGATCTCGAGAACAGAGATATCAAACGTACCGCCACCGAGGTCATAAACAGCAATTTTCTCTTCTTTCTTGCTGTCGAGACCATAGGCCAGGGAGGCCGCAGTCGGTTCATTGATGATCCTGAGAACGTTCAGTCCGGCGATCTGTCCGGCGTTTTTGGTATCCTGACGCTGGGCATCGTTAAAATAGGCCGGAACCGTAATCACAGCTTCCGTTACCTTCTCGCCAAGGTAGTCCTCAGCCGCCTGCTTGAGCTTTCCAAGGATTTTTGCCGAGATTTCAGCCGGGCTGTAAACCCTTCCCCGAATCTCGACATGGGCATCACCATTTGGAGAGGCAACGATCTTGTAGGGAAGCTTTTTACGGGCATCGGCAACCTCGTCGGAGTTGAATTTCCGGCCGATCAGTCTTTTTACCGAAAAAATGGTGTTTTCCGGGTTGGTGATCGCCTGGCGCTTTGCGACCTGACCGACGAGAATATCCCCCTTGTCGGTGAATGCCACAACCGATGGAGTGATCCGGGAACCTTCCTGATTGGGAATGACAACCGGTTCTCCCCCCTCCATGATGCTGACCACTGAATTTGTCGTTCCAAGATCAATTCCGATGACTTTTGCCATTTTGAACACCGTCCCTTCTTTTAGACTATCCGTTATGAACTGCGACTGCACATCCGATCTGATCACTCACTGAACCCGTCCTTGATTGTGGAGACAATCGAAAGACCGGGCAAATCTAAGGCTTCCTTGCCAGAGTCACAAGGCTTGGCCTCAACAAACGATTGTGCAGACGATACCCCTGCTGGTAAACATCAACGACCGTCCCCTCCGGGACAGACGAAGTCTCCGAATACCCCATAGCCTCATGGACATTCGGATCAAAAACTTCCCCATGGGTCGGCACTTTTGTCACATGGTACTTCTCCAGAAGCTCCTCAAACTGTTTTTGAGTCAGTCTGACCCCATCGATCAGGGACTTGATATCCGCTCCGCTTGACTGCTGCTTTTCAAAATGGTGCAGTGCCCGGTCAAGGTTATCCAGAACAGGCAGAAAGGCGGACAAAAGGGATTCATTCGCAAATTTTCTGGACTCTTCCGTATCCCTTCCGACCCTTTTTCGGTAATTGTCAAAGTCGGCAAAAAGGCGAATATACTGCTCTTTCCAGTTTTCCTGTTCGGAAGGAGCGTTCTGATTCTCCCCCCCAACGGGATTTTCAGATTGCTCTTCCCCATCCGGAGACGCTGCTCCGGATGGTTTCTCCTCACGAAATTCCTCTTCCATCATTCCTCTTTTCTTCTTTATGTCTTTTTTGAGTCCCCGTTCTCTTTTCCTGAGTGACACACCGATACGCAACACACAAAAAACCAATCGGAAAGACGATCAACACCCCGAATCCATAACCGGAGCTTCGCTACGAATTGATGTGCGAAGTCGGAGGCATCACCTCTTCAATCCATAAGTTCAGACGATCGGACAAATACATCATGATGGGAATAACCTGGTCATACTGCATCCGGATTGGCCCGACCAGGCCGATCGAGCCAAGCCAGACATTCCCGTTACGAAGAGGAATGGAGATCAGGGTACACGGCTCCAGAGCCCTCACCGGTATTTCGTTTCCAATCCTCAGAGCCATCTGGTCTTCCGTGAGCAGCTCTTCAAAAATCCTGTAGAGAGCGGACTGTTCCTCGAAGACCTCCATGATCTCCCGTAAGGTATTTGCATTCTTGAACTCGGGAACTTCTGCAAAATAAGAGGTGCAAAACACCCTGACATCGGGCTCGGGGGAAAGCGATGTCAACTGGGTAAAAACATCCAGCAACGACCTTCCCAGCGCCTCAAGCTCCGACACGATCTCGCTCCGAACCTGAAGCAGCGTCTTGTGACGGGCTCTCCGGCTGAGCTCCTGCCCCATGGAGATGACTTCCTGGATATCCACATTTTCCGGGATCAAAAGCGTCTTTTTCAACAACGAACCTGATTCGGTTATCACAACCATCAGGACATGCCGGGGAGAAATCTGGACAAGATCGAGAGAGAGAAGGCACTCTTCAAGATTTGTCCCGGTTCCCAGGAGAATCCCCGTGGATCGAGTCATCCTGCTGACCAGATTGATGACCGTTGACAGGACGGAGAGCAAATCCGGCGATGCCGTATCCGCAAGAACCGCATCAAGAAGATGCGCCAGTTGATCCACCGACTCGGACTCGAGCCCCGGGAATCGGGTGTTGTCCACAAAATACCGAAAACCCTTTGGGGTCGGAACCCTTCCTGCAGAGGTATGCGGGTGCATCAGATAACCCGTTTCCTCAAGATCCGCCATGACATTTCTGATCGTGGCCGGGGAATAGTTCAGCCCGAACTGCCGGTTGACCGCCCGGGAGCCAATCGGACTGGCATTCCTAATATACCCCACCACCGTCGCATTTAAAACTTCCCAACTTCTTTCATCCATGTCTGCCACCTCTACTGCATCTGCACAGGTGCCCATCAAAAATTAGCACTCGCATCAAGTGAGTGCTAAAACGATATCAGGGCACATATCCCCATGTCAAGCAATCAGGGCTTCATTCAGCAACAGGATGGTCAAGGTAAGGGAAAGACAAACCAGAAAAACCTAATCGGCCACCATCTCTTTTTGGGGATGGGAAATCGCGGAGCGCTCAAAGCCGAAGATTGCGAACAGAAGCAGCAGACAGGAGATGGAGGTCAAAAGGTAGAGATTCCCAAAAGAGAGCATCATCGCCTGGGCATCAAGAGTCTGGTTCATAAGGGCAAAGGACAATGGACCCGCCGCCTGGGGCGAGACACCATGGGCGATAAAGAGTGAGTTCAGCATCTGGGAGTGTTGCTCAAAAAAGGGAGCGGAATTCGAGAGGTGTGCCGAAAGGTCACTCCGATGTTGCTGTTCGAACCGCTCAAGCATCGTCGTCATGAAGGCAATGCCGACCGTTCCCCCGATCTGGCCCATCATACTGACCAACGCTGCACCTGAAGAGACCTTCTCCCTGGAGAGAGTCGACATGGCCAAGGTCATGATCGGCGGGAAGAGGCAGGCAAGTCCGATCCCTCTTTCGATCAGGGGCCAGAAAACCGCATCGGGGCCGATCTGGATCGAAAGGGAAGAGAGTCCATGAAGGGAAAGAAGAAGAATGCCCATCCCGGCAAACATGATGGGTAAAAGAGGAGCCTTTCCCATCGCTCCACCGACAAACATGGCGGTAAAGGTAAAGGAAAGGATACCCGGAAGAAGGACAACCCCCATTTTATAGGGGTTCCAGCCGAGAAGGATCTGTCCCATCAGAGGAACGGTAAACAGCGTTCCGAAATACACAATCCCCAGAAAAAACAGACCGAAACAGCCTGCCGCAAGAGATCTGTTTTTCAGAACCCTGAGATCGATGAGGGGATGCTTCGCCATAAACTGCCGAACGATAAAAAGCGGGAGACTGATCACAGCGATCCAGAAGCTGGCCCGTATCAGCGGAGAATCGAACCAGGCAAACTCCTGGCCATTTTCCAGAAAGATCTGGAGGGCAGGAATGCCGAGGGCGAGAAGAAGGATCCCCCAGACATCAGCGGTCTCTTCGTGATTGGTAAACGGAGAGTTCCTGATCACCTTGTAGGACAATGCGGTCAGGACGATCCCGATCGGCACATTGATGTAAAACATCCACGGCCAGCTGAGATGATAGGCGATATATCCGCCGATCACAGGACCTACCGCAGGGCCAAGGCTGATGCCGATCGCAAAAAGCGCATTGGCCAGACCAACAAGTCTTGAAGGATACGCTTCAATCAAAAGAGCCTGGCTTGTCGCAAAAAAAGCCGCTCCGCTCACCCCCTGCAACATCCTGAAGATCACGAGTTCCGGCATGGATGTCGACTGTGCGCAGAAAAAGGAAAAAATGGTGAAAAAAAACACCGACCCCGTAAAATAGACTTTTCTGCCAATTTTATCGGCAAAAAAACGGGTCATGGGGATCATCAGGATATTGCCGATCGAATAAGCGGTAATGATCCAGGCAACCTCATCGACAGTGGCATCAAGCCCGCCCATCATCTTCGGAAGACCGACGTTGACAACCGTCGAGTCGACCGTTTCGATCAGTGTGGCTCCGATGGCACAGACAGTGACAAGGATCCTTTCCCGCATCGGATAGCCCAGATCACCCTCATGGGCAGCCGTGGCGACAGGAGTCTCCGTCATCCCGATCTCCTAATGGCCAAAAGCCGGATGGTAGGAAGGGTCAACATGGACTGTGGGAACAACCGAAAGACCAGGAATGAGAAGGTGGTCCGGATCCGAGTCCGGCAAAAGGGCAATGCGCACAGGAACCCTCTGAACAACCTTTGTAAAGTTTCCGGTGGCATTTTCGGGGGGCAAAAGGGCCATGATCGCACCTGTCGCCTGCTGGATACTCTCGACTTTCCCCTTGAAGACCCGGTCAGGATAGGCATCCACATGAATCGTGACAGGATCACCGACCTTCATGTGCGTGATTCTGGTCTCCTTCATGTTCGCAATCACCCAGGTGTGAAACGGAATGATCGTTGCAAGGGACAGTCCGGGAGAGACATACATACCAAGACTTGCCGTCCGGTTGGTGAATCGCCCGGAAACATCAGAGACAATCTTGAGATAGTGCTTGTTCAGCAAGTCGGCTGCCAGGGCAGCCTGCATTTTCTTCACCATCGCCCGGTCAAGGGAAATTTGTTTTTTGGCCTTTGATAGCTCGTGATGGGCAATCCTCAGGGCAACGTCCAGATGCTCCAGATCCTCCTCCGTCGCATATCCTCCCCTGGAAAGGACCACTCCCCTGTCCCTGTCCGATTGTGCCTTTAAAAGATTCTGTTCGGCAATCCGCATCTGGCTGACATCAAGGGGGATCTTTCTGGTCACAGAAACAAGGTCCGCCCGTTCAACATCAAGGCGGGCAAGAACATCTTTGGGATCAAGCTCCAGGAGAAGGTCTCCCGGATGGACGATCTGATTGTCATGAACATAGATTTTGGTGACAACACCAGGGATACGTGTTGTCACCATATGGGGACGGGCAGTCATAAAGGCATCCGTCGTGGAAACATTTCGTTCACGGTCCCTGACCCACCATAGTCCCATCAGGACAAGTGCCAAAATGAAAGTACCGCCTGCCAGAAACTTCAAGTAATGCTTGTTCAATGAATCCTCCCGATCAATCCAAGGTCTTCTTCAGAAATCCATCCGTCAAGGAATCGCTTCATGTCCGTCGGGGCTTAAAAGCCCCTCCGCATACTTATAGTCCACCCATCGCATGATCACGTCATAATGAGCCTGGACATAAATGGAAAGAGACCTTCTCAATTGCGTTTCGGCATCCACAACATCCACCGATCTGGCCGTGCCGACCCTGAATGCCCGTTCCATCAACTCATCATTTTCTTCGGCATACTGTTTGGCAAGCTTAGCTTCGGAGAGCCGTGACTTTGCCTCGCGAAGAAGAATAGCCGCAGAACGAAGCTGTGAGCGGACCTCCTGACGGGTCTCTTCATACTGGTTTTTCGCAGCACTTTCACGGGCCCTGGCTCCGTGCACCTGGTCCATGACAAGTCCTCCCTGATAGATGGGGATGTTGAGCATGCCCCCGATGGAAAAACTCGAGAATGCGTTGTTGGGAATAGCGGGACTCCCCAATGCCTGTGTCGGTATCTGCGCCAGGAAATAGGATCCGTTTCCCGTCAGCGTAGGATAGTTCTGGCTTTTCGCTCCAAGAAGGGTTTCATGACTTGAAAGGACCGCGTCATGGGAAGCCAGCAGATCGGGGCGGTTTTGGTAGGCCAGTTCCAGATCACCCTCTTTTGTATGGCCAAAGCTACTGTCACCGGGAAAATACGGCTGGACCTGAATATGGGCTCCTTTTGGAAGTCCTATGGCCTTTCGAAGCGTCACGAGCGCGACATCCCGATCCCCTTCCGCCTGAATTTTCGACATGATAGCATTTTCAAGGTTGACCCTGGCTTGTGTCACATCGATCTTGAGCCCCACACCGGCCGACAGTCGTGACTCCGCTTCTTCTAGATGTTTTTTGGCATCATCCTCACCAGCGATCGCAACCCTGAGTCCCTGCTCCTTGTCCAGGACATTCAGGTAGGCAATATCCACTTCATGGATCAAATCCAGAGACAGCTTGCGAAGTTTTTCTTTCTCCTCATCCCTTGCCCGTCTCTCAAAGGAGACTTGATGGCCTGTCCGCCCAAAATCATAAATCAGCTGATTGACCCCAACGGTAAAAAGCTGATAGTCCAGAAACTGGTAGCCCGGAAAAAGGAAATACCCCAGAAAGCTGTTTCCGTAGTTGTTCTGGTAACTTGCCTGCACTTGGGGAAGATAAGAAGATTTCGCACCGCGGACATCATAGGTTCTGGACTTGAGGAGATCCTTTTCGGACTTCAGGTTGGGTCGGAGCTTGAATGCCTCGTCGAGCGCCTCTTTTAAGGTCATGTTACCGGAATCCGCCAGGGCTCTTCCCACTGACAGCGGAGAAAATACAAGAATGGAAAAAGCAAAAATCCAAAAAAGCTTTTTCCCTGATTTCCCCAAAAGACCGGATTGTTGATCGACTTGCCTTTTTACTGAAACAACAGGCCTCATTCCGCAAAACCCCCCATTGTTGACTTGTCTGTTGGTTTTCCCGCCAGTGACTCGTGGGTAAACCTCTTCATCAGAAAAATGATCGGAATCCCCAAAAGACCAAACAGACCGGCGTAAAGAAACGTATTGTTATAGGCAGAGATACTGGCCTGCATATGGATCATCTGGGAAAGAAGCCCGTTGGCAACTCCCGATCCGCTCTCATTGATCAAAAGCCCATGATGGGCTTCAAGGTGAATCTGGGCGAGCGTTTTCTGCATCGGGTAAGCGCTCAGGATATCATGGGAACGATATTGGTCCACAAAAGAAGCTGTTCTATGATCAAGAATATTTCCCAATATGGCAACTCCAACCGCTCCACCCAGCTGGAGAGTGTTGCTTTGAAGCATCGATGCCAGACCGATATGACGAGGCTCCACCAGATTCTGGGGAAGACTTGAGAGCAAGGCATTGATCAGACCCATCGAAAGACCAAAAAGCAGCTGTGGAAACAGCAGCTGATAAAACGAAGGGACATTCGTTAAAAACGTGAAAAACATCTGGGAGAGACCCAAAAGCGCAAATCCTGCAAAAAGAATTATGCGCTTCCCCCTGTCGGTACTCCGTGAGGAGAGAATACCCATGATTGGCATAAAGATTCCCGCCATCAACGAAGTCGGCAACAGGACCAGTCCGGCATCGATCGACGGGAAGCGATTGTAGCTCTGCACAAACAGGGGAAGAAGGAACATCCGCCCAAAAAGACTGATCGCCCTTGTCAGCGACAGCAGGATCACCAGAGAAAAGTCCCAGTTTCTGAAAATCGACAGGTCAAGGATCGGATGTTTGACCGAAAAGGCTGTATAAACATACACCCAGAATGAAATGCTCATGACTGTCCAGCATTCGTAGACAAATCTTGAATCCCACCCCCACCGTTCCCCCTCGGTAATCCCCATCTGCAGAAAGGCAAGAGTCATTCCAAGAGAGATAAAGCCCGCATAATCAAAAGGAAGGACCTTGGCGGGAGGATCATTTCTCAGAATCAGAAAGGTGACAAAAAACGACAGGATTCCCACCGGGATATTTACGAAAAAAATATCTCTCCAATTAAAATTGTCGATCAGGTAGCCGCCCAGAATGGGGCCGATCGTCGGTGCCAGAACGATCACGATACCAAAGAAACCGAAGGCCTTCGACCTGTCCGCCGGGGTGAACGCCTCTGTAATGATCGTAAATCCAAGGGGCATCATGAGACCACCGCCGATCGCCTGAATGACCCGAAAAAAAATCATCGCGTTCAAATTGGGGGAAAGACCGCAGAAAAAGGAAGAGAGGGTAAAAAGAAAGGTCGAAAACAGATACAGCTTTTTTGCGCCGACCAGGGACCTTCCCCACGCCGAAGCAAGAGTGATTACGGCAAAACTCATGGCATAGGCCGAAATGACCCAGCGAACCTCGTCAATATCGGTATCAAGACTTCCCACCATATTCGGAAGGGCAACATTGACAATGGTCGTATCCAGAACCGGAAGAAAAAGCCCCAGCATGACCGCTCCAAGAGCCCACCAGCGGTAATTGGGAGATTCGTCAAACAGTCCTTCCGCGACATTCACCAAGGGCTTCCCTTCCTGATATGGATCTTGATCTCGGCCGACATTCCCGGCAACAGCTTTAAAGATTTCGCATCATCCACCTGGATGCGGACAGGAATTCTCTGAACAACCTTCACAAAGGTTCCTGACGCATTTTCCGCGGGCAACAGGGAGATTGCGGCGGCGGAGGTGGGAAGGATCCTCTCCACATGGCCGTGGAAATGACGTGAGGGATAGGTATCAATGTCGATGTCGACCGGTTGTCCGACCCTGACATGTCCCATCCTGGTCTCCTTGACCTTTGCAAGAATCCAGAAAACATTGGGGTCCGACACCGATAAGATCGGCTGACCCGGAGAGACAACCTGCCCGATCTGTCCGATCCGTTCCACAATTTGCCCGTTGATCGGAGAATGAACCGTATAGTTCAGCGGGTGGGATTCCGAGATAGACAATGCCATCCGATCGGTCATAACCAGTCTTTTCGTACGGTAAAGCTGAACATCAAGATCCTTCAGCCGGGTTTTCAGAGCCTCCAGGTCCTGTGCGGTAATGAATCCGTTCTTGTGGAGCTTCACACCCCTGGCATAATCATCTTTTGCCTGCTTCTCCCGAAGGGTGAGGGATTCTTCATCCTTGAGGCTCGATTCCAGATTCCGGTAATCCGATGCATTCATCCGGTTGATCCCCGAAAGGGCATGAAATCCGGTGATATCGATTCTCGCAAGCTCCATCCCCTTTGAAACAGGATCTCCGATATTGTAGGGCAAGGACATGATCCGCCCCTGGGTGTTTGCCGAAATCAGGATAATGTTTCCATCCACCATGGCATCTTCCGCGGTGACATAGTAATCAAGGTATCTTGAATAGAGAAAAACGACTACAAGAGTCCCAATGATACCCAGGATGGGGATCAGTTTTTTGGGTGACAGAAGCGATCGCATGGGGGAAAGGGTCACATCGCTCCTTTTATCACTCCCTTCGCTCATGGGGCACCTCCCGTTAAGGAGGAACCGAACTTCTCACTCATGGCCGGCGGGAGAGGATGAGCGATCTGGCTCATGGCCGTCTTTTCATCAAATCCCTTGTAAGTGGGGGATGAAGGATTATGGCAGGTCAGGCAGGTTTTCTTATCAGGATGGATCACCAGACCCGCTTCCCTGGCTTTTTTGGGATCAATCATAACGCTGTAGTGGGTATAGTCTTCCCCCGGACCATGGCAGGATTCACACTGAACGCCATCCTTCATCCGGAATGTCGAAACCGCTTCCGGCAAGGCAGCGTTTGGCGCCGTAACATGGCAGGACAGACATCTCTGGCTGGTTTTCGGATCTGAAACACCGAGACGCTTTCCTATATCCAGTGCCTCCCTTGAGGAAAGATCGAGAAAGGCGCGGGAATGGGGACTGGATTTCCAAGCCTGGAATTGCCGCCCTAAAAGGCCTGATGAATGGCAGGCCTCACAGGACTGGACTCCGACATATCGATGCAGGAACATGCTTTCCGTTGCACCCGCATGGCCTTCATGGATAATACCAAGAGCGCCGGAAACGACAATCAGAAAAATCAGGAACGAAAATCCCCACCTGAACCACTTTTTATTCCATTCCATTCTGGCCCTCTAAAAGATTGGATCCTGCAATCGGTCCCAATCCCTTCATAAAATGATCAATCAATCTTGAGAGAAAAATCTTGTCGTCCACTGGCCAGATTTTTTTTCCTGAAAGGATTTCCTGGAAAAAGAAATTGGAAAAGAGTGCCCCCAGAAAGTACTGGGCAACATCCCTGATCTCTGACCATCCCGCAAGCACCGAAACAATCCGGTTGAATCGGTTCAGACTGAGCTCATAGACCATCCTCGGATACAGGGGCTCACGATCTTTTTCAAGGAGACGATATTCCGAGACAACGATCCTGAAGACATCACGATGCAAGATGAGGGACGAAATGGTCGCCTCCCCCACCTGTTGGAGAAAAACCTCCAGATCTTTTCCGGAGATCTCATTGTTTTGAAGCTTCTCTTCCCACTCGGCATAGACCTTCTGGATCGGAGAAGACTCCTGAGAGAACTTCTCTTCGATGATGGCAAACAAAAGAGCTTCCTTATCAGGGAAGTAATGATACAAAAGCCCTTCTGCCACTCCTGCACGAGCCGCAATCTTCTTATTTGTCGTCCGGTGGAATCCTTCCTCCGCAAAGCAGGACAGTGCTGACTGAAGAATATTCCGGCATCTTGGGGATCGGCCTGTATCGGTAGAAAAAGAATTCTTTTCCATATTGTCGACCTATTGGTTGGCGTGGATCACACAATGGTTCCCAAAAATTGATTGATCAATCAATCAACATTTTTTGTATTGGATCACAGAGCGGACTGATTGGTCAATCAATCTGTACAAACCTGAAACATCCGGATAAAAAATTCCAAAAAAAAAGGCCCCTGTAAAAGGGGCCCCTTATTGACCGGATATTTTTAGCGATTACCCGGCGTTCTGCTTGAGCCAGAGATTTTTCATGGTCTTGATGACCCGATGGGCCTTCGGAGCCTGTACCACTTTTTTGACACCGTTCAGGGTCTGGTAGACGGTCTGCTGATAGTCCGCCTTCGACATCGATTCCAGAACGTAGACATCGTTGAAATATTCGACCGGAGCACCCGGGCTGGTCTGGATCCAGTATCTTCTCCACCAGAAGCGGTCTGGTTGAGCTCCGGTGATGATACCGGTTGCAACCTGCAGAGTGCCGTCTTCTATGGCCTGTTGGGTATCTGCATTGTAGGAACCGGCACTCTGTGTCGCATCAACGGTTCGGGCCTTGATATAAAGGTTATGGACCGTATTTTTGATGGTCGTGGCAATTCCTTTCTGGGCATTGGCAACAGCGTCCGTCCGTCCGCCTTCCATGTCAAACTCGTGATCCGCCTCTCCGGTAAAGTACTTTCGGTCCGGATGGGATTTCTGGTAAGCCCTCATGTTGTCGATCCACTCAGGACGGGATCCTTTGGAATGAGCGACCTCATGTTCAATCCCGTACGGATTTGGAGGTTGCTGTACAGAACTGCAAGCCGCCAAGGCAATAAAAGTCCCCACACTCAGAAACGAAGCACCCAATGACAGCACTTTTTTGCAATTCAGCATCAAAACCCTCCTTAAGAGACAAAAGAACCATTCCCAATGAAAATTGACCGTCCAGGATTGCAGACGCCAGATTTTTCCCCTATCCTTGAGATTGGGAAACAAACACCAAATACCTGCATTCTATCACATTTCAGGAGTTTCACCACATGTCAAAAAAACACGTGCCTTCCCATATCCCCATTCCAGCTTCCCCCTACGGAACACAAGCCATTCAGGAAGCGATCCTTGAGCCCTGGCCCAATCCGGCACCGGAGGAAATCTACGAAACGAACATTTCCTACCCGGAGTTCACATGCCTGTGCCCAAGATCCGGATATCCGGACTTCGCGACAATCCTCATCCGCTATCGGCCTGCCCAAAAGATTGTCGAACTCAAAAGTCTCAAACTGTATCTGAACAGCTTCAGGGACAGGGCCATCTCTCATGAAGCGGTAACAGCCCTGATTTATCGCGATTTAATGAATCTGCTGGAGCCCAGCTTTCTGGAGGTCAAGGGAGACTTCAATGTCAGGGGGAACGTGAAGACCGTCATCAGCATCGACTCCGAGATGCGAAAAGCCACCGGAAAATCTTCCAAAAAGCGTTAGGGAGAAAAGAAACAGAACGATTGCTAGGAATTATTCCCTGAAAAACTTCTTGGAAAACGAGGGATTCCACTGACAGTGGGCATAGGTGATTCTCTCCATGAACCTCCCCCGGGAATTCATTGTCGAAATGGAAACAGGAAGTCCTGTCTTCCTGTCGAAACTGACCCACATCCTTCCGAAAATCGGGCGGGCGATGCCAAAAACCGGGGCCACGTTGATGATGCGAACTTCATGGTCCATGGAAGTCCCCCTGTCGAGATAGACACAGCCACCCAGAAGACAGGCTGGAGCCAGCACCCTGGAGTAAAAACTTTCGTAATCCGCATGGTTGATCGTATGGCCAAAGCGGGATGTGATCAGGGAGGAGTCCGGATCCAGAGCCAATATCATCGGAAGAAAAGAAAAAGGCTTGACCCGAACCTGGTTCGTATCCTTTCGATAGATCAGCCAGGCACCCTTTCTCGGACGAAGCAGGTCGACCCTGATATCACCTGGTGCACGGACCGAAAGAATCATTTTTTCGTCCGCTTTCAGACGTCTCCCCACTTTTTCTTCATGATAGAAGGTTCGGACAAGACAACGGTATGAGGTAAGGGAAAGGGTAGTCTTGTGTTCGCCTTGGACGATGGCCCGACCGGCGGCTTCATCATATCGCCATGGCCCAGGAGAGAGAACTGATCCCGGAGGAAGAAGTGGCCGGAGCGGATCAGGAAGCCCATCAGGGAACCCACTGGCCAGAGAGGATCCAGAGAGGAAGAAGACAACCCAAAAAACTCTTGCAGCAGTGTTTGAAAACCGTTTTTTCAGAAACCCTTTCATCAAGATCCGATCGAAAACAGGGGACCAGGACGCAAAGAGACCTGGTAAAGGACCAGACCCAGACCCAGAAGCCCCAGCATTCCGTGACAAAAAGTAAACAGGCGGAGCATTGCCAGACCACGAAATCCCCGGACGAGAAGTGCCAGGCCGAAAAAAACAGAACCGACAAGACTCAGGATTCCCCAATCCATATACTTAAGGGGACCAAGAATAAAATGACGGGCAACAATCATCAGGAAGCCGATCATCGCAAGCGTTGGATGAATAAAACCCAAAGGCTTCGGAAACGATTTCTTCATAACTTCCGCAGTGACGAGGACAACACCAAAAAGAGAGCCGATCGTTAAAAAAATGGCTCCAACCAAAAGAAGTCCGTGATCCATCGTTTTCCCCCAAAGACCAGCTAGCCGGTCTACCCTTCCTTCAGATCATTCGCCAACAAGATGGCCTCTGCGATTTCCTTCATGGATTTGCGGATGTTCATGCTTTTCTTCTGAAGCAGTCTGTAGGCTTCATCTTCGGTGATATGGTTGGTCTTCATCAGAATACTCTTGGCCCTGTCAATTTTTTTTCTGGACTCGAGGGCTTCTTCCATCTCGATGTTTTTCTGGAGAAGGCTTGTGTTTTCCCAGGCGATGGCCGCCTGATTGGCCACCGTCTGCAAGACGGTCACCTCATCCTCGGAAAAACGATGAACCTTGCTGGTATAGACATTGATGACACCAATCGGACGATTCTTGATCATCATGGGAACAGAAAGGAGAGAAACCAGATTTTCCTTCTTCGCGAGATCCTTGAAGGAATAGCGGGGATCTGCCTGGACATTTTCCACCCAGATCGGACGCCCATCCCGAAACACCAGTCCGGAGATGCTTTCACCGATCTTGATCGGAGGTTTGTTCCGGTACTCCTGGGACAGCGTCTGGGTCGCCCGGATCACAAGACCTTCCTCCTGGTCGTAAATCATGAGAGAGCAGAGTGTAGAGCTTGTCATTTCGGCTGTAACCGTCACGATCAGATGGAGGATTTCCTCAAGATACCGGCTGGAGGTGATCGATTCGCTGACCTGGGACAGCGCTTCAATCTGTCTAGCCTTTTTCCTGGCTTCTTCAAACAGGAGAACATGGTCGATCACAAGGGAAAGTTCAAGAGCCAAAACCACCAGAAGCTCAACTTCCCGGTCGGAAGGCTCATACACATCCCTGAACTGGAAATTCATGACCCCAAGGAGACGATCCTTTGCCACCAGAGGAATCGAGATAAAGGCTTCACAAGATTCGTCACTCAGGGAGGGAAAGGTTTTGAACCTGGGATCGAGCCACGCTTTTTTGGAGATGATCACCGGAGATCGCTCACGGGCCACCCAACCGGTGAGACCTTCCCCGAGACGAAGGGAAAAATGGCTTAAAAAGCCCGGAAGTGTGAGGGAAGAAGCCTTCAGAACAAGATGGGTCTTTTCTTCATCAAGAAGATAAATCAGCGCCACATCAAAATTGAGGATCTCCCGGGAGAGCCGGATGGCAAGGTCCAGGCGCTCCTCCAGGGGAGACTCGCTGTGAGTGATCCGCAGGAGACCCCGCAGAAGGCGTAGCTCCTTTTTCAGCTCTTCCTGATTACGATCATCCCTCAGACTTTCAAGATGTCCCAACGGCGGACGGCTGATGCCGTCCTCATCCTGAGCTGGACCGTCTGCTCCACTTTTCTTCACCTTGTTTCCTTTATCAAAAAGTCTTCCGGTTAGAGATCGGAAAGAGACTGACGAACGGTCTCCAGATCATAGTCACGAGTCATCAGAACCTTTCCCCAGGACACAGGAAGAATGATTGTCGCCCTGCCACCTTGTGTTTTCTTGTCGGACCCCCAGAATTTTTTCAGATCTTCGATGGAAACATCCTTGGGCCATTGATACGGGAGGCCAGCTCCCTTCAGGAGGGCAAGAAGCCTCTCCGAAATTCCCCGGGACAATCCCATCCGCTCAGAGACACGGGAGGCCAGAAGCATCCCGAGACCAACCGCCTCTCCGTGCAGCATCCCTCCAAATCCCAGTGCCCCTTCCAGAGCATGACCAAATGTATGGCCAAAATTCAGGGTCATCCGAAGTCCGCCTTCATGTTCGTCTTCCGATACAATCCGGGATTTTTCAAAGACCGACTCTGAAATGGCAGCAGACCAGAGATCCCTCTCGAATTTTTCCCCACCAAGTCTTTGGATGTTCTTCTCCAGAAGATCGGAAAGCCGGGCATTCCCGATCATCGCATATTTGATGACCTCTCCAAGTCCGGCGCGTCTTTCTTTCAATGGTAAGGTCAACAAAAGATCAGGATCAATCCAGACAGCCTTTGGGGGATAAAAAGATCCAATGAGGTTTTTGCCCATGCTGTGGTCCACACCTGTTTTTCCACCGACGGAAGAGTCGACCTGAGCGACAACGGTCGATGGGATATGGACAACCGGAACTCCACGCAAAAGGATCGATGCCGCAAATCCTCCCATATCCCCCGTTACGCCACCGCCCAAAACCAGAAGAGGTTCGCGCCTTTCCCACCGGAGCGCCAGGAGTTGGTCCAGAAGTGAAGAAACAGATCCCAGAGTCTTGTGGGACTCCCCGTCCGGAAGAAGCATTGTCTCCGGACGAAAATCGCCTGAAAGGAGGCTCTTGACGATTCTCTCTCCATGAAGGGGGTAGACAACAGGATTGGTAATGAGTCCAACCCGGCCTTCCGAACGCCATCCCATCCCTGACAACAGGGAAGGGAGCCCTTTCAAAAGACCGGATTCGATCAGGACCGGATAATCCCCCAGACGGGAGCGGACATCATGTCTGATCAAACTCCACCCACCTTTGAAGCCCAGTCCTCCCCCAAAAGTCGGGAGATCTGGAAAACGACCTGGGGAACGCTCATTCCGCCGGTTTCAACAACATAATCGGCGATTTCCCGATACAGCGGATCGCGTTCCCTGACCGTCAAAGCAATCTCTTCGGACAAAGGGATTTGGGGGTTCAGCCGTGGACGGGAGTTCCCCCAATGGGAGAGACGCCCTTCAAGCACATCCACCGAGACGGAAAGATAGAGAACCAACCCCATTTTGGAAATCAGCTCCCTGTTTGCAGGAGAAAGAACGATTCCGCCTCCCGTTGAAACCACCCCCGCTTTCACCCCCGGAAGCTTTTGAAGAACGCCCGATTCCAGATTTCGGAAAGAAGGTTCCCCTTCCCGAGCCCAAAAAGTCGAAATCGGTTCACGAATGACCTCTTCGACCATCCTGTCCGTATCATAAAATGCGAGATCCCGGACGCGGGCCAAGGAATGGCCAATCGTCGTCTTTCCGCTCCCTCTCGGCCCAACGAGCAAGATATGCCCCGAAGACTTGCCAGGATGGATCTCATGGTCCATCAAACAATATTTCCGGGATAATACATCTGTTCGACACGTTCGCTGGACTCCATGTGAGCTTTAAGCTCTCCGATCGAATCCCCCGAAAACTTCTCCGAAATTGCCTGGGCCAGAATCAGGCAGACCATGGCCTCTCCGACAACTGAAGCAGCAGGAACCGCACAGGTATCCGAGCGCTCAATGGTTGCCGGAGCGGATTCCCCAGTACGAATGTTGACAGAAGGAAGCGGGTTATAAAGGGTTGAGATCGGTTTCATTCCGGCCCGAATCAAGAGTGGCTGGCCGTTCGTCATCCCTCCCTCAAGTCCTCCGGCACCATTGGTGGGTCTCACTGGAGGCTGGCCTGGTCCAGCTGGAAGAAAAGCGTCATGAACCTTTGATCCATGCTTTCGGGCCCCTTCCATACCCAACCCGATCTCAACGGCCTTGATGGCCTGAATGCTCATCATCGCCTGGGCAAGGAGCCCGTCAAGACGACGGTCCCATTGGGTATACGTTCCGAGACCGACAGGAAGAGGTGTTGTCCTGACCTCAAAAACACCACCAAGAGTATCCCCTTCTCTCTTGGCGGTCCGGATCGCCTCAATCATGGCCAGAGATGCCTCCACCTCAGGACAAAACACCTCTGATGCCATGACAAGCGATCTGAGCTCCGAAAAATCCTTCACCTCCATGTGTGGAGATTTCATGGAAACAGATCCAATCTCAAGGACAAAGGAGGTCACATCGATATCGAGCTGGCGAAGATATTGACGGGCAACGCCGCCGAGTGCCACACGCATCGCCGTTTCCCTGGCGCTGGCCCTCTCAAGAATATTCCGCAGGTCACGCATGCCGTACTTGATGCCCCCCGCATAATCCGCATGTCCTGGACGGGGAATCAAAACCTGGCGCTCCGGCTCCCCACTTCTGGGACCGACGGCCATATCCTCTTCCCAATGGGAAAAGTCTTTGTTCTCAAGGATGACCGTGATGGGGCTTCCGATGGTCACCCCCCGGCGGACGCCGGTCAAGAAACGAACCTCATCAGTTTCTATCCGCATTCGGCCACCCCGGCCGTACCCCATTTTTCGCCTTGAAAGATCTTCCCGAAGCATATCCGAATCCAGCGGCATTCCCGAGGGGATTCCCTCGATCATCCCGACCAGAGCCGGACCGTGAGATTCTCCTGCCGTGAGAAAGCGAATCAAGGCATCATCGGCATCATTGGCATACCGCCTCCACCACCGGCCCCACCGCCCGGCTTTGTGTTGTCTGGTCCCATCTTCTTTTTCTTCTTATGGGGAACAAGATGTAATGTCACACCCAGAAGAGACTGAAAATCCGCTCCAAGATAGACGCTCTGGGCAACCAGAATTCCTTTTCCGGGAACATTCTGGATCGAAGTGACTTTCGCCTGGTTTAAAAACAGGTTGATCCTTCTCAGGAGCGCCGGCTGGGTAGCCATCGCCTGGCCCACGGTCTGGTTGCCTGAGAGGGACAGTGTCCTGATCGTCTCAATCATCTTCTGTTTATTCTCATCAAGATCCTTCAAATAAGCGGATAGTCTGGCATTTCCATCCATGACCTTCCCGGAAGGAGTGGGTGTCACGCTCTGAACATGGATGGAACTTCCGGACCATGGAAGCTCATAGGAATAGATCTGTTTTTTGGGGGGAGCAGAGGAACACCCGGACAAAAAAAGGAGAGAACAGGCCAACAGGCTCGATAAAAGCGCCATGCCCCCCTTTCCGGGATTTTCCGCACAATCCATCTGATTCATCTTTTCTTGGCAACAGTCCATCATTTCCCCAAATCCCGGTGAATAACCCGCATGTCATATCCTTTGTCCAGCAACTCGGCACCCAATGCCTGTGCCAAGGCTACAGAACGATGTTTTCCGCCTGTGCATCCCAGTCCGAGAGTGAAAACAGACCGTCCTTCCGAAATATAGTTGGGAAGCAGATAGGAAAGAAAAGAATGGAGTTCCCGGAGAAAGGACTCTCCACCTTCCGCAAAAACCATTTTGCAAACCGGTTCATCAAGTCCGGTCTTCTCCCTGAGTTCAGGAACATAATACGGGTTTGGCAAAAATCGGACATCAAGAACCATGTCACATTCAATGGGAACCCCGTATTTGAAACCAAAAGACATGATGAAAAGCTTCAGCCCCTTGTGCTCCTGTCCATGACCATAGAGTTTGAACAGGATTGTTTTGAGCTCGGAAGTTTTGACCCCTGTCGTATTGATCAGCCGGTCTGCCCTGGACTTGAGGGATGCCAGTTTTTCCCGTTCATCCTGTATGGCCTCAACAAGGGAGATCCCGCTGGATCCGGAGAGCGGATGAGGTCTCCTTGTTTCAGAAAAACGGCGAATCAATTCCGAATCATCGGCCTCAAGAAAAAGGATTTCAGAGTTTCGCCCCTGACTTTTAAGGTCTTCATAAAAGCGGAGAAAAACATCCAGAAAGCCTCTTTCCCGAATATCGATACCGATGGCAACATTCGTAATGGCCGGCACACTATGGGACAAAAGCTCGGCAAAAGTTGAAAGCAATGGAGACGGGAGATTTTCGACACAAAAGTAACCCAGATCCTCAAGAACCTGAATCGCATGGCTCTTTCCGGCACCGGACAGGCCACTTACAAATAAAAAATGCATCCGGTCCATCTCCCTCTCCAAAAACCTCTAGTATTCCGGACGAATCTGACCGAGACTACCGTCCCGTCGCCGATAGAGAAGCATCATGACCTGATCGGAAGAATCCAGATAGAGAAAAAAGTCCTTGTCGAGAAGCTCCATCTGAAAGATCGCATCATCCTGATTCATCGGCTTCACGGGAAAACGTTTGCTCTTCACCAGTGGAGGAAGAGTCTTTGGAGACGAAGACTCTGTCGGAACGGGCATCACACCTGTTGTCCGATTGTGGCCAAGTCGCTCCTTGAATTTGACCAGTTGGCGCTGGAGTTTTTCAATCACAAGATCCATTGAGCCATACAGGTCGTTCGTAACAGCCTCGGCATGGATAATGCGGCCATTGGCATGGAGAGTCACTTCCACTTTTTGACGGATCTTTTCCACCGACATCACTATTTCCGCATGGCTGTTCTCTGGAGCTACCCGATCAAGGACAGCCATTTTTTCATTCATTCTTTCCTTGATACCCTCAGTCAGCTCCATGTGTCGTGCAGTCATCAGTGTTTGCATTCGGTCTCTCCCTTTTCCTTTCAGTTTTTGTTAGAACCAATCTGATGGATTACCCATCAACGACCAAGCATCTTGGCATTTGGCATTCGACCCCAGGAACAGGTCAGGAACAGCATGGACATCAGATCCTCACGAAATACGGTCCTCTCTTTCGGGAAAGCCACAATATCCCGACAGGGCAAGAGATCTCCAGAAAACCCCCGATAAAATTCCTCCCAAAAACAGATGAGCATAACTTAGATCCAGCAAGAGAATATGTCAACGAAAAGACGGAAACATTTCCTTAAGGGACAAACATTCTCCCGAAGGTGGGGCCACCCCTAATGGGTGGCCTTCCTTCTTTTATTCACTGGAGGTATATCAAGCTCCATTCGATACTTTGCCACCGTTCTTCGGGCAATGACGATACCCTCTTTAGAAAGCTGTTCCATGATTTCCTGATCAGAAAAAGGATGTTCAGGACTTTCCTTTCGAACAATCTCCCTCAATTTTTCACGAACGCTCACAGAAGAATGATCGTCCCCGTTTGAGGATGCAATTGAACCGGAAAAGAAAAACTTCAGCTCGGTCAGACCAAATGGGGTATCCGCATATTTTTTGTTTGTCACCCTGGATATGGTCGACTCGTGAAGGCCAAGATCCTGGGCTATCGTTTTCAAGACTAGCGGTTTGAGGGCAGATGGACCCTGAAAGAAAAAATCCCTCTGATAGCGCAAAATTGCCTCTGCGACACGGAGGATCGTTTTTTTTCGTTGCTCGATACTTTTTAAAAACCACTGGGCATTTTTCAGCTTGTCCTCAAAATAGGATCGGGAAACATCGTCCTTCCTCATATTTTTGAGAAGATCCCGGTACGTCGGGTGAATCCTGACCCTTGGAATCCCTGCCTCAATCAGGCTGACTTCAATCTCCCCGCCACCAGCGTCGCGAAAGAGAACATCAGGGGCAATCGCTGTCGGCGCATCCTGATCAAACGGTCGGCCCGGCTTGGTCTCAAAACGACGGATAATGGCCATAGCCGATTCCAGTTCGGACTCTGTCGCATGAAGCGTTTTCATGATCGACTTGAATTGGGAAGCCAGGAACTCGTCCATGCAATCGGACAGGATGCGCCAAACCAGGGAATCGACAAGATCAAGCTGTCTCGCCTGGATCAATAGGCACTCTCGAAGATTTCTGGCCCCGACACCGGGCGGGTCACACTCCTGAAGGACTCCCAAAACATGCTCGAAGGAAACCCCCTCCAGCAACTCCGCGGGAATTTCCTCTTTGGAGATCTGCAGGTAGCCGTCTTCATTCAGATTTCCTGAAAGAAAGCAGGCAAGATCCCTCTCCCTGGGATTCAGGTCCGAAAAAGAAAGCTGCCAGTTGACATGCTCTTCAAGGGAGGTCCCCCCCGCCAGAAATTTCTCGTAGGAATAATCGGAAGATGGCTCTTCCCGGTTCAGCTGTTCATCGCGAAAGCTGTCCGCCGCATCAAGCCCCTCAAGCATGGGATGCTCCCATGTTGAGAGAGGATCCGATGGCTGATCCTCCGGATCTCCTCGCGTGGATGCGGCATCCACATCCCATGAATCCATCTCTTCCTGAGCAAACGATTCACTGTCAGAGCCCGGATCACTTGAAAACTCTTCTCCGTCAGGAGTCGCCGTTTCCCCGGGTTCCAGCATTTCAAGAAGAGGGTTGACCTGAACCTCTTCGATCATTTCATCGACAAGGTCGAGTCGGGAAAGCATCAAAAGATGAATCGACTGCTGGAGCTGGGGTGTCAAAACCATCTTTTGACCCAGCTTGATTTCCAGCGACTGCCGAATCATGAATGGTCCCCCGCAGGCGTGTTCAATGTGAATTTCTCTCCCAGATAAAACGCCTTGGCCTTGGGACTGTTGGCAACTTCAAACGGTGTACCTTCCTCAAGAATCATTCCCTGGTTGATGACATAAGCCCGATCGGTGATCTCAAGTGTTTCCCGGACGTTATGGTCGGTGATCAGCACTCCGATATCACGCCTTTTGAGATCGGCAATGATTTTCTGGATATCGATCACTGCAATGGGATCCACACCTGCAAAAGGCTCATCAAGAAGGATATATCTCGGCTTTGTCGCAAGAGCCCTGGCCACCTCAACACGTCTTCGCTCCCCCCCGGACAGGGTGTAAGCCTTGTTCTTTGTCAGGTGGGAGATGTTCAGCTCTCCAAGAAGGGTTTCCAGCCGGCTTTGCCTCTCAGATCGTGAAAGGTCCATATACTCAAGGACAGCCATGATATTTTCAGAAACCGTCAGCTTTCGGAAGATGGAACTTTCCTGAGGGAGATAACTGATCCCCTTTCTGGCTCTCATATGGACCGGCAGATGGGAAATCTCGTCATCGTCCATCAGGATTTTACCCCCATCAGGTCTGACCAGACCGACAATCATGTAAAAAGTTGTCGTTTTGCCGGCTCCATTTGGCCCCAGAAGACCGACAACCTCTCCCTGGGAAACATTCAGGTTCACTCCTCCGACAACCCACCTTTTTCGGTAATTTTTTTTCAGGTCAGAAACAGTGATTGCCATTAAGGCTCCCTCTTCCCGGGAGAGGAAACATCGGATTTCTTCTTGGTTCCCTTTCCATTTAAAAGCATAAGCCCATGTCCCTGGACAAGACTTTTATTGATTCTGGTAAAAAAGGTGATCCGTTCTCCGGAAATTCTATCACCATTTTCAATCACAACCGGCAACTCCGTCAGGACGAACAGGTGGCTTGATTCGATATAGACAGCTTTTCCAGCAAAAGCCTGGCGAAGATCTTTCAGGATCACAACATGCCCTCTCGCCACCATCGTCTGAACCTTTTGTGTTCCGGATTTTCCCTGCATGTTTTCCATCAGGGTTCCCCCCTTTCCGGGGGGAACAAAAAAAACATCCAGCGTATCGGCTGTCAGTTTCAGATGACCTTTCACAAGATGCACATGACCTGAAAAATGAATTTTATTTTCAATGTTTTCCGCAAGCATGTGATCAGACTTGATGATGGTCACAACAGGAGGTTCTTCCCCATGGGTATCCGGAGAAGCACCCGATGCCGCATTACTGATTTGGGGAAAAAACGAACACCAAATGAAAAATCCCAACAATATCCGGGAATAAAACCGGCCGAAAGAACAGGTTGGAATACGAGTGATCAAGGATCTTCTCTGGAATTCAGCCCGCAAATACAGCCCGTACTCCTTCATCAAGCTGGAAAAACTGCTTTTTTGGCGTGGAGTGAAGCCCCCTGCCGTGAATGATCATTGAACGGCCCAGAATCAAAACCTGCCCATTCGTATGGATAGAATCGGCCTTATCATCATAGTCAAGCCGACTTGAAACAATCTCCAGACCATTCGAAAATCGCGCTGCAACCGGAACCTGCTTTTCCTTGACATAAAACTGATGGGAGATCTGGTCGATCACACCCTTGTCTCCCGATATGTCCAGAACCAGATCCGGCTTAACAAGAATATGAGCCGAAAGGTTCCAGAGACGGGTCGTCGTCTCCCCTTTTCCGATGGAGGCCTTCATCGCCTTGATGAACCACTTTGTCTGGCCATCCACAGAACGGGTGTACAGAAACCCCGAAATAACCACCTGTGCCCGAGGAACCGGATGGGTATCAACCGGGACCGTCCCTCTTGAAACAACGTGACGGTGGGCGATATATCCAAGCCCCCCAAGGGTCAGAACGATCGGTATCGCCGCAAGGAAAAGGACGAATGGTTTGTTTTGGAACAAAGTCCGCCATTTGGAAACTCTTGCCATCAGGAGCTCTCCAAGGGGTCCTTCATCCCCACCGATTCAGGAGAGCAACATTCCAAGGAACCACCGCACCCAAAAAGAATGATCAAAGTTTATCGGGGAAATGCCGATGAAGGGAGGCTACCCCTTCGCGAATGGCCTTAACGGAAGCCTCAAAGGCAGACTTCTCTGAAGAAGAAAGGGGAAGCTCGACAACCGCTTCAAGGCCGGCACTTCCGATACGGATCGGGACACCAGAAAAAGCGCCCTGGACACCATACTCCCCTTCAAGATAGACCGAACAGGGAACAACCCGGTGACGATCATGAAGGATAGACTCAATCATCAGGTAAACCGCTGCCGCTGGAGCAAAATAGGCTGAGGAATCCTTCATCAGACGGACAATTTCACCGCCCCCGTCCCGGGTTCTGGCGACAAGGGATTCCAAGGTCTTGGGGTCGAGAACCTTCGGAAGAGGAACACCGGAAATCGTCGAAAAGTTCAAAAGCGGCACCATCAGGTCACCATGCCCTCCCATGACAAGCGTCTGGATATTCGACACCGATGTCTTGCTGACCTCGCTGACAAAATAGGCAAACCGGGAAGAATCAAGAGCCCCACCCATGCCGATGACCCGTTCCCTCTTGAAGCCAGTGACCTTCCAGAGGGTATAAGCCATCAAATCCATGGGATTGGTCACCATGATGACAATGGCTTCGGGAGCATGTTTTTTGATCTTTTCCGAAATCTCGATCATGATCTCTCCGTTCTTGTGGAGAAGATCATCTCTCGTCATTCCGGGTTTTCTGGAAAATCCTGCGGTGACAACTACGACCGATGATCCTTCGATATCAGCGTAATTACCGGATCCCGTCACACGGGTATCAAAACCCAATAATGGCCCGGACTCGAGCATGTCCAGGGCCTTGCCCTGGGCAATACCTTCCCGGACGTCAAGAATGACAACATCAGCCAATCCATTCTCAACGATCTTCTGGGCTGTTGTGGCACCTACATTTCCAGCCCCGATAATCGAGACTGTCCTTCTTTTCCTCTGGCCCAAAAGCCCCTCCCTTCAATTATCTGATGAAAGTATTCGGTCTGATCCAAGCAAAACACGACACGCCCCTGTGCAAAAAACAGACAGGTCGGCTGACTGCGGCATAAAACCGGCCAAAGCATCACTGATTCCAGAAATACTAGCCGAATAGTGCCAAGAAGACAAGGACAAAAACAGATCTCCCCATCCCCACCATAGGAAAAAAGACAAGTGAGACCTTGTTTTTTCCTGAAAAAGATCAAAGAGGCTCATGGACCTGAAAATCGTGCGATGGACAGGAGATGAAACGGTCATTCCGGACTGCCATTATGACAAGAATCATAATGGCAGTCCGCTCCGCATGGGAGAATGGAAACAAGATTCAGCAACCTGTTTGAACATGGACCCGGAACCCCGAAAACAATGCTTGTTTTCCATCGTCTTTTCATCCATAATAAACCGGTCATGGGATGGTGGATTGAATCATTCCGAATCATGGGCGATGGGGTTCGCCTGAACGGCAGCGGTGTTTGATATGACACCGGATGATGATGACCCCTACTTTAAAAAAGTAGGGGGAGCTGTGCTATTCGATGATGGTTTTTTCAAGATTCTTCTTCTGTCTTCCTTCTTTCTGGTCTGGTTCCTCGAATCATTGATCAGGGCACCCGAAAAGTCTTCCCATAAACAGAAAATGGCCTTTCTCGCATTCATCAGGACACAGCCACTTCGTTGTCTGGCCGCATTCTTTTTACTTGTCTTTCTCGCCTTTGAATCCTCCTTTGACTGGCCAGAGTTCTCTTTTACCAATCTCCCTTATCCATTGGTTTCCAGATGAGACTCTCCCCATTTTTTTCCAGTCGGGAAATCTCCCCATGGCTTGTCCTGGCCACAGTTATCCTTGGCGTGGGAATGCCTCTTGCCGACACAACGATCACCAATGTCGGACGTGTCTTCATCGTGAGCACACTGGGTGTCACCAGCTATGAGGCAGGATGGCTCACTGCAAGCTATAGCCTGGCTCTTGCTGTCGGCGTTCCGCTCTCTCATCGTCTCAGGGGATTTCTTGAAGAAAAGGATCTTTACTCCGGAGCGATTCTGACCTTTATGTTGGGATCCCTGTGCATGGCCGGTTCCGTCAATTTTACGGAAGCGATGCTGAGCCGGGGCATTGAGGGTCTATCCGCAGGGATACTCCTTCCTCTTGCACCCATATTGATTCAGGAATCTTTTCCGGAAAATCTGAGGTCCCTTGCCATGTCCTACTTTGCGCTTTTTGGGGCCGTATGGGTCACTCTGGGGCCCACAATCGGGGGATTCATCATCGACAATCCCGGATGGCAGTGGGCCTTCGCAATCAATATCCCCATCGGATTCCTGGCCATATTTTTTGCACAGGCGTTTCTTTCGAACCACCCGAGACAAGACCCCCGAAGATTTGACGGGACAGGATTTGTCTTGATGGCAACATCCCTTGGATGCCTTTTTACCGGGTTCATGCGGGCAGAATGGGTCGGATGGCACTCTTCTGGAACGGGGTTTCTCCTTTTTTCCGGACTTTTATTGTTTTTTCTCTTCTGGATCTGGTCCGCGCTCTCAAGAGATCCCATCCTTCCGACAGAAGTTTTGAGAAAACCTCTATTCATCGGGATTCTTGCGATCGTATTCATGCAGTCCACACAAAGCTTTGGAAGACTCTATCTTCTGGCACCGTTTCTCGAAAAAAACTACCATTTCATGGCTCATGATGCCGGAGCCCTGGTGGCTGTCGGAGCCCTTACCGAAATCCTTCTCTCCCTTTCCTTTCTCTTCTCCCGATTTTTAGCGGGCAAGTGGGCAATTCTCCTCACAACAGGCTGCATTCTCGTCTCCATTTCCAATATCGATTTTCTATTTCTTCCGGCAACAGGATTCAGCCTCTCCTTTATTGTCAAATCCCAATTGATCTTTGGAGCGGGGCTGGCATTGACACAAATCTCGCTTCCACCTCTTGCATCAAAGCTCTTTCCTCAAAGCAAGGTCCGGGCCGCAACAACCTATCTTCTTTTTGCCCAATTCATTGGAGGTGCATGGGGGACAATGCTTGGAAGACATCTGGTCCTCCATGTAAAACCTGTCTTTTCACAGATGTTACCCCAGCTCTCCACACACAGGATGGGCCATTCCGACATATTTCTTGCGGATAGGCTCGCACAGTCCTATACATCCAACATCATCTTTTATGACCTTGGAATTATTGGCCTTATCGGAGCTTTTCTGGCATTTGTCCTCATTTTTTTCCTATCTGAGAAAAGGGTGGGAGAAAGCGATCGCAAGGAAAAAGAAACACTGGCAGGTTTGCCGGCCAACGGCAAAAGATAAGAAACAGAAATCACTTAAAATCGAATCATGACCAGGGAGAGATCAGAATGGCCGAAGAAAGTCAGAATCACAGTCCGGAAAAACGAAGCAGTCTTTTCTCTTTTGCCGTGGTCACCCCCCTTTTGGGTTTTCTTCTGACAGTTCTGTGGGGAATCAGCCACTGGTACGGAGAGACCCGCTACGTATCCTCTGATGACGCCTATGTACAGGGAAAGATCACTTACGTCTCCTCAAGGCAACCCGGACGGCTGATCGGACTCGCGGTCAACGAGGGTGATCCAGTCCAGTTTGGAGAGATTCTTGCCACGATCGACCGGACCGGGGACGCCTACCTGAGACCCCAAGACACGACTAAAAATCTTCAGGCCTTTACCAGGATCAAACGAGACATGGCAAAGCTCCGGAGCCTCGAAAAAAGAGAAAAAGATGAACGCGATCACTATCAAAGAGCAAAAGCACTTCTTTCCGAAGGATATATGTCTCCACAAAAACTGGAAGATCTCAAAACCAACTGGCAACAGACCCATGTTGAAATCGTCGAGAGCCGAAAACTGATTTCAGCGGAACAGCAGTCTCTGGACATTTCAGAGGTTCATCCCAGAAACCGGATTGTGTACGCGCCCATTGAAGGACAAGTCGCTCAACGGCTTGTCAATCTCGGAGAGTCGGTCAAGGCTGACCAACCCATTGTCAGCATCATCAATCTGAAGGACCTCAATAACATATGGCTTGATGCATTTGTCCGGGAAACACAGGTCTGGAAAATCCGGGCTGGACAAAAAGTGCAGATTCATATCGATGGCTGGCCCAAAGACACCTTTACGGGACATGTCCTGGAGTTTATCCCGGCTGCTTCCCAGGCCTTTTCCCTGTTACCGACACAAAATGCGTCAGGAACGTTTGTCAAGGTCGTCCAGAGAGTTCCAGTCCGGATCGTCTTCGACTCCCTCAAAAACCGGATTCTCCTGCCCGGGATGTCGGCAGAGGTCAGGATCGACAGAACGTCTCCATTATCCCGATCTGGAAAGGATCATCGATGAGGGAGCTGTCCCGAATGCCGATACGGGCCATTTCCATTCTTTTTCTGATTTTCCTCCCATTTTTTCTCTGTCTTGATGATGCGCTGGGAGAAAACGGACAGGACGGGCTTGAATCTCCCGAGGTGCCGGTCACAAGAGCCGAGATCACACAAAAAGCGCTCGAAAATAACCCGTCAATTGTTATTTATGCGAGTGAATTCAGCTCCAAAAATGAGGAAATCGGGATCAAGAAAGCGACCTATTATCCCCAGATTGCCATGAACCTTGATGAACTCTTTCTGAACTCTCCGGTTGTCGGAATTTCATTGCCCAATGAAACCGGGATTCCCCTGACTCTTTTCAATCCGACACTGAATCAGGAAATCAGTGGTTTTGGAAAAAGAAAAAATGACGTTCTGGCGGCTCGTCTGGCAAAACGTTCGGCCCGATGGAGTCTCGAGGAAGCACGATTGAATGTTGTGTGGAATGCCGAGATCGCCTTTGACCATTTGGCCATGGTCCAACATCTCCTCAATGCTGCCAAAAAAAATGAAAAAGCCGCCAAGATTCACTTGGACTCCGAAGAAAAACGACTTTCGAAAGGGCTGGCGATCCTTCCTGACGTCACCCAGGCCAAAGTCTATTGGGAAACAGCCAGTTATGCCGTCATGACGCTTTCAAACGAACTTCGAAAAGCTCAGACGGATTTGGGGTACTCGATGGGGGCAAGTCGTTTTTCGGCCTTCCATGCCGTTGAAAAAGGAGAACGGGAAAATATTCCGGAAGATCCAAACACCCTGATCGCCTACGCTCTTGATCACAGACCGCTGATCAAGTCTCTCGAAAGTCTCGACGACAGGAGAAATGCGCTGATCAAAAGAGCCTACGACGAAAATCTTCCAACCCTTTCCGCTTTTGCCAACGGGCTTTTTCTCTATGGGGTTCCTCCGGGCATATCCGGAGCGCCCCCGGGCAGTGGACTTTTCCTTCCCACCTACCAGACAGGAATCACCCTGTCTGTCCCCATCTTTACAGGAATGAAGATCCTTCATGAAACACAGTCCGAACGGGACAAGCTCCGGGGAGAGCGGGCCAAAACCCGTCTGGCCCGGATCCGGGTGATCCGGAATGTTCGAAAAGCCTGGTTTGATCTGAAGACTCAGGAAAAAAAGATAGCCCTCGATGAAGCCAAACGTGAAAATGCCAGGATCAACAGAAATATGGTTGAGAAAAGCTTTCAAAAAGGTTTGGTCGACTCCGTCACAAGAATCCAGTCCCAGGCGCAGTACCTTTCTGCTCAGGAGGAACTGATCGCGGACAGATACCGCTACAAGATGATCCAGGACGAGGAAGGACGGCAGATCGGATTATTGCCGATCAACAAATAATCTGTCACATCAAGGGGAAAGACTGATGGAAAATCGTATTTCGGGAAAAAAAAACCGGGTGAGGATCGGGCGAATCGCCTATTTCTCCATACTCTTCTCTCTCGTATTTTTTGGGACCATCGGAGTCATTCACGCAGGAGTGAACGATACAGCCCAAATCCATCGATATGTTGGAGACGAGAGCTGTGAGGTTTGCCATTCATCGGAGAGAATCGGAAATCAGTTCCAAAAATGGAAGAACTCTCCCCATAGCCGGGCCTACAGCGATCTTTCCTCTCCGGAAGCCCACTCAATCGCAGAAAAGATGGGCATTGGAGATCCTCAAAAGAGTTCCCGCTGTCTTTCATGTCATACAACAGCCTCCAAAGCCAGTCTTCCGGAAATCACGTCCTCATTTCGAAAATCCGATGGGGTCCAATGCGAATCCTGTCATGGTCCCGGAGAAGACTATTCCCGCTACAGCACCATGATCGATCCCCACAAAGCCAAAGAATCCGGTCTTGTCGCCGCTCCTGGCCAGGAAACCTGCATCACTTGCCACAACCCTTCCTCCCCGACCTATAAGAAGTTCGATTATAAAAGGGATGTCCAAAAGATTCTCCATAGGGTCCCGGCGAGTTTTCGGAAAACAAACAAGGGAGAGGAATGACTCCAGATGGACTGCTCGGCCGGATCTTCTCTGTCAGGGAGAGTTGAGTGAAACAAGGCTGAATCCGGGATGGCCTGTGGATAAGTCTGTGGATCTTGACCTTTTTGTATCATTGAAAAAGATCTTGACATACACTGTACATCATCTGGTCAAAACAAAAAAAATCGACGATTTGCTGTCAAACGCTTTTCTGAGCATCTGATCGCGTCATCTGACCTTCCGATTCCCCCCGAAGAAGCCGGATGGCTCCCCGGTGAAGAAGGTGGCGATCCATAAAACAAGGCCGATGGAACATTGGTTTCACGATAGGTGCAAGACCACCTGTCAGAAAAAGTTCAAGAGAGCAACCAAGAGAATCCTCCGCATCAAAGAGGAGACCCTCAACCGAACGAACGGCCCCAAGGACTGTTCCGGCCTGTATGGACTCTTCGGTCGAACCTCCGGGAAAAGAAATTCTTGAAGGGCGAAGAGTTCTTCCCGGGTCACCAAGAACAACACGGCCGCCACCAATCACACCGAGAGAGAGGGGTATCCCGGAAGCAATCGAACCACCAATCACCTGGCCGTTATGGAAAACCGTCATTGTCGTATGGCTACCAAAGTCGGCGACAGCAAAGGATTTCTCCACAAAATGCGGAAAACGCTCCACAACTCCCAAAACGGACAACAACCGGTCTGACCCCATGGAGTCGGGGGGGGCATAGTTGATGGGAAAGGGATAGGTGGATAGAGAAAAGAGAACAGGGGCTATGCTTAAACGTTTTCTGAAATACTCAGAAAAAGACGCACTCCAGAAAGAGCTGACCGATGACAGGAAAACCCTTTCGATGGGGTGTTCTTTTTCCAGATAGCCATCCAGAATGGACTCCGGAACAAGAGAGCCGTCCGAAGGTGTTTTGAGTGTGCGGATGGAGTGGATGGTCCTTCCATTTTCCCAAAATACCGCGACACAGCGGGAAATCCCTACCTTAAAGGTCAGGGTTACCGGGAGAAAGGATTTCATCAGGGGGTAACCCGTCGCACATCCCGGACCGTGACAGGAAGGAGAAACTCTATCCCTTGCGGATCCAGGACACGAAGATGTCCACGTTCTCCCAACCCCAGGATCTTTCCGATTCTGGCACCTCTCCCTCCCTCGCTGAAGGAGATCCATTGCCCCTTCCACAGTAGCCGGTCATCGAGAAAACTCAGGAGATCCTGAGCCGAAAATCCACCCCCAAAATGCTCAAGAATGACATTCTGGATCCAAAATGGCAGCTCCAATGGACCGGGTGGCAATGGTTTTCCGGAAACAACCATTCCGCCAGCACCGGATATCGGAGGGGTATTGCGGTTGAGACCGATTCCGATCAAATCCCCCTTCTCACCCATGGATTCCACGAGGATACCTCCCACTTTCAATCCGGACTCCAGAATGATGATGTCATTGGGATATTTGATCCCAAAAACTTTTCCCATTGCCCTTTCCAGGACCAATAAAACAGAATGTGCCGTCAGGATTGTCCAGGGAAGTGCCATTCTTGTCTTGTCCTGAGGGATCCATAAGGACATCGCCAGATTACCCGGGAGATGGTGCCAAGTGTTTCCCGGTCTCCCTCGTCCGGCGGTCTGCCTCTCCGCAACGACCGCTGTTGCGGGGGGAAAAGCATTGCTCTCAAGACGTTCCTTCAGCCAGTTTTGTGTGGAGGGAACTTCAGAAAGGTGGAAAAGCGGCGGATCCTCGCGAAGAAGGTCCTCCGGGAGGGACTGGCGCATCAGGATAAAAGATCAAGTCTCATGGATGCATCCGGAGCGGAGTGCGTCAATGCCCCCACAGACAGGATATCCACATCCAGAGTGGAAAGAGCGGGAATGTGATCAAGGGTAATTCCTCCGGAGACCTCCAGAAGAACACCCGGATGGATGGAACGAAGCTCCGGAATCAATTGTTTCATAAGATCCGGAGACATATTGTCCAGAAGGAGAATATCCACCTTGAGGCGACACGCCTCTCTCGCCTGCTCGGGGGTGTCGGCTTCCATCTCGATTCTCAATGGATGCGGAGCCTGCCTCCTGACCCGAGCGATCAGCTCCGGAAGACTGGCTGAAGCCGCAATGTGGTTATCCTTGATCAGAATGCCGTCATCAAGCCTCATTCGGTGATCATCTCCTCCACCGGCCCGTATGGCATACCGCTGGAAGTCCCGAAGTCCCGGCAAGGTTTTCCTTGTTCCGGTGATTCTCAGCGGGCGGTCAGAGTTTCTCCCAAGACGCGCTTTCTCCACAAAGAGGAAAGTCAGGGAGCTGATCCCTGATAGATGTTTCAGGAGGTTCAAAATGACACGCTCGCAAAGAAGAATCGACTCGAGAGCCCCCTCCATCACAACAAGACGCTCCCCCGCACGATAAGACTGGCCATCGGGGATTGCGTCAAACGTTGCTGCCGGATCGGAAAACGATAGGATCCTTGCACCAAAGGGGCCGCCACAAAAAACACCATCGGATTCAGCGAAAATCGTTGCAGTGACCTTCCGTCGGCGGGTCTCTCCAGAAAAAACAGAGCGTGTTGTAACATCTCCGCTGCCAACATCTTCCAGCAAAAATCGCTTGAGCTGTTCGTCATAGGAAATCATTGGCGCAAGATCAACCATTGCCGGATCCTCCCAAATCTCGGGTTACAAGAATCCTGACCTGCTCGAGGGCCGAGATGATTGCAAGCTCCTCATCCTCAGCCTCCTGCTTCGCCCGCTCGTCTTTCTCAATCACCTCCGGCGGGGCTTTATCGAGATATTCCCGGCTAGCCAGCCTCTGGGCGATCGATGTTTTTTTCTGGCGGACTTTTTCCACCTCTTTTTTGAGACGGACCTCTTCCATTTTCACATCAACAAGGCCAGCAATATCAAGGGAAACAAATCCTTCGGAAACCGATGCCCTGATTCCTGGAGGAACATCCTCGGGAGAAACCGAAACCAGGGGACGGACTTTTGCCAGTCGGGAAACAAGTCCCATATTCTCACCAAGGATTGCCCCGTTTTTGTCATTGATCACAAAAACACCGGGAATTTCCTGGGCAGGGGAAATCTTGAGATGGCTTCTGATTTGACGAATTTCACCCACCAGAGTCATGACTCTGGAAAATCCGGCTGAATTGGTTTCAGCTGGGGATTTCTCACTCTTGAATTCAGGGAAGCGCTGGGCGCCAATGGGAAGCTCATCCGGAAAGAAGAGGCTCCAGATTTCAGATGTGACAAACGGCATGATCGGGTGAGCCATCTTGAGCAGGACAGAGGCCGTGTAAAGAAGTGTCCTGCGGGTTTCGATCCGGAGGGGGTCATTGTCAGGCAGATCGAGTGATGGCTTGGATGCTTCGATATACCAGTCACAGAACTGATGCCAGGTAAAGTGGTAAAGCGTATTCGCCACCTCATCAAAACGGTAGGAGGAAATGGCTTCACGCATCTCCCGGACAGATCTTGAAAGCTCGATGAGAATCCACTGGTTTGCGATCCCGGAGACCTCTTCAGGGTAAAGTTCCTTTGGAAGAAGCTCTCCCTGAGCAGAACGATCGACAAATCGGAACGCATTCCACAACTTTGAAACAAAATTTCTGAACCCTTCGACACGATCCGTTGAGAGGCGAATGTCCCTTCCCGGAGAAGCCATCTGGACGAGAGTCATCCGGAAAGCGTCCGTACCATATTTTTCCATGATCTCAAGAGGATCCACCACATTTCCGCGACTTTTGGTCATTTTTTGACCAAACTGATCCCGGACCAGAGCGTGGATATAGACGTCCTTAAATGGAATCTTCCCGGTAAGGTGCAGTCCCATCATCACCATTCTGGCGACCCAGAAAAAGAGGATGTCAAAACCTGTCACCAGAAGGCTTGTGGGATAGAAACGTTCAAGATCGGCCGTTTTTTCCGGCCACCCCATTGTCACAAACGGCCACAAGGCAGAGGAAAACCAGGTATCAAGAACGTCCGGATCCTTCAGGATATCCGGACTTTGGCATTTTTCACATTTTGAGGGAACATCTTCCCTGACCGTGACATGATGGCATGCGGAACAATGCCATGCCGGAATGGGATGTCCCCAAAAAATCTGTCTAGAGATACACCAGTCCCGGATATTCACAAGCCAGTCAAAATAGGTATTCTTCCACCCATCGGGATAAAAACGGATTTTCCGGTCCTTCACGACTTCTATCGCACTTTCCGCCAGACGATCCATCTTCACAAACCATTGCAACGACAGCCTGGGCTCGACAACGGTCTGGCAGCGATAACAAACGCCTATTGTCCCGGGATATGGGTTTTTGGAAACCAGGAGATCCCGACCCTCAAGATCGCTCACAACCCTCTCCCTGGCCTCTTCCCTGGTCAGCCCTGAAAGCTTTCCAGAAGACGGATTCATGCGACCATGAGCATCAATGACCTCGAAGTTCCCCAAGCCATGACGCTGGGCGATCTCCCAGTCCACCATGGCGTGGGAGGGGGTAATCTTGAGAACTCCCGTTCCAAAGTCCCGGTCGACCGAAGGATCTGAAATGACAGGAATAATTCTTCCACCAAAAGGAGTGACAACTGTCCGGCCAATCCAGGAGAGATAGCGGGGATCTTCTGGGGAAACCGCAATCGCCATATCTCCCGGAATGGTCTCCGGACGGGTTGTTGCCACCACCAGAAACTGGCTTTTGTCCGATGAATCCACATAACGGAACTCGTACATGGTCCCTGTCTGCTCAACATGTGTCACTTCGACATCGGAAAGGGCGGTCAGGCATCTTGGACACCAATGGATCATCCGTTCCCCACGGTACAGGAACCCCTCATCGTGAAGCTTGACAAAAACCTTTGTGACAGCCTTGGAAAAACCGGGATCCATCGTAAACCGTTCATGATCCCAGGACAGGGAGGCTCCAAGTCTCCTGATCTGGTCTAAAATGCCACCCTGGATGCTGGACTTCCACTCCCAGACTTTTTTGATAAAGTCTTCCCTGCCAATTTTCTCGAGAGAAATTCCCTCTTTGCTGAGCTGTCGCTCGACAACATTCTGGGTGGCAATACCCGCATGATCCGTTCCGGGAATCCAGAGGACATCATCCCCTTCCATTCTTCTGAATCGGGCAACAACGTCCTGAAGAGTCAAATTCAACGCATGACCCATATGAAGTCTTCCCGTAATATTCGGAGGAGGGATAACCATCGAAAAGGAAGGCGCAGAAGGCGATCCGGGATGAGACTGGCTGAACGTCTCAAGTGCAACAAGCTGGCGTGGTTCAACGGTTCCGGGTTCATAGCGGCTTGAGAGACGGCCAAAAGAGTTGGAATCCGGATCTTCCTGAAATGGTGGATTTTCTGAAGTAGACAAAAAACATTCCTTTCCAATAAAAATCAAAAAAATGAACTGCGGTGGGCGATCATGCGACCTTTTCGGTCACTCCGTATCCTGACCGCACCAGAACTGCCCGTCTATGGCTCCTTTTTGGACCGGATCAGCTTCCTGATATGGGCATCCTGATCCTTGAGTGTCTCTGCGTAGAGGTGTCCACCATGCCCATCCGAAACAAAATAGAGAAAAGGCGTTTCTCTGGGGGAGAGGACCGCCTCTATGGCCTGCTCTCCGGGACTTGCGATCGGTGTCGGAGGTAGCCCTGGATATTTATAGGTATTATAGGGAGAATCCACCTGAAGATCTCTTGAGTGCAAGTGCCTTCTGCCATTAAGAGCATAAATGACTGTTGGGTCGCTCTGGAGGCGCATATGCCTTGTCAGGCGATTCATAAAAACACTCGCGACATAGGGCATATCCTTGGGGTTTCCGGTTTCTTCCTGCACAATGGATGCAAGAGTAACCATCTCTTCCACTGAAAGGTGCTCCCGCTCCATTTTCTGTTTTTTATCCTTGTTCATGTCATGCCAAAAACGTGAAACCATCATCCGGAATGCATCACTTGGAGTTGCCATTCTTGGGAAAAAATACGTATCGGGAAATAAATATCCTTCAAGGGATGTAGAATCAATTCCGAGGCTTTTGACAAAAGCCGGATCCTGTGCGATTTTCAAAATGGCCGCGCGGGACCCCATTCCGATCGAGGAAAGACGCTTGGCCACCTGATTCAGGGTAAAGCCTTCCGGAATCGTAACCTTATAAAAGTATTTCTGTCCCTCATGCAAATCCATCAGCACCCGAATCGGGGACATATCTCCAGAAATCCCATATTCTCCCGAACGGATATTGGTATCAATTCCCAGGATCTCACCCCAGAAAACAAGCGTTTCCGGATAATGGGTGATTCCCTCCTCATACATTTTGGTGATGACCTTCCGAAAGGAATCCCCGGGGAGCACATCAAGGAGAATAGAGCGCGAGCGGGTATTTCCTTCATAAAAGAGCGCGTTGATATTCCATGCGGAGAAAAGGGCGAACACAATCAAAAAGATCCAGGAAACGGATCGGACGGGGTTTTTTCCCAAAATACGATGAAGTGATTCAGAGGGGTGGTTGTTCACACTCTCCCCTTCCTCCCGTTCAGGGCTCATTCGGGGTCAACCCCGAACTTGTTGGAAAAGACTTGGTTCATTCTGTTTTTTGACCAGAGTGCACACGATGTCAGAAAGCTTTCAAGAACCAGAGAAGCGCTTCGGGAGTCAATCCATGGATCTTTAGAAAAAGATCGGCCCTTTTTCTTTCCCTGATGGGTAAAGGGGTTGGATCTGACAGTATCGGAAGATAGACCCTCATCCCAAAAGAGGATCGGTAGAGAAATCGCCGAGGACAGTTTTCGGCCCGACTCAAGAAAATCCTGCGCCTTAGGGTTACTGTCCCCGGACAGATGGTAGTATGGAACACCAAAGACCATGCCCACGATTTCTTCCTCAGCAATCAGTTTACGAATAGACTCCACAAGAGAGAGATCCTTCACATGGGAAAACTTTCCCGGCACTTTCCGTATAAAAGGATCGATTGGCCAGGCAAAACGCCGCGAGCGATCGGAAAGGGCAAATCCGACCCTTCGATCACCCCAATCGACTCCCAGAAGAACCCCTTCCCCAACGGATAATGAAACACCCTGCAAAGAATCCTGACCGGCGGGAAATTCCCATTGAGTCATCGGATCAGGAACCATTCAAACAATCTCCGTTCATTCCCGTCGGCTCGAAAGGGTTATGAGACCTTAAAAGCGCCTTCAAACGCCAGGATGGCTGCTTCGCGCATCTCAGACAAGAGGGCCGTCATATTGTCCGGCAATGGGCCACCACCCTCCGCCCAGATTGGTTTTCCACCACCTCTTCCACCCAAGCGAATCGAAAAGTTTTTTACGAGATCGGAAATAGGGAATTTTTTTGCAACATCCTCTGAAGCCCAACCCAAAAGGACCACCCTGTCCGGCAAAATACCCAGGAGAAGAACGGCACCGGAGGTGACGTTCGACTTCAATGCATCAATACGAAGTCTCAAATCCTTGGCTTCATCGATCTCCACATCTGTAAAGAGGAATGATCGGCCATCCAGCTTGATCCAATCCTTCTCTCTCTGACGATCTTCCGAAACAAAAAGTTTTGTCTTGAGAGCGGCCACTTCTCTCGAAAGCTTGTCTCTCTCAGACTTCAAGGCAAGAAGACGAGACAAAGCCTCATCGGATTTTACACCGCCCATCTCCTGCTCGAAAGATTCAAGGGAAGATTTCCAGGAAAGAATACGGTCATAGGCTGCAGATCCACAAACAGCTTCCACTCTTCTGATCCCGGCAGCAACACCGCTTTCCTGAAGAATCAGAAAGGTTCCAATCTGACCGGTGCGCTTGGCATGGGTCCCTCCGCAAAACTCGGTCGAAGTTCCTTCCACAGAAACGACACGGACAATATCCCCATATTTTTCATCAAAAAAAGCCAGTGCCCCAACTTCCTGCGCCTTCGCCTTCTCCATTTCCAATGCATTAACAGGCCGGTCGAGTCGGACCCATTCATTGACAAGAGTCCCTATCTCCAGAAGATCATCTTTTGAAACCGGATGGGGTGACGAAAAATCAAACCTCAGTCGATCAGGTGTCACCAAAGAACCAGCCTGACGAACATGCTCACCAAGAACCTGCCTTAAAGCGGCATGAAGAAGGTGGGTTGCCGTATGATGGATTTCTGTTTGCCGTCGGGCAATGAGATCCACCTGCTGGTCAACGAGTTCCCCTTTCCGAATGGTTCCACTTGACACTTTGCCCACAAGGAGGATCCATCCTGGCCAAGGTTTTTTCGTACCTGAAACGGTAATTTGACCAAAAGGACCCCGCAAAAGGCCACGGTCCCCAACCTGTCCTCCTCCTTCTCCGTAGAAAACCGTTGGAGTGAGAACGATCGAAACATCCTCCCCCTCATGAACCTCAGGGACCTCTTTTCCATCCCTTACGAGGAGCAACACCTCCCCCATTACCTGATCCCGTTCATACCCCAAGAAGGAAACAGGAGTCGCAATGCGAGACGACGGAACAGGAAAGTCCTCTTTTTTCCCAACCCAGGACTGACGCCCCCTTTCCCGCTGTTCTTCCATCTTTTCTTCAAAGCCCTTGAAGTCAAGATGAATCCCCTGATGTCTTGCGACATCCTCACAGACGTCGATGGGAAAACCATGCGTGTCATGGAGCTTGAATAGCATCTCCCCGGGAAGAACCTTTTCATTTCGGGAAATCACTTCGTCAATAAATCCGCGGAGTACAGGAAGTCCTTCGGAGAGGGTCCTTGTAAAACGGTCTTCTTCGTGGGAAAGAACCGCCTCTATCCTCGATAGGGATTGCTCTAGCTCAGGATAGGGTTGATGCATCATAATCACTGTCTGTCTTGCAAGGTTCGATAGAACAGGAGAAGGCAATTCCAGTTCCAGGGAGAACTGGATGGCCCTGCGCAGGATCCTTCTGAGGACATAACCCCGTCCTTCATTCGATGGAATGACTCCTTCATGAAGAAGGAAAACGCCGGAACGAAGATGGTCGGCGATCACCCGAAACGCATAGTCCAATGGGCCATTTCCATTTTCATAGGGAACCTTGGCTTTCTCGGAAATGGAGTTGATCAGCGGCAGAAAAAGATCTGTCTCGTAATTACTTGTTGCTCCCGCCATAATTGCGGAAATTCGCTCAAGTCCCATTCCTGTGTCAATCGATGGTCTGGGAAGTGGCGTCAGGACTCCATCTTTTGAGCGATTGAACTGCATAAAAACAAGGTTCCAGATTTCCAGATACCGGTCACAGTCACACCCAACCATACAGTCAGGAGATCCACAGGAAAACGCTGGCCCCTGATCCACCAGAATCTCTGAGCATGGGCCGCAAGGACCCGTGTCCCCCATTTGCCAGAAGTTGTCCTTTTCCCCCAGACGAACAATCCGGGAGGGATCGACTCCCGGAAGGGCCGACCATAAGGCCATGGCTTCATCATCATCCCGAAAGATCGTTATCCAAAGTCGATCCGGATGGATGGCAAGCTCTTGTGTCAGAAATTCCCAGGCATAGGCAATGGCCTCTGATTTGAAGTAGTCTCCAAAAGAAAAATTTCCCATCATCTCGAAAAAGGTATGATGTCTCCTGGTAAAACCAACCCTGTCCAGGTCATTGTGCTTTCCGCCGGCCCGAATGCATTTCTGGATAGAAACAGCACGGGAAGTCCTGGGCGATTCAAGTCCCAAAAAGATATCCTTGAAAGGAACCATCCCGGCGTTCGTAAACAACAGGGTCGGATCCCCCGCTGGAATCAGTGAGGATGAAGGTGTGACAGCATGGCCCCGTGATTCAAAAAAATGCAGATACTTCTGCCTGATTTCCCAGGATGTCATGGGTTTTACTCACGCCCCTTTCTCGCACCTGTCGACGGATTGGCCGGAGGTGCACCAGTCTGATCGAATGGCAAAGAAGGCATTGACAGTTTTTCCCGCAAAGCCACCTCAACCTTGAGCGCTACATCAGGATGTGATTTGAAATAACTTTTGACAGCCTCTTTACCCTGGCCTATTTTTTCCGTTCCGAGAGAATACCATGAGCCTGCTTTTTCAAGGACCCCATTCTCAACACCAAGGTCGATGAGTTCGCCAATTCGGGAAATCCCCTCATTGAAGCTGATGTCAAACTCCGCCTGTCTGAAGGGAGGAGCCATCTTATTTTTGACAACCTTAACCCTTACCCTGTTTCCAAGGACCTGATCCCCATCCTTGATCGCTTCGATTCTCCGTATGTCCAAACGAACGGAAGCGTAGAACTTCAGAGCATTTCCACCAGTGGTTGTTTCGGGATTGCCGAACATCACACCGATTTTCATCCGGATCTGATTGATGAAAATAACGGTCGTATTCGATTTTGAAATCGAGGAGGTCAGCTTTCGAAGGGCCTGGCTCATAAGTCTCGCCTGAAGCCCCATGTGGGAATCCCCCATTTCTCCTTCAAGTTCTGCCTTTGGAACAAGTGCAGCTACCGAATCAACCACAACAAGATCAATGGATCCGGAACGAACGAGTGTCTCTGCAATTTCAAGAGCCTGTTCCCCTGTATCCGGCTGGGAAATCAGCAGATCTTCCGTCTTGACCCCAAGCTTTCTCGCATAACTGATGTCAAGAGCATGCTCAGCATCAATGAAGGCTGCTATCCCACCCCGTTTATGAACTTCCGCGATTGCCTGGAGGGTCAATGTCGTCTTTCCGGATGACTCCGGGCCAAAGATCTCGACAACCCTTCCCCGAGGATATCCGCCAATACCCAGTGCCAGATCAAGCGAAAGCGATCCTGTCGGAATCGCCGGAACAACCACAACAGGCTGATCTTTTCCCAGCCGCATGATCGAACCTTTACCAAATTGCTTTTCAATCTGGGACAAGGCAAGTTCCAATGATCTTTGACGATTTACTTCTTTTTCTTCGGCCAACATTCCCCCTTCCGAAATACCAGCAGGTATTTCGCAATCATCAGTACGATATCGCGTGGCAGAATGCCACATTCAAAACAGACTATAATTCCACCCACAAAAATTCATTCAATCCAGACGGTTCTCCATTTTACACCAAAAGCCCCCCCATGTTGAAATAGAAAAACTCTTTTCCACTAAAAATGGGGCTGAAAGGAGGCTCCGGCATTGAGACCGATAAAAATAAGCTGTCCAAGAAGACCTGCGACCAAACCTGCAAGAACATCGTCCGCCATAATGCCCAACCCTCCTGGCAATCGCTCCAGATCAGCGATGATCCAGGGTTTTTTGATATCAAAAACACGAAATAGAAAAAATGCCAGCATCATTCCTGAAGGAGTGTGGGGTAAGATTGAAAGTGCGACAAGTTGGCCCGCAACTTCATCGATGACGACACAGGAAGGGTCCGGATCAGAAAGCTCGGCAACAGCCTTATGGCTTGCAAAAAGACCAAGGAGAACAATGACAAGGATCAAAAGGATCTTGGTTGTGAACGCCGGACTTGGAAAGAGTGCCCAAACGACAACTGTTGCCAGACTGGTTATGGTTCCTGGACCATAAGGGAAATAGCCAAGGCCGAAGACGGTATAGACCCATTTCATTCGGCCAGCCTGATAAACAGCATTCCTTTCCGGATCTTACAAACCAAGACTTCGGACATGATGGTCCAGAGCCACGAAAAAATCATCCCCCATCAAAAATCGGATGGTGCCTTCCATCGAGCGGTACATAAGCGGACCGATTCCGCTATCGTGACAAGGAAGGTGGGAGAGGTAGGGAGTTGACTGGGATCGGAGGATCGTTTCCCCATCCTTGTTATAGACACCCAGAGGATACTGGACACAATCAAGTGGTTTGAGCGCCATCCAGTTCATTCCCTGATCGATGGCATAGGCATGAATCGAGCAAACATTTTCCATCCGGTCATTTTTTGTCAAAAAAATACAGGAGTCCATTTCTTCACCGCCTTCCCCTCCCTGCCGCACAATCTCGTTACAGCGGTAGTCCGACTCAAGATCGATCGCCCTGGCCATCGCAAGGACTTCATCTCCGTCAAGCTCACATCCATCAGGGCACTGGGTTCGACAGTCTGCGACGAATGTCCCCCTCTTTTCAAAGATCTTTTGTTTTTGGGGGGTCATATAGGGCAGAATCCCTTCCATATGGGGGAAAATCCGGTCCGCCTCCCCTGGGGCCAAAATATTGGATCGATAACAGCACATAGAATGACAGTTTTGAGTTGTCACATTACAGTCATAAACAGTCATCCAAAGCTGTGGATCGACCAGGACTCCATTGATTCTGACATAAGGTATCTCACGTGACGGAAAGGGAATAAAAGCCGCATTGGACATTGTTTGCTCTTTCAAGGGGGTTCAGAAGCGCATGCTTCTGAAAGGTTAGTAGAACTACTTTTTCAAAGGGATCAGCTGGAAATTCAGGGTGCCCTCATTTGTCGTGATCAGGATATTGCTTTTCCTTGCCTTGTCTGTTGCTTCAATCATCAGAACAGAACGTGATGTATCATTTTCCCCGGAGGTCGATCGAGTAATCGTCCATCCACTGGAGGAACCAACCTGCATATCCCGAATTCTTTGCCCCGACTTGAGTTCAATGGCACAGACATGGTCAATCGCGCAATGGATACTGGGGCCTGCCGCATCATCTCCTGTCGACTCGATCAATAAATAGGAAGGCCCCCCTGAAGAGCAACCCGCGGCAACAAATAAAAGCCCCAAAGAAAGTGTTCCCTTGAAAATTCTGGAAAGAGCAAACAAACGCACAAAATTCTCCCTCGTCAGAAGTGGCCGTGAACGGATGGATTGAGTGTATCTCGCAAAAACACAGGGAATACAAAGTTCCACAGTCAAGTTTGACAGAAGTTATTTGCTGTGGCAAGGATGGTTTCAGCAAAAAGATTAAGGATGTTTTAAAGAGGCTGGGAGATTAAAAAGCTGCCCCCCAAAAGCATTCTCTTCCATGCCCCGAGGGGAAGATCAGTCATGTTTCATATTGTTTCAGCATTGCAAACTGGCCAAAAATTCATGATAGACTGAACTTCGGTGAACTGCCCAAAAAAACATCCATCAAAAACCTTTTGTAATAAAAAAGGAGATTTCATGACATTTTCCAGAGAAACATCAAAAAAGGGTCTCTCGTGGTTCCGAGGAATTTTCTCAATGGCAACTCTCTTGTTTTCCACCACTCTCCTTGTGCCATCTCTCTCTTCAGCAAAGGAGACGACCGGAGTGCTGATGGTTTCAAACAAACACATCTCAGCGTTTGATGGAAAAACAAGCTTCTCCCCGAAACACATCATCAACTATCAAAATCTTTTCATTGATATCACCAAGACAAAACCATACAGGGATCCCAATGGCAGGATCGTTGCCATCCCCCGCAATGCAATTTTCAAAAACGCCAATGAGGTCACCTTCCGATTCTGGCACCCCAGGCATGAACCAAGACTTCTGGATGGAATTGTCGTCAAATCCTACGATAAAAACGGACACCTTATCCATCATGGAGTTTTTGACAGGGGAGTCTTTGTTTCCATGATGATCAAAGACCTATTTCATGGAAAATGGGTTGAACTCCAGGATGTCGGAACATTTGTCCAGGGAGACAAATCACTCTATGTAAAAGTGCGCATTCGTCACAGCAAGCAAATTGCACTGGTTCCCTTTGCAACATTTCTTCAGGATTTCGCCAACAGGATTAATACGGAACCGGTGATTTCATGGGCTGTCAAATAACCCATTTATTCCTTTGACCTTGGGGTTTTGTGACCCGTTTGAGACTTTTGATGGCTTAACGGATCATAAAACCCTTCACCTCATGAATAAAATCCAATCATCAAAAACACTTAGCCTCAAAACGAACTCAGCTTGCAGCATGTATTGAAATAGCTCAATAAAAGAGTATGATATTGCCGCTGTTTGACATGAGGGACAAAAGCCCCGAGAATTCACAGTGGGAGCCGAGAGACAGATCCGGTCAATTCCTTTCGGGCACTCCGCATCTCATTTGACGACCGGAAAAACACAGGAGTTCACAAAATGTCGGCCGGAAGGTTCGATTGGATGTGGCAGGAAAGATTATTTTTAATTCCCTTAAAGGATAAACTGGGACCACTTTTCACCTTTTCTTTTAGAGGGTGGGGTCTCCATTTTGTCTGGCCCAAGGGATTTGGGCTGACCTAGCCCAAAGATTGGAGGAAAGAATTGCACGCTCTCGGCACACACCTTCTCGTTGACCTCAAGGATTGCCAGAATGACGGATTAAACGACATTCAGTTTGTACAGGAAGCCATGCTTTCTGCTGCCCGCGACGCTCAAGCTACAATTGTGGATTTCAAGTTTCATGAATTCAGCCCTTTTGGCATTAGTGGGGTGGTCGTTATTGCCGAATCCCACCTTGCGATCCACACTTGGCCTGAGTATAAATACGCCGCAGTTGATGTCTTTACCTGTGGTGACACACTCCAGCCGGAAGTGGCAGCCATTGCGCTAGCAAAAGCATTTGCTTCCAGAAACCCAAGTATTCATGAAGTCAAGAGGGGAATCATCGGGATAGACAATATCCATCGCCCCCATAAATCTGAAGACGCCGGAAAGGCACCAACGACAAAAGACACACTGCCAGGAGAGGAAACGGTTGATCATGAGCGAGCCTCGGACTTCGAAGTGGTATATTGAGTACTCCTCACCCTACCTGGGGCACATGCATGGGCTATCGGAGCTCGTTGTATCTCTCAGGACAAACTTCCAGAAGATGGATATCCTAAGGTCCGGAGCATTCGGCACATGTCTGATTCTTGATGACAAGATGCAGTCCACTTCGGTCGATGAATTCATCTATCACGAAGCATTGGTCCACCCTGCGATGCTTGCCCATCCCAGGCCGGAAAAAGTTCTCATCATAGGAGGCGGCGAAGGAGCGACACTGCGTGAGGTCCTTCGCCACAAGACTGTGAGACAGGCGGTTATGGTCGACATAGACGATCAGGTCATCGAACTGAGCCGCAGACATCTTCCGGAATGGCACAAGGGGTCCTTTGATGATCAAAGGTCTGTCGTTATCGCCACAGACGCCAGGAAATATCTTGAGGAATCCAAGGATACCTTCGACGTTATCATCACGGACCTATCGGAACCGGTCGAGGAAGGCCCTGCCTATCTCTTGTATACAAAAGAATTTTACCAGATTGCTGTCTCCCATCTGAGCCCATCGGGAACACTATCCCTCCAGGCCGGGACAGCTGCCATTCCGTATCTTTTTAACTTCGGAGCTGTCTTCCAGACTCTTTCCTCCGTCTTTCCGGTGGTGGCCCCCTATCAGGCATTCATCCCCTCTTTTGGCCTTCCATGGGGATTTATTGTTGCCAGCAAAGACAGGGATCCACGCAAATTTGACTCCAACAGCGTTGACTCGATGATCCTTGAAAGAATGCAGGGAACCAATGATTTTTATGACGGGATTTGTCACCAGGGTCTCTTCAGCCTCCCCAAACATATTCGGAAAGAACTCTCTTCCACGAATGTTGTAATTGAGGATAACCGTCCAATTTTCTCTTACCATTAATTAATCGGCTGACATGACTCCATACGATCATAATCGGACACCTCTATTTGACGCGATGGTGGCGCTTGCCGAGAGTCGAAAGGTCTCTTTCCATACACCAGGCCATAAAAGTGGAAAGGGAATCTCGACCCGTTTTCGGAAATTTGTCGGACCGAAGGTCTTTTCCATAGATCTGACCTGCCTCGATGAGGTTGACTCCCTCCAAAAACCTCGCGGAGTAATCAGGGAAGCACAGGAACTGGCCGCGGACATCTATGGAGCGGACCAATCTTTTTTCCTCGTCAACGGAACATCCGGGGGGAATCAGGCCATGATTCTCTCCGTGATGAAACCGGGGGAGCCTATTCTGCTCACTCGCATCCTCCACAAGTCAGTGGTCTCCGGCTTGATCATGACCGATTGCAAACCCATCTTCATTCCGCTTCAATCCACTCCGGACTGCGACTTGCTGCTGAATGACAGGACAGACACCATTATTCAGGCAATGAACCGTCATCCTGAAGCCAAAAAGCTTTTTTTAACTTCCCCAAACTATTATGGCGTCACACTGGATCTCCCCACCATCATTCAAGAGGCGCATAGCCGCGGAGTAACCGTTCTTGTGGATGAGGCACATGGCCCCCATCTCCACTTTCATGATGACCTGCCGCCCAGTGCTATGGCTTCAAACGCCGATCTTTGCGTTCAGTCCACCCATAAAATCATCGGCGGAATGACTCAAGCGTCCATTCTGCATGCAAAAAAAGCGAATATTGACATCGAACGATTGACCAGCGTCCTCCGATACCTTCAAACAACAAGTCCTTCCTACATATTGATGGCATCCCTTGATCTGGCTCGCATGCAAATGGCCACGGAAGGAAAAAAACTCCTGAGCAAGGCAATCGACCTTGCCAGAAAAGCCAGGGAGCGGATTCGGAAGATCCCCGGACTGACCTGTATTGACCGAGATGAAGTGAAAGCGGCCTCCGGAGGGGATAACGACCTTGACGAGACCAAGCTTGCGATTGGGGTGAAAGGAATCGGACTGACCGGCTATCAGGTCTCACAAAAACTGAACCACGAATTTGGCATTCAGGTTGAAATGGCCGATCTCCACCATGTTTTGGTCATTGTCAGTATCGGAGATCACAGGGAAGATCTTGACCGGCTGGTTCGAGCGATGGAGGCCATCTCACACCAAGCCATGACGTTAAAATCGATCATTCCAATCAATGTCAAGCCACCTTATGCCATTGCCTCTTCACGGATGAATCCCAGGGAAGCCTTTTTTTCCTCCCATCAATCCGTTCCTCTTGAAGAGGCCCTTGGAAAAACCGCTGCAGACATTGTGACCGTATATCCTCCGGGAATCCCCCTTCTGATTCCGGGAGAAGAAATAACACAAACAGTACTCGACCACCTGATCCTCATGCGTGAAACAGGGGCCACACTTGATGGTCTTGACTCAGACAACAGATTGATCAATATCGTCTGATTCTTCCCTTACTCTCCAGAGGTCCCGATGAATCGTCTTGTCAGAAATGGTCCATGGCTCTTGCTCATCCTTCTCATTGGTTCAGGGTGGGCCATAGAAACACTCATGGACGAATCCGTGGACTATCTGTGGTTCTCATCCCTGAACGCCCTGTCAATCTTCTGGACATACTTCTGGGCTCGGCTCCTTTCCGGTATCATCTTCGGAAGCCTTTTCTTCATCACTCTTTTCTCCGCACTCAGAACCATTCCGGGGAAGATACCTCCCATCACCATCCGGGTAGGTCCAAGGCTGCAGGAAATTCCTGTTGCCGGGATCAGAAAGACCCTCACCATTGCCATCTTCCTGCTCTCTCTTTTTGTGGGAGAAGGGTTCTCTGACCCCAACTCGGCGCTGTCGTTCCTATCTGTTATCAAGGCAGCCAATGGCGGCCCATCTGACCCGGTCTTTCATCACCCGCTCTCTTTTTACTTGTTTGACCTGCCTTTTTGGGAACCTCTCGTTAACTTCACGACTGCAGTCCTGATCATATCCGTCATTGTCTCACTCATTTTGGGAAAACTAACCGGATTTCTGAGGGCCTCTCAGACAGGTTTTCATTTTGAACCCATTTATAGAAAGCGTTTTTTCTTTCTTCTGGCCGTAGCAGTCGGATCTCTCGGATTATCGGTTTTCCTTGAACGGTATGATCTTTTGACAAAAACACATGAAATGATCACTGGACCAGGCTATACAGAGACTCACTCAACAATACCTGCACTCCTATTCGCATCGATCATGGCATTTCTGACAACGGCTGCCTGTCTTCTTGCAGCATTTTCAGAGTCAAAGAGTCTCCTTCCACTCGGACTTGGAACCACTGCGGCGGCAGCATACTTTATCGGAGCAGTCATTTATCCTGATATGCTTGAGCGATTTGTCGTTCTGCCTGACCAGTTCCATCGGGAAAAGCCTTATATCGAAAAAAATATCCAGTGGACGAGAATGGCTTATGGGCTCGACCGGGTAAAAGTGGAACATATTTCGGAACTCAAGACACCCAGCCAACAGGATTTTGAAAAAAATGCACCCACCATCAATAATATCCGGCTCTGGGATCATCGTCCCCTTTTGACGACAGTCAGACAATTGCAACAAATACGGACTTACTATCAATTCCCCTTGCTGGCACCCGACCGTTACACGGTCAATGGGCAACTCAGGCAGGTTCTTCTGGCACCACGGGAGCTGTCTTACAGCAACCTGCCTTCGCCTAACTGGATTAATCTTCATCTGGCCTATACACATGGACATGGATTGATCATGGCTCCGGTCAACAGGGTAACAGACGAGGGACTCCCTATCTTCTGGATCAGAAATATCCCACCGGAGACACCCGCATCCCTTCCACTCAAACATTCAAGGATCTATTTTGCGGACCGGAACTTGCCCTATGCGATTGTCAATACACAAGTCGGTGAATTTGATTATCCCAGCGGAAATAAAAATGTCTACAGCCACTATAACGGCAAGGGTGGAATCAGATTATCCTCAACCATGAGGAAGATCTTGTTCAGTTATCATTTCGGAACACCCAAAATCTTTCTCTCCGATGCCATTACCCCTGAAAGTCGGATTCTTTTCCATCGCAACATTTTTACAATCGTCCATAACCTAGCGCCCTACCTTACACTGGACCCTGATCCCGTCCCGATTGTCACCGCTCACGGCCGATTACTCTGGATGATTGATGCATACACAACATCTTCTCATGTCCCATATTCAAAGGAAGTTCCGGGTCCATTGGCCATGATCAACCCGAGGTCTCATTTCGCGGGTGGACATCTGTCTGCGTTGGGAAGCTGGCACCGGGAAATCAACATGATCCATAATCCGGTCCGAGTCATAGTCGATCCCCAGTCAGGAATACCAACCTTTTATGTAACAGACCCCAGTGACCCCATGATTGCCACCTACAGGGCAATTTTCCCGGATCTCTACAAACCGATGGAAATGATGGGAACGGACCTTGAAAGCCATCTTCGCTTTCCCCCGGGTATTTTCTCGATTCTTGCCAAAGTCTATGAGTCTTATCACATGACAGATCCACATACTTTTTTTAATAGGGAAGATCTCTGGGACCTGCCCACACGAAATGAGCAGTCGATGAGCCCTTACTACACCGTCATGAGACTCCCTGGCTCCAGCAAGGAAGAATACGTCCTGATGCTTCCCTACACCCCATCACAACGCCAGAATCTTTCCGCATGGCTCGTCGGGCGGTCTGATGGAAAACACCTTGGCGGAATGAAGGTCTTTACCTTTCCCAAGGAAAGACTCATTTACGGACCTGATCAGATCGAAGCCCGCATAGACCAGAGGGGGCCCATTTCAAAACAGCTCACCTTATGGAATCAGCAAGGATCACATGTTGTCAGGGGAACACTTCTCATCATTCCTGTTGCGGGCACACTCCTTTATGTAGAACCACTGTATCTTGAGGCCACCAGTCAGGGAGCACTTCCGGAGCTCAGGAGGGTTATTGTCTCGATGGGTGATCGTGTCGTGATGAGAAAAACGCTTTCTGAAGCGATCGACGCCCTTTTTAACAACGCTTCCGGGAATGAAGCCAATCCACCACAAAAACATGAAGTCCGATCCAGGATTGGGGAAGAAGATGGATGGGTAGAACTCCATGCCCTAGAAAAAGATGCTGACGGGGCCCTTAGAAATGGAGATCTTCAGAGACTGGGAGCTGATATGAAAAAAATCCTGAATACCATTAGAAAACACCCCTAGAAAACAAGATGGGAGAGAGAAGAGTCAGAAAGGATTCTTTCGTGCGGATTACCCCAAACGGTCTTGTAAAAGTTCTCGGGCAAGAAGTCTTGTCGAAGGAGACATTGCATCCCCTCCCAACATTCTGGCAATCTCTCCCACCCTGACCTCTCCTTCAATCTCACGAACACTCGACTGAACGATATCCCCGACCAGGTTTTTCTGAACAAGCAAATGGGCATTCCCTTTTCTGGCAACTTGATGCAGGTGAGTGATCGTCACCACTTGACGGTGTTGGGCAATTTCTGACAAAAGGTCTCCCAATACCTCTCCAACCTCTCCGCCGATTCCGGAATCGACCTCATCAAAAATAAGGGTTGATCCTGCATCCCTGTCTGAAAGAATCCATTTCAATACCAAAAGAAGTCTCGAAACCTCTCCACCCGAAGCAACTTCATCAAGGGGCTTGGGAGGAATGCCTGGGTTGGCTGAAAAAAGGAATCGGACAGAATCCGCCCCTCCCGGAGGAAAATCTCCTTGGGGAAGATCCATCCTGTCAACGATAAAAACGGCATTTTCAAGCTTAAGCTTCGTGAGGCGATCTTTCATCATGGGCTCAAGCTTCCTTGCCCCTTCAATTCTCTTCTCCCGGATCAATCCTGAAAGCACAAAAAGCTCATCCTCAACAGTCCCAATCTCGGAACGCGTTGTAGCCAATTGTGCCTCAATCTCATCCGAGGGGGGAAGAGTGATATCCGAAAAAAAACTCCATAATTGTTGAGGATCTACCCGATATTTTCTTGATAACCTCTGGTAAAGATCAAACCGAGTCTCAACTCTCAACGCCTCTTGGGGATCAAATTCAAGATTTTCAAGATAACTTCTGGCATCTCCCGAAAGTTCCCGAAGAATGGTCATGGACTCTGCAAGCAACTTATGGATTCCAATCAATCGGCTATCATATTCGGTCAAGCGATTGAGCTCCGCCTCCAGATGCCTCAGCTGCCCCAGAACGGAAACATCTCCATCATAAACAGTATCGATAATGTTCCCGACACAGGTTTCCAGCTCCTTTGCATGTTGATGTGCCGAAAGAAGATCAGAAAGAGCTGCCCACTCTCCCTCCACGGGGGAAAGAAGAGTCCTGTCGTCAAATTTCTCCATCATGGAATCTTTTTCTGCTAGGAGCCTTCCCTCAATCTCCGAGAGGCGATCAAGCTCGGCAAGAAGCAATTTCCTTTTTGACCGGAGAACCTCATAATCTTCGACCAAAGACTCTGCTTCCGAAAAAACATCCAGAATTTTTCGATTCAGGCGAGCATCAAGAAGCCGGAAACTTTCTCCCTGACCTACAATATCGAGTAAAAGCCGCCCAACCTCCAGCAACTGTCCAGCAGATACAGAGTGCCCATTAACTGTCTGGCGCGTTCTCCCATTTTCAAGAAGGACACGCCGAATGACGATATCCTCATTTTCAGACACAATGTCTTTCATAAATTCCGGTATGATCCCAAGAGGAGAAAATCCCGCCTCAACAACCCCTTCATTATGCCCTGGCCTTATGCTCAAACCTTTGGGTTTCCCTCCGGAAATAAAATCGATTGCATCAACAAACAATGATTTTCCCGCACCTGTTTCGCCAGTCACCACTGTCAGAGCCGGTCCAAAAGAAATCATGTTCTGATCAATCGTGGCAATCGAACGAATATTGAGAAACTCAAGCATCAAGAATATCCCTGGAAATACGGAAGGAAAATGAACGGGTGTCAAAAAAACTCTGGCACCCGATCATTTGAGGCATCAACAACGATTATGAAGCAAGAAGAGTATCGATTTTATCTTTGAAGTTTTTCTTGCTCTGTGCACCGACAACCTTATCAACAATCTGTCCGTCCTTGAAGAACATGAGTGTTGGAATACCCATTACCTGATATCGTACAGCAATATCCTGATTATCATCAGTGTTGAGCTTTACAAACTGGACCTTTCCGGCATATTCGACGGAAAGCTCTTCTACAATAGGAGCAACTGAGCGACAAGGACCACACCATGGAGCCCAAAAATCGACCATCATCAGTCCCTTTGATCCAAGGACGTCCTTTTCCCACTCCTGACTGCCAACTTCCTTTACTGACCCTGCCATGAACCCTCCTTCACTGCTTTAAATGAAAAAACCATACCCCAACCCATCACGGGAAAGATTTCCCAAAAGTTCCCGAAGAGCTAGAAGCTTGATCAATAACGTTCAAGGGAAATCACAAAAGACAGATTAATCTCCTATCCCGCTATTGTATGAGGCGAATCCCGGGACTGTCAAACAAAAATCCTTAAAAAAACAGATAAACAGAATCTATCCAGTAAAAAAAAGAGGAAGGCATTTCTGCCTTCCTCTTTCCTGAAAACAAGATCCAAACGCTTACGCATTCGGATTTAATACATGTCACCCATACCGCCACCTGGCATTGCTGGGGCCTTGGGCTCTTTTTCCGGAATATCAGCAATCATGACTTCAGTTGTCAGCATCAGGCTTGAAACAGACGCCGCATTTTGAAGCGCTGAGCGGGTGACCTTTGTCGGGTCAATGATTCCAGCCTGAATCATGTCAACATAAGTTTCTGAAGCCGCATCAAATCCCATCGTACCTTTTTCAGAGCGAACTCTCTGGACCACAACGGAACCTTCAAGTCCGGCATTCTGTGAGATCTGACGAAGGGGCTCTTCAAGTGCTCGGCGAATAATGTTGACACCGATCTTCTGATCTCCTGTGGCCTGAACGGAGTTCAGTGCATCGATAGAGCGAAGAAGTGCAACACCGCCACCTGGAACGATACCCTCTTCCACAGCTGCCTTGGTTGCATGAAGGGCATCTTCAACACGAGCTTTCTTTTCTTTCATTTCGGTTTCTGTTGCAGCACCAACATTGATGACGGCAACTCCACCAACGATCTTGGCAAGACGCTCCTGGAGCTTTTCGCGATCATAATCAGAGGTGGACTCTTCTATCTGATTTTTGATCTGCTTGACACGAGCCTGAATCTTGGCATGCTCACCAGCTCCCTCGACGATAGTGGTATTATCCTTGTCGATGGTCACTCTCTTGGCACGTCCGAGATCTGTAAGCTTGATGCTTTCGAGCTTGATTCCGAGATCCTCGGCAATCATGGTACCGCCAGTCAATGTGGCGATGTCCTCAAGCATGGCTTTTCTGCGATCACCAAAACCAGGAGCTTTGACTGCAGCAACCTGAAGTGTTCCACGAAGCTTGTTCACAACAAGCGTTGCAAGAGCTTCACCTTCAACTTCTTCTGCGATGATCATGATTGGTTTGCCCATTTTGGCAGTCTGCTCAAGAATCGGCAGAAGATCCTTCATGCTGCTGATTTTCTTTTCATGGATCAGGATATATGGATTTTCAAGGCTGACTTCCATGCGATCCTGGTCGGTAATGAAATATGGCGAGGTATAACCTCTGTCGAACTGCATACCTTCCACAACATCAAGAGAGGTTGTCATGCTTTTTGCTTCTTCAACAGTGATAACACCGTCTTTGCCAACCTTGTCCATTGCATCTGCAATCAAACGACCAATTTCAGGATCATTATTTGCAGAAATTGTCGCGATTTGAGCAATTTCTTTTTTATCCTGGCAAGGCTTGGACATTTTCTTCAGCTCAGCAATGACAGCCTGGACAGCAAGATCAATTCCTCTCTTCAGATCCATGGAATTGGCACCGGCAGTCACGTTCTTCACACCTTCCCGGTAGATCGCATGGGCCAAAACGGTGGCTGTGGTGGTACCATCGCCAGCAATGTCACTTGTTTTGGAAGCAACTTCTTTAACAAGCTGGGCACCCATGTTCTCAAAAGGATCTTTGAGCTCAATCTCCTTGGCTACGGTCACGCCGTCCTTTGTAATGGTAGGGGCTCCAAATTTCTTTTCAATCACAGCATTTCTGCCCTTTGGACCCAGTGTTACCTTAACTGCATCGGCTAGAGCGGTCACACCACGAAGAATCGAGGAACGAGCGCTTTCACTGTAGCTCATTTGTTTTGCCATTTAAGAAAACCTCCCTGAAAAGTTTGAGATCATTTAGCTCCAAAAATAATGAGAAAAATCCAAAGAGACTCAACCCATCATTTGAAGATGGATCAGGCGGTCAAGACTCCGAGAATATCTTCTTCCTTCAGGATCAGATATTCAGTGCCTTCCATCGTGATTTTTGAACCGGAATATTTATCGAAAAGGACAATCTCCCCAACCTTAAGCGACTTCACTTCATCGCCGATTCCTTCGACTTTCCCCTTCTGGGGCTTTTCCTTAGCCGCATCAGGTATATAAAGGCCACCCTGAGTTTTTTCGGCCTCCTCGGAATAACTTACAAAAACACGATCCTTCAACGGTTTAAACTTCATCGATCCTCCTCCTTTAAGATGAATAACGCTTCTCTTGTGGTGATTAGCACTCACCCCTCATGAGTGATAATAGAATACCAGAGGTCCAATTCCTTTGCAAGGGGAAATCCAGTGTGCCATACATTCAGGCGATAAAATGGCCTTGAAATCAAAAAGGGGGAAGGAGATATCTATCCCCTTCCCCCTCAAAAAAACACTCCACATGACTAGCGCGAAGCCACCAGATCCTTATCCAGAATACGTATAGCCGCCTGAACTTGGGTATCATCTTTCATTGGAATTCTCCCCATAGGAAGATGATACTGGACATTTGACTTGGGAATATGGATTGTTGCTTCTGCTCCATCCGGATTCAGAAAGTGATGCTTCAGATCCACTTCTCTAGGCACCTTGATCGACTTCATTCCTTTTGGGATAACCTCTTTCACGATCACATCCGGGGTGATTCCATAATCCTGGATGGAACGTCCGGAAGGCGTAAAATAACGAGCTGTCGTGAGACGCAATGCAGATCCGTCAAACAATGGCAAAATAGTCTGTACGGATCCTTTCCCGAAACTTTGGGTTCCTAGGATTGTTGCCCGATGATAGTCCTGAAGTGCTCCGGAAAGAATCTCCGCTGCAGAGGCAGACTCCGTATTTACAAGGACAACAATGGGGAAATGCTCAAAAGGTTTTTCATTTCTCGCATGGAATGCGTGAAACTGGCGACGTCCTTTCATCGAAACAACAACCTTGTGTTCCGGAAGGAAAAGAGAGGCCGAATCCACAGCATCATTCAACAATCCTCCAGGATTATTGCGGAGATCGATAATCAGGGCCTTCATTCCCTGGCTCCTCAATTCAACAATGGCCTTTCCCATATCGCGCGCATTGTTTTCGGAAAACTCCCTGTCGAGGATATAACCGATTGTCGGAGAGATCATTTTTGCCTTGACTGTATGAATTTGAATCACTTCCCTGACAACGTTGAAATCCTTGGCTTCAAAAACACCTTTTCGGCGAATGGTCAAAGTCACCGCAGTACCGACACGGCCTCTCATCAAGTGAACAGATTGAGCCAATCCCAGCTTTTCGGTTGACAATCCGTTGACTTTGACAATTTGATCACCAGCCTTGATTCCGGCTCTCTCCGCCGGAGCATTGGGGATAGGTGACTGAACAATGATCTTTTTCCCTCTTGTGGTGATCTTGATCCCAACTCCCCCAAACTGTCCCTTCGTATCAATTTCCAACTCGTGATATTCCTGGGGAGTCATGTATTCGGAATGAGGATCCAGCGAAGCGACCATACCCTTTATCGCTGATGTCAGGACAGGCTTGCCTGAAAGAGGGTCAACATAATCCTTTTGAATCAAGGAATAAACCATTGATAAGACTTTTAATGATTTATCCGTCCCTCCATCGGCAAAAACAGCGTGACCGACCCCACCAACAAGGATGCCAATTGCCAACACAAGAAAAACCCTACTGGTTTTCATGACCATCTTCCACATTTTCTATCACGATCCTTCTTTTACAGGGTTTCATGGTTTTCCCCATTTCTTGCTGCACCTCCAAATGACTCACCTGAGGTAATCCCATATTGACCTAAACAAATTCACTATGACCAAGGATCCAATGATAGGTGACAATGAAGTCCTGATATAATAAGGACATCACAGAAGAAAAAGAGGAAAGTCCATTTCCGTACTCCAAAAACTGACTCTTTTCAGAGTATCACCCTATTCTCCAATCGGCAAGGGATTTAAGAAAAGAGTGTTATCTTGAGAGATAAGGAACTGGATTAACAGGGTTACCACCATGTGTCAGTCCAAAAAATAATGTATCTTTCCCATGTGACCCGCCACCTCCCGCATATCCAATGACAGCCCCTTTTGAAATGTTCTCTCCTTTCTTCACAGCGATTCGGCCTAAATGTCCGTAAAGAGAATAGATATGATTTCCATGATCAAGAATCACCATTTGTCCATATCCGGTATAGTGACGGGCAAAAATAACCTGTCCGTCACCAGAGGAGTGAATGACCTCTCCTGGGTGGACACGAATATCCACACCATCATGAAAATGTCCAAAGCCTTCAACGATCTCTCCTCTAACTGGCCATTTGAGGCTTCCCGGCAGAAGATGAAGTCGTTTAATAGCATGAAAATGGGTTCGATAGTGGGATGAGATTGCTTCAAGATGCTGAATCAGGTGAAGTAAATGCCGTTTCTTGCGCTCGATCCGGGTATCATCTTTCTTCAATCTCTTTTCCATTACAAGAAGATGCTTAAGCTCATTTCTCATCGAATTCATTTTGGATCTTTCTCTTGCCTCTTTTTTGATCGTCTTCTGTCTATCGGCCAAGAGACGTTTTTTTTTCATCCTCCACGAAGAAAGCTCATTAATAGAGCGAATCTCATTGCTCTTCTCGATAGCAATCCTTTTGGAGAGTGTATTCTGACGGGAAGAGAGAGAAAGAAGGGCAATCTTGTAAAAGAGAGGGGAAGGTGCTTGGTCAAGCTCGATCAAATACCCCTTGAGCGCATCAGAGAGGTAGGCAAACCTGGTCTTTTCCAGTTGATTCCGATCAGACTCCAGTAAGAGTTTTTCGGAACTGATCTTGTTGTTGAAAAAGTCCAGCTTTCTATTCATTCGGATAAGATCGATCCTTGCATTTTCAATTTTGACATGCAAGTTCTCCTTATCCATTTTCAACTCCAATATCCGATACTTCAAATCCTGGCCTTTGGAACGGAATCGGATCTCCTTTCTGTGATTGCGAATCCACTCCTTTCTTAATCGATTGTATTCACTGCGATGTTGATGCAACTCTTCCTGCAGTTTTTTAATGGAATGATGAGACTCCGATGCCAGGGATGGCTGAACACAAGGAAAAACAAAAAAAGAAATTAGTGTGAGAGCAATACCCTGCGCCAAAATTTTCCCAGCTGAAAAGACAACCACCCGAGCCCCCCGCCAATGACCGGAAAAGAAAAGAAAAAATAAACCCACTTAGAATGGATTCCAAGCTGAGAGGATGCAAGGAATGGATCCAGAGAGGGACTATAAAGAGCCGGGTGAGCCAGAAAAAGAAGAATACATGCTCCCAAGGCAGCAAAAAAACCCAAACGAAAACCTTCTCGGTTAAACGAGAAAGAAGAAGGATCCGATTGTTTCCAAAAAGAATTTCCAGAAGGATCCACTGCACCGGCATCCTTCTCGGTAACACCCCCCAAAAAACTCCAAAAAAGGATCAGCATCAAGACCACAAGTCCTAATAGCATGAGTCCAGAGCGTTTAAGATGAATCATTAAAAGGTCTAATGAGTCAAGTTTTTCCGCCCAAGGCAAATTGTCTTCAACAAGAAGCACATGTCTATTTCCAGAAAGAATTTTGTGAATGGAAAGGGCTTGATCAGCCAGTGTCACCCTCTCTCCCCTATTGTTTTTTCCCATTGAAAGAGTCAGAAGGATCATCTTTTTAGTTGTTCCAGAGATCGGATCACTTATTGAAGGCTGTGCGAACTGATTCACTTCATCCAGAGAAAGGGGTTTGATATTGGTCGTGATAAAAGATAGCTGACCAAAAATCTTTTGATAGTCCGAATTCGAGATCTTCTGATCTAGAACAACAACCATATGAGTATTCTCAAGAGAAGATGTCCTGATTTGTTCGACCATCAGAAAAGAAGAAATCATCCATAAGAAAACGCAAAAGAGCAATGAAAAAAAGGTAATTGAAACAAATTGTCTGAAAAAAGAATAAGAACGGATCATCCCCCTAAATCTCCATTTGATAAGATTAAAGGGGTTATAATATGAGGACGGCTGTCATCGGAAAGGATCTTCAAACGGAAATTCCCTCTCAAGGAATGCGGGATACGCACAAGAAAGACGCAAGGATCTTCATTTGGGAGTCAGAAACGTTTTGGAAAATGTTTTACGATGCAAGCGAGTGAGCCCATTCTTCTTCATTTGATCCCTGTGCTCGGCAGTGCCGTAACCTTTATTTTTTGAAAAGCCGTAACCAGGAAATAAAGAGTCCATTTCATTCATCAATTGGTCGCGGGTGACCTTTGCCATTATGGAAGCTGCGGCAATCGACAGCACCAGTCGATCTCCGCCAACAATGGACTTCTGCTTCATATTTTCATAAGGAGTACCTGAAAAATAGCGGGAGGGGATAGATTCATTTCCATCGACAAGAAGAATGTCAGGGGCCTCTTTTAAGGAAAGGATCGCCCTCTTCATGGCCAGGAATGTTCCTTCTCTGATATTCATCGAGTCAATTTCTGCAACCGAAGCTTCACCAAAAGTACAACTGGGAGCCCAACGATCAAGATACTTGAAAATGCGCTCCCGAGCCGACGGTGTCAAGACTTTTGAATCAGTAATACCAAGGCCTAAAAAATCCTGTACGGAAGGGGTCAAGACCACACACGAGACGACAACTGGACCAGCGATAGCCCCCCGACCAACCTCATCAACTGCTGCTATTCTGAAACAGCCTTGAGCTAAAAGAGATTGTTCAAGTGAGCCATCGGGTCGCTTATGTGGCAAAAAACTATCCTTTGGGCTCTCTTCGGGTCTCGACTTCTTTCAGCCTGGCAGCCTTCCCTTTCTTCGTTCTCAAGAAGTACAACTTTGCCCGTCTTACCTTACCAACCCTGATCCGCTCGATTTTAATGATCTGGGGAGAGTGAAGAGGGAAAATACGTTCAACGCCGACACCGAAAGAAATCTTTCTGACAGTCATCATCGAGCGGGTGCCTCCCCCCCTTAATGCGATGACAACGCCCTCAAAAACCTGAATACGCTCTTTTTCACCTTCCACAATTTTCAAATGAACCCTGACGGTCTCCCCGATTCTTGCTTCCGGTGGATTTTCTTTCATATAGAGCTGCTCAACTTGATCAATGACATTCATTACGTTCAATCCTTTCTTGTTGTTCTTGAGGGGCAACAGCCATTTCTGATTTTTTTCTGGAAATGGCCCGGAGATCCGGGCGAACCCGATCTCTCTTTTCACGTGCTTTTTCAGAGCGATACTGCTGGATCCGAAGATGATGCCCTGAAAGAAGGACTTCGGGAACAGCCAACCCCTCATAATCCGGGGGGCGCGTATACTGTGGAAAATCAAAATCTTCAGAAGCAGAAAATGTTTCTGTCATCACAGATTGATGGTCAGAGAGAACACCCGGAATCAATCTTACCACAGCGTCAATCATGGCAAGTGCCGGAATTTCTCCTCCGGTTAAAACATAATCTCCGATGGTCCACTCTTCAAACGGGTGTGCCAACAATACCCGTTCGTCAATTCCTTCATAGTGGCCGCACAAAAAAAGAACCGGACGAGGATCCTCTGCCCAACTCCATGCAACAGATTGATTAAAGATCTGTCCCTGAGGGGACGGATATACAAGTCTCACACTTCCTGGCGGAGATGGGTCAAAACCCGTTAGAGCCGAAGAGGCCGCTCTTATCGCCCGAAAAATGGGATCCGGACGAAGAATCATTCCAGAACCACCGCCATAGGGGTAGTCATCGGTTGAGCGATAACGTCCAGTACCAAAATCCCGCAAGTTCCACATCCGGTACTCAGCAAGATTTTTTTCCCTGGCCCTTTTCAAAATACTGAAATCAAGCATTCCAGCCAGAGCATCGGGGAAAAGGGTAATCAGGCCGAAGGATCTAGGACTTTCCATCGAACATGAACCTCCCGGGCGTTTCGGTCAACAAGCGGGACCAGCGGTTCAACAAATGGAACCAACACTTCTACTCCATTTGAATCCACCGACAGGATATCCTGACCAGGACGCTCATAAAACCCCGAGACAACCCCAACAGACTGTCCGGAATCAATGTCGATAACAGACATTCCTTCCAGATCGGAAATCAGGTAAACATTTTCATCCGTAGGAACCCAAGGAAGCGCGTTGCCCAAACAAATAGCCCAACCTGAACGTTCCTTGGCTGACTCTGGGGAATCAATCCCTTCCAGACTGAGAAGAAGCGAGTCCTTCCCTTCCGTCTTTTTGCATTCAAGAAGCTTGCGCGGCTCAATCGCTCCAAGCGGCGACTTAAGAACGAACGTGGCGCCGAGATCTTTTAAAAAGCGATTTGGATTATCACTTAATAAATGTGCAAAAAAAAACCTTTCAGCCCCCAAGATCGACCGACCTTCGCAACAACAAGCGTAGTATCCAGAGATTCAACCTTGTTGTCCAAGAATCACCTCCCGAAAAGATCAGGCAAAACCTATTATGGTTTTGCCTTACGGATAAGACGAGCCACTGTATCTGTTGGCATTGCTCCCTTTTGGAGCCATGACTCAAGCTTCTCGGTTTTAAAAGTCACCTGATCATTGTCTCTTGGAGAGTAAGCTCCGACAATATCCAGAAAGCGACCATCTCTGGGGCACCGGGAATCAGCAACAACAATGCGATAGACAGGGCTCTTTTTTCTTCCAAGTCGGGAAAGACGAATTCTTACTGACAAAATAATCTCCTTAGCTTAAATTGAATATCCAAAAGCCTCTCCTTATGACTAAAAGGGAAGCATCGAACGCAAGGCTCTTTTACCATTTGGCTTAAGGGCTGTGCGCATCATTTTTCTCACTTGTTCGAACTGACGCAATACCTGATTGACCACTTGCACAGTTGTGCCCGAACCGGAAGCAATTCTTCTTCTTCGGCTCCCATCAATAATCTCGGGAGAATTCCTTTCTTTCTTGGTCATGGACAAGATAACGGCTTCGGTCCTCTTCATCTCTTTCTCAACCACACCCATGTCCAGCTTATCCTTGACACTTGATGCACCAGGAATCATCGATAATATATCATTAACAGATCCCATTTTTCGCATCGTGCGGATCTGATCCAGAAAATCATCAAACGTGATCTGGTTTTTCGTAACCCGATTGACCATTTTCTCAGCATCTTCTTTGGTAACTGCATGCTGAGCCTTTTCAATAAGGGTCTGGATATCTCCCATTCCGATAATTCTGGAAGCGACCCTGTCCGGATAGAATGGTTCCAGTCTATCCGTCTTTTCTCCCGTACCAATGAACTTGATTGGCTTTCCAAGGACGCTTCGAATTGACAAGATTGCACCAGCTCTTGCGTCACCATCAAGTTTGGTGAAGATCAATCCATCAAGGCCAATCTTCTGGTCAAATGCCTGTGCAACTCGAACAGATTCCTGACCGGTCATTGCGTCAAGAACAAGGAGGGACTCTTTTGGGTTGTAAAGAGCCTTCAGTTCTTTAAGCTCTTGCATAAGATCTTCATCGATCGAAAGCCGCCCTGCAGTATCGATGATGACAACCTCGTGCATACCTTCAATCCACCGGCGCCGGACATCCGGATACATATCCTTTGGCCTTGTGACATTCTCCTTTGGCAAAACAACAGGAACACCAACCTGCTCGCCCAACACCTTCAGCTGTTCGACAGCTGCGAGACGTTGGAGATCCGATGCCACCATCAGGACACGTTTTCCCGATTGTCGGAAATGATATGCAAGCTTCGCAACGGTTGTGGTTTTACCGGAACCTTGCAGTCCCATCAGGAAGATAATTGTGGGGGGCTTTGAGGAGAGCTGTATATTTGACTTATTCTCTCCAAGAATCCGGACAATCTCAAGGTAGAGCTCCTTCAAAACCGTCTCGACAGGAGTCATTGCTTTTGCAATCTCTGCGCCGACTAACTTCTGGCGCAATGCATCGACAAGCTTTGTGACAACGTCAAGTGTCACATCGGCTTCGAGAAGAGCTATCCGGATCTCCTGAAGTGTTTCCGCAACCTGAGATTCAGTCAGAAGACCTTTTCCGGTGATTTTTCTCAGAATTTGATCAAAACGCTGCGACAATCCTTCAAACATCAGATTGTTCTTTTTGTAAGATTTTTCATTCTGGCCTTCAAAACTTTTCCTTGACGGAAAACAAGACTACGACGAGAACCGACCTGGACAGAAGCCCCTGTTCTTGGGTTCCTCGCTATTCTGGCTTTCCTGTGATGAACCTCAAAAACGCCAAATCGCCGAAACTCCAGATTTTCAGCTTCATTAAGGCCTTTCTTCATTCCTTCAACAAAAAGCAGGATCAACCTCCTTGCTTCAGGGATTGAAATACCAGGCATCTCTTCTGCGATTCTTCGAATTAAATCGTCTCTCGTCATGGATCCTCCTAATCAGTAAGAAAAATCACGAATGAGGAATTTCAAAAACCTCGGCCGGGCATGATCGCCCAAAAACCACCGGAACCACCGGTTACGCCTGTCAAATAAGAGGACATCTTCGAGGAAAAAAGCGAATCCAAAAAAGTCTTTTTTGGAAACTCCTTCAACTCAGGTGTTCCAGAAAGATGAGCCATCTGCTGGGCTTTCGAAACGGCATCCCTATAATCACCCAAACCATCAACGAGATGAAGACCCAACGCCATTTTCCCAGTAAAAACCCGTCCATCTGCCAAGGGTTTCAGTGTTTCAACCGGTATTTTTCTGCCCTTTGAAACATCATGTATAAACTGGGCATGAATATTTGCCAAAAGAGTTTGCATGTATTCCTGTTCAGCAGGAGTCATCGGGCGAAATGGAGATCCGGCATCCTTCATTGCTCCAGCCTTCAGCACTTCGCTCTTGATGCCAATCTTGTCCAAAAGATCCTTAAATTCTGCAAGCTCCATGATGACACCAATCGACCCAGTCAGGGAACCAGGGCTCGCCATGATATAGTCCGTACCTGAGGCGATATAGTAAGCACCTGATGCTCCAAGTGTTCCGATAGATGAAATAACAGGCTTTCCTTTTGCCCGAATCTTTCCAACTTCTTCATAAATATCCTGGGACGGAACAACCGCACCACCGGGACTATTTATTCTCAGAATGATGGCCTTGATGGATGGATCCCCATCGAGAGCTCTTAACTGACGGATCGTTTCAGCGGATGATACAATAACCCCTGAAATTCTGACAACTCCAATCCGCGCTCCCCCAATCAGAGGGATACTCTTTCCCATATAAGATGCCATCTGAGCCAAAAGATATACCGAGGCAGTCACAATGATCAACACAAAGATGTATTTGAAGAACTTACCGAGTCTCATCATCATATTTTATCCCGAACGGAAGGGATCCCGCTCAAAGGCAAGCCTTTCTAAAAAGTTGCTGACAGTCCGATGAGTGAAAACATGATTCCAAGAAGGCGAGTATTTATCATAGCGAACCAAGAGGCAAGAATATACATCCCAAGACAAAAAAATTCGTGGCCAGCCTAAGCTAGCCACGAACAAGATCTTTTTTGTCGTAATTTATTCCTCTGAATCTGAGTCTTGCCCTTTTCGGCCTTTTTTGCGAGCCGATTTCATGGCATCTTCCATCGCACTCACTGAAGGAGATGGAGCCGCTGCCACGGGTGTAACTGCAGGTTCTGCCTGATATCCGCCTTCAGGCATCGGCTTTACGGAAAGACCGATTTTCCTTTCAGCTGGATCAAGCTTGATCACACGAACAGAAATGGTTGAGCCTACCTGATAGGACTGATCCAATCGCTGGCCAGACTCAATATCGACCTCGCTGACATGAACGAGTCCTTCGACTCCCTCAGCCAACTCAACAAAGAAGCCGAAATCCATTACTTTGGTAATAACTCCATCAACGGATACGCCAACGGCAAAACGCTCCGGAATTTCAGAGTCCCATGGATCCTGGGAGAGTTGCTTGAAGCCCAGTGACAACCGCTGACGCTCTTTCTCAATCTTAAGGACAGCAACCTCAACCTTCTGGCCTTTCTTAAAGAGTTCAGAAGGATGACGAACGTGCTTTGTCCAGGACATATCCGAAATATGAATCAAGCCGTCAATTCCCTCATCAAGACCAACAAATGCACCAAAGTCGGTCAAGCTCTTGACCTTCCCGGACACAACGGTCCCGATCGGATAACGCTCTTCAACACTATCCCAAGGGTTAGGTCCAAGCTGCTTCAATCCAAGAGAAATCTTGCGATTCTTCTCGTCAATCTTCAGGACGCGGGCCTCAACAACATCCCCGACATTCATAATCTTGCTGGGGTGCTTGACTTCATGATTCCAGCTCATTTCCGTCACATGCATCAAGCCCTCAACACCTGGCTCGATTTCAAGGAAAGCGCCGTAATCCGTAATGGAAACGACCTTGGCTGCAACCTTGGAAAATTCGGGATAACGGGTGGCCACAAGAGTCCAGGGATCTGCACTCAATTGTTTCAGGCCCAGGGAAACCCTTCCGGTATCACGATCATGCTTCAGGACAACAACATTAAGCTTATCGCCGACATTCATCAGATCCTGAGGATTGCTAACGCGCCCCCACGACATATCGGTAATATGCAGAAGACCATCAATGCCACCGAGATCGATGAAGGCACCATAATCGGTGATATTCTTGACAATTCCTTCAAGAACCTCGCCTTCCTTAAGGGCATCCATCGTGACCTTCTTCCGACGATCACGCCACTCTTCAAGAAGAACTCTACGGGAAACAATGATGTTTCCACGCTTTTTGTTCATCTTTATAATGCGAACCTGAATCGTCTGCCCGATCAAGCGATCCATATCCCTCACAGGACGCAGATCGATCTGGGAACCAGGAAGGAATGCCTTGAGACCGACGTCGACGGTCATGCCACCCTTGATACGGGCAACAACCTTACCTTCCATAACATCGCCACGATTGAAGCTTTCCTCAATCGCATCCCAGACCTTCATCCGATCCGCTTTTTCCTTGGACAGGACAAGATTCCCGTGAAGATCTTCCCGTTCCTCAAGATAGACATGGATAATATCGTCCACCTTAAGTCCCTGAATCTCCTCGTCGGAAAATTCTGACTTTGCGATGTGTCCTTCAGACTTGTATCCGATATCAACCACGACTTCATTCGGGTAGATATCAATTACTCGGCCCTCAACAACAGACCCTTCCTCGAGATTTCGGAGAGTCTCTGCATAAAGACTTTCCATCATCTCTGGAGTAAACTCTGACTCCTCAACATTGACTTGATGATCCTGAACTAAATTCTGCTCTTTTGACATTCGAAATGAACCCCCCTGCTCGCCGCATTCTACGGCTTGGAATCTTTTAATCATATCTCAAAAAGATGTGAAAATAAAGCCCTTCCGAAGAGAAGTCCCCAAAGACTCAAAAGATATCCATCAGTAAGAAAATATCTTTGTATATCAAATCATTAACGCACCCCTCCAAAGATTGGCGAGACAGAGCGCTACGCGAATGGAAACCTATGGTCAGAAAGCAGCCATTGACTAGATAAATAATTGTGGGTAAAAAATATGTACTATAATAATTTTGATTCTGGATTCTTTCTGGGGGAGATTCCGTACATTAAAAAAATACAGTCCGATTCCAATCGATGCGTATAGAGATTCAGGAATAACGGGGTGGCTCACTTTTAGGTGATGGGAACGCACTCATCACACTCACAATGGATGGATTCTGTGGAAAGCATAATGACCATAACGCTTAGTGAACTCAGGGATATGATCAGAAAAACCGTCTCCATCGGTGGAGTCGTTTTCTGGGTCGTCGCAGAAACGGATTCCATAGCCAATCCGCTCGATCTGATCTCCAGCAATGGACTCTCCCGAAATGAATGGGAGAGCATTATGCACAACATTTTCATTTGCCGAGGATTCAACGTCCAGCAGACTCAATCCATCCTCTCCCGTTTATCAAACAGGCTCGCTTCAGAAAAATCCCTTTCCATATGTCTTTTCTCCGGATTCCCCCAAGACAATAACACCTCTCATAAGAGGCGATTGAAAAATATGCTCGTTTCTCAAATGGAGCTGATCGTAAAACAGCGTGGAAAACCGAGCATTATCAGCTTCATTCTCGGACCGGACAGCATCAATAGTCTCTCATCCCCTCAAAACATTGAGGCATTTTTATCATTCATAAACGCTTATCAAAACCCATCAAGGGAAATCTTATCTGGAGAACAAAACATCATGGGAAAATCGACCCCAACATTCAGAGAACTCGTCCAACTCGAAAAACAATTATGGAACAACTACACACATTCATTGTCGCGAGAAGAAAAAAAACGATTTGAACGGCTGTTCAACAAAGCTCTCTTTCTTTCCCCTGCAGCAGGAGAAATGGCTGGAAAAAAAGACCCTTTGATGCTCATGATCATGAACATATTCATGGAAATGGAATCCCGAATTGAAAAGCTTGAGGAAGAACACTCAGGAAAAATCTTTCCAGAGGAACGATGATCCACGATATTCCGAATGATACAGCCTATCTTTTCGATGTAACAGAAGAACTGGAAACGATCGGGGTATGGATTCTCCCTTCTGGCAAAAAAGAGATTCTCTATCTCCCTGATGACAGCTTCAAACCTTCCATCATCGCCAGAGGGTCGTCGAAACAATGTCAGGAATTTTTGAAAACACTCGATCCCATCGCTTCATCCATAGAAATCAAAAACTCCGTATGGCACGATCTTGAAACAGGAAAAGATGTTTCATGCATGGAGATCATATTTCTCCATCTGCACTCTTTCCGTCGGTTTCAAAGATCAGCAGAGCAATATCGAAATAGCCCCATCTCTCTCTACAACATCGATATAGACATTCTTCAGCGTTATTTTTACACAAAAAACCTCTATCCGCTTTGCCCTATCCAGATCCATAAAAAAACATCTGAACAGGGCTACTTGATCCATCGGGAAGATTCTCAACAATCGCCCCTTGAAGATCTCTCTGCACTCAATATCCTTTCAATGAAAATCTCTTCCGATACACTTATTCTCTGCGATGAACATGAAGAACGCATTCTTGAAGAAAGAGGAAGCGCACTCAAGAGTTATCTGGAACACATTTTCAAAACTCACAACCCCGACATCCTGATGACAATCGGGGGAGATAATGCTTTGTTTCCGCTGTTTAAAAGAATCGGAATGCAGCCACCTCATAGAAAAACCACTTCACCGATCAAAAAAGGTCTTTCTGCAGAAAACAAACCTCATCTCCGGGGGCGATGGCATCTCGATACGAAAACATCTTTTTTCTTAAAAGAATCAGGACTTCCCGGCCTGTTGGAAGTCAGTCGCTTTGCACAGACAGACCTTCAGGGTCTTGCTCGCTCAACCCCAGGGAAAGCCATCTCGTCCGCACAACTGGCACATGCATTTCAAAGAAAGATTTTAATTCCCTGGAAAAGACAATCCGTCGAACACTTCTCCCGCGCATCGGATTTGCTGAAAAAAGATCGGGGAGGAATGGTGCTGATTCCTAGAAGCGGAGTCCACAATCAGGTTGCTGAAATCGATTTTTCCTCCATGTATCCATCACTGATGGTCGAAAAAAATATTTCCCCTGAAACAATCAATACAACCTGTTGCACCGGCACTCCAGTACCCAACAGCCCCCACCGGATATGCTGCTGCCGGAAAGGATTCATACCTGAGGTCCTTCTCCCCATCCTTAAAAAACGCCTGTATCTTAAAAACCTTAAGATACAAACGCTTGATCAGCAAGATCGGGAGAACCTAGACTCACGCCAAAAAGCTCTCAAGTGGATTCTTGTTGTCTGTTTTGGATATCTTGGTTATCACAATGCTCGATTTGGAAGCGTCGAAGCACATGAGTGTGTAACCGCATGGGGAAGAGAAACGCTGCTTGTTGCCAGAGATCTTGTCGAAGACTCCGGATATAAAGTTATTCATGGCATCGTTGATGCATTATGGTTTGGCCCTGTTGCACCTGACCATAAAACACAGCTCGATCACCTTTTCGCAGCAATCGAAAGCAAAACGGGAGTGGCAATCCTTATGGAAGGCATTTATGACTGGATTGCCTTTCCACGGGGATCAGCCGATCCGGAAAGAGCAAGCTCGACAAAGTACTTTGGAAAGTTTTCAGACGGAAGGATCAAATGCAGGGGAATAATGTCCAGACAATCTTCAACGCCTGGGTTCATCAGGGACGTTCAGGAAGAAATTCTGGAAAAAATGGGACACTATCACTCCACATCAGAAATCATTGAAGCGATTCCATCCCTTTTGGCCCAATCATTGGAAAAGAAGTCGGATCTGAATGACAGGCTCGTCCCGTTAAAAGATCTTCTTATCAATATTCGTTTATCCAAAAACCTATCCGACTATAAAAAAATGACGGATTTTGTCAGGGCTGCTCAAAAAAAAGGATCGGATGATACTGCTGGTACAAGGATCCAATACTGGCTAGCCGGCCGTCATTCGGGATACATGGGGGACCATGTGGTTGCCGATGGCAGCCATGAGGTTCCCACGATTGATGTCGAGGAATACCAGAGACTTTTAGAAAAAGCGGTTCTGGAAGTTCTCGATCCATTCATCAACTTACCCGCCACTCAGCCGAGGCTGTAGTGGGAGATTTCAATTTCAAGCGTTCGATTCAGACTGCGATAGACCGATTGATTGCGGCCTTGAAGCGAGTGTTCCGTGCGGCATTGATGTCCGCATGTTCGGTGTGGTTACAGGTCAAACAGGAGAATTGGTCTTGA
>JAKCCY010000038.1 GCA_021838765.1 Nitrospirota bacterium
AAAAAGATCGTTTCCAAGGCAAAAGGCACCGGACGAGGTATTGCCCTTGAGGATCTCAAGGGATTCAACGGCCGGACAATGGTTGGAAAGAGCCAAAAGGAACGATTCGGAAAATGGGCGTTTGACCAGTCGAGACGCTTTATCACCTACAAGGCTGTTCTGGAAGGGGTTTCCGTGGTTCTGATTGATCCACGAAACACCTCCCGCACATGCTCTGTGTGTGGACATTGCGAAAAAGACAACCGAACGTCTCAAGGCCATTTCTCCTGTTTGAGGTGCACCCATACCGAACATGCGGACATCAATGCCGCACGGAACATTCGCTTCAAGGCTGCAATCAATCGGCCTATCGCAGTCTGAATCGAACGCTTGAACTGCAAACCCCCACTACAGCCTCGGCTGAGTGGCCGGTAGTTGATCTCCTCGCAGTATGTTTTTCAAGGGCCAATTTGCATTTCTACACATCCAATTTCCTGGCGGTTAGCCATTCGACCATAGCCGGATCGCGATGAGAGAAGAACGCGCTGGTCGCAGTATCCATTGCCGTGATCCTGTTCATGTCAGAGTCTGACAGTTCAAAATCCATGACATCGATGGTTTCCATCATGCGTTCTTTAATAATTATTGCGACTTTTTAAAATTCCCGGCGGTTATTTTTTATAAAAGATTGCATTTCCTTACTTTGAAAAAGGATTTTTGTCTTCTTTTTGAATGTCAACAAGCGGATGGAGGGAATCTATTCGACCTATGTTAACTTCTATTCCTTTCTTCTTACTAAACGCAAAGGAATTTGAACAGGAATATCAATGTTGAGTTTACAGAAAAAGGACGAAGAAGTGATTCTCTTGTATGCGAATATCCCTGATCACAAGAGACCTCGCTAAGCTTTCTTTTCCCTTCTCACGGAACGAGGCATCAATTCCTCTTTACGATCCTAATGCCATTGCAAAAAATATTGATATAACGCACCCCTTCCAGTAAACTCGATCAAAAGGAGAAACCATGGCCTCTTCCATCGAAGCGATTCAGAAAATTCTTCAGGAAACCGTCGCACCTGGCATCAGCGATCTTCGGGAACGATTGACACGCGTGGAAGTCGAGATCAAGCGACTAGATGACAAAATCGACAATGGGCTTGCCCAACTAGACGACAAAATCGAGAATGGACTTGCCCGGCTAGATGCCAAAATCGACAACGGATTTGCTCGTATGGACGAACGTTTCTTGCGTCAGGATGCACGAATGGATCATCTGGAAGATAAACTTTCCACCGCCCTTGATATCCGAGAACGATTGGCAGCTCTTGAAGCAAAAATGGCTTCCCGATAGATTCCTGTAGAAAGACGGCCAGACATGATTCATTTTAGTCCCGCAGCGGAAACGATCCTCATCATGGGCCTTTTCCTTTCGGCTCTACTCGGTGGAATTCTCTTGTATGGGAATATCCATGACCGCAAAAAACCACGTTAATCCACCAGAGTGAATATTCGCTCTGAAGGACCGTTACAGGCTGGACTTCATGAGCCCGCCGTATGATTTCCACCCCGCTTCAGAGAGACCAAAACATTTGACCTTCCCCTCCTGAATCAGATTTTTTACGGCTCCGGCCACCTCTTTGATTCGTTCAGGACGACTGTCTAATCCTTCGCTTGAATTTCCTTCCTTAAAGCCAGACTTGGTGGCAATCACCACATTGTCCCGAAAGGGTTCAAAGACTTCTGCAACAGTTTCTTCATTAATGAATGCCCCATAGGCTCTGGCTGTATCAAAAAAGGTGACTCCCCGCTCTACCGCCGACCGGATCAAGTAGAGGGCCTCCGATTTTGCCACCGCAGGGCCCAACCCATAGCTCAAATGGAGAACACATGCAATCTGCTCATTCCCAATGACTGTATCTTCATATACCGTCCTCCTGAATAAAAAACATGGTAGACGTTGTCATCGAATAGTCCCGAACCTTCATGAATCCAATCTATCACTGAACAGGCGAGAGCGGTAGAACGATCCTATTTATTCATTGCCTATTCATACGTTTTTTAAAATTAAAATTTTTCTTTTCGGATTGGGCTGGTAAAATCTGGAATGGAATAAACATTGGAAAGGGTTAGGTCTTAAAAAGACACAAATGGATCTGGCCCTTGAAACGCCAGGAGGAGGTATTGCTCGATTGATGAGAAACGCTCATCTGCTGATCATAGTTAAGAGGGATTCAACTGAAAAGGTTGACTTTGTGAGCATGGCTGGTGTTGGTGGGCCGAGGGAGGATCGAACTCCCAACCCGCTGATTAAGAGTCAGCTGCTCTGCCAATTGAGCTATCGGCCCGAAGAATTAATAGCAGGTATCAGCTAGAAATTCAAGGGGAAGGAGAAGATTCCTTCCCTCTTCGGGCCAATTTTTAGTCCTGATCCTGTTCTTCCCCTTCAACAATTCCCTCGGGAATCCACTCACTTGACCTGCGAACCGAAAACAGTCGCTCCCCTTCAGGAGCCATCGGGCAGACCCCGGCAGGACAAATATGCTTCTCTACATGAGACATCCATTCTTCCTTGAAATACTCAAGAGAACTGAGAGGCACACTTGGAGCGCTCTTTCCAAGGCCGCAAATGGATGACTCCATCATGTAATCCCCGATCCGGACCAGAAGGTCAAACATCTCAGGTTTCCCCTGCCCGTGAACGATCTGGTCCAGAATCTCATAGTAGTCCTCTGTTCCGTCACGACATGGAGTGCACTGGCCACAAGACTCATGATGGCTGAAAGCGGACATCCAGTAGGCAAGATCCACCATGCAGGTCGAGTCGTCCAGCACAATAACCGAGGCGGAGCCCAAAAAAGAGCCCGTCAAGGCAACAGAAGGATAATCGAGAGAGATATCGAGATGCTCCGGAAGGAGAAGCCGGCTTGCCGAGCCCGCAGGAAGGATCGCCTTCAGCTTGCGGCCGTTGGGAATCCCTCCCCCCAAAACCATGATCACCTCACGAAGGCTCATTCCGAAGGGAACCTCATAGAGTCCCGGCTTCGCGATGTGCCCCGACAGACAAAATAGCTTTGTCCCCGGAGTGGCTTCGTCACCAAGGGACTTATACCATTCCCCCCCCTTCAGAATAATGGAAGGGATGTTGGCAAGGGTTTCGACATTCTGAACATCTGTAGGCCTTCCCCAAAGCCCCACATCGGTAATCCTGGGCGGTTTGTTCCTGGGCAATCCGCGACGCCCCTCAAGGCTATTGATCAGCGAGCTTTCCTCGCCGCAGATATAAGCGCCTGCCCCCCGATACAGCCGGATATCGTAAGAAAATCCCGACCCCAGAATGTGTTCTCCCAGGAATCCCCGCTGGCGGGCTTCCTCAATCGCCTTTTCAAGGATCCGCCAGGAACCGGGATATTCTGCCCGAAGATAGATATAACCGAGATTCGCCCCAACAGCATAACCTGCCAGAATGATCCCCTCGATCAGGCTATGGGGATCACGCTCCATGATGTAGCGGTCCTTGAAGGTCCCTGGCTCGCCCTCGTCCGCATTGGCTACAACATACTTCACACCTTCATGTTTTTTCACCGCAGCAAGCTTCGCGCCGGTCGAATAGTCCGCACCTCCCCGACCTCCCAGGCCAGATAGCCGGATCTCGTCGATGACCGCATCCGGAGACATTGATGACAGAGCCTTCTTCAGGGCATTGTACCCACCCTTCTCGAGATAGGAGTCCATCTCAACTGTTACAGGAGAGGCCAGATCGTTAAAAACCACCGTTTTTCCCTTGATGGGTTCTCCGATAGGAGTTGGAACAGGACAAATCGTGGGACCGCTGCTCTTGTATCTTGAAAGGATTTCAGGGAGGGACTCAGGAGTGACATTCAGGTACACATCCTCATCAATCATGAGCGAAGGTCCTTCCGCACACTGTCCAAGACACTGGGCCGGCCTCAGCGTGAAAAGGCCATCGGATGTCGTTTCCTCAATTCCGATCCCGAGATTCCTGGAAAGGGCCCGGAAGAGCTTCTTCCCTCCATTGTTCAGACAGGGATTCGTAAGACAGGGGCGAATGACATGGTGGCCAGAAGGATGAAATGAAAAAAACTGGTAGAATGTCCCGATTCCCAAAACATCGGAAGGAGAAAGGGATGTCTTCCTGGCAATTTCCCTGACCTCCTCTTCCCGGATATAGTTGGACCGTCCCATTGCGTCGTGGAGAAGTGGCAAGACAGCCTGTTCTGGTCGCTCCCAGGATGCGGAGGAATCAGAACAAGCGGTCTCTTTGAAGGATGCGTCACCCGATATACGATCTGAGTCCAAGATTGACCTCCTTTTACATGATTGCCTTCACCTTGTCATTTCTGGGAAAATAAACGACATTACAGGATGTTCCCTCTAATGGGTTCACCCATTGAACTACACCCTAACATCCTGCCATAACGGGGAGATAAAATGAACAGGTTGAAAGAGCGTCAATCATTTTCCGGGAAGATCAGACTGTTGCTGTTTTTTTTACTGATCGCGAACGTTTCCCTGACCGCCTGCTCAACAAACCCGGTGGAACTGCACCCCTACCAGAAAAACACAACCATTCCAGCCACACCTGAAGAGTCCAGAGCCATTCTTGAATCCATTGAAAAAACCCATCCGGGAATCCATATCGAAGCCTCGCTCTCCCCCGCCGGAACAGCGACCAATGCCAAGATTACGGTGCGAACCTCCCGCAAGGAACATCTCGTCAACAAGGGATTCCAGAAAATTGAGGGCAAAACCGAGATTTACCCCGCCTGCCAGCACTGGTTCTATCTGACAAGGAACTTCGATCCGGCTTGTGGGGGCGGGAAACTATGGGGAACAGCCTCTGCTATTTTTGTCGATGGAGTCGGGATAGGAGCTCTTTTTGATCTCGTTCAGCTTGGGCGATACCCGTTTACTTGGACCAAGACCGATCTCTCAAACCCGCAAATGACCGATGAAGTGGCCGATCTGGCGAAGAAAATGGCTTTGTCGGCCAAAAACAAAGCGACTCTTTCAGCTCCAAGGTGAAGGAACTGAAAGAGCACTCTCTGTGGAATATTGTTCAGGATCTGCGTCTTGCGCGGCGTCCTGTCGATGAAACAACCCTCACCGGTTGCAGCTCTGACCTGCGGGAGTGTGCAAGAAGCTTGGACAGAAAAACAACCGGAACCAAAACAAAAAGAGTGATCAGCAAAGAACCAAGCATCTTCCCACCTTCTTTCATCACCAGAAAAAATGATCCGGTCAAAGGGAAGGCCGGACAAAAAACCGACCACCTCCCCGGAACGCTCCCTCAAGGTCGAATCTTTCCAACAGGAGCTCCAATGGTTTCAATATATTCCCTCACCGGAGCCTCGTCAACCTTTTTGACCGCCCAATCCAGTGATTTGGCACACGGTTTGGCCACATTGCGGCTTTTTTCAAAGGCTTCCGGAAAAAGAAGCTCGTTCATGACACCAACGGCAATCGACTTGCAACATTATCGGAACAGCCATCACCTCATTCAAGACCGAGTCGGCCCAACATGTCAGGTGTAATCTGGACAGGAATGGAAGAAGCCCTCAATGAGCTGAAAGCCCCATTTGAAGGATCCATCTCCGAAGATACGGATTACTGCAAAAATGTCCCTGATCCCATTCACAAGCTTTATACGGGGAATAACCTTCCCATCTTGAAATACCTGCTTGGAGAGATCTCCGGGGAGGTCAAGGTGATTTATATTGACCCGCCCTACAACACCGGGAGCATTCTGAACTATCACGACCGCTTTTCGGTTTCATACAAAAAAAACTCTCCCCTCAAACGGGCCGAAGATTTCGATGAATGGCTCAGCAAACCCTCGGCGGACCATAGCCCCTGGATGAGCTTCATGTTTCCAAGACTTGCACTAGCCAGGAAGCTTCTCCGCCCGGATGGCGTGATTTTTATCAGCATCGATGATCGGGAGCTCCCGAGGCTCAGGCTTTTGATGGATTGGATCATGGGGGAAAAGAACCATATCGGAACAGTTGTCTGGAGAAAGAAGGTGGTACGGGGCAGAGGGAACCGGCATATCATCCCCCAAACCGAATATATCGTTTGTTATGCGAAGGACATTTCCATTCTCCCCCCCTTTCAGGAGCCCTTGACCGATGACATGATCGGTGCCTACACCAAAAAAGATGAAATGGGGGCCTATAAGGAGATTCCCCTCGCCAAATCCGGAACAGCCCATTCTCCCCGCCCCAATCTTGTCTACCCGATTATCGCTCCCGACGGAACAACCATTCACTGTCCTACCCATCAGTGGAGATGGAGCGAGAAAACATTCAGGGAGCGTCAACAGGAAATTCTCTTCCGGAAAACGAAAAAGGGGGTCTGGAGGATTTTGACAAAACAATATCTGGAAACAGCCGATGGACTGCGCTACAGAACGCCCACATCACTCTACGACAAGGTCACCACCACCGATGGCACGAAAGAGCTGCAAGCCATTTCCGGAAACGGGAACTTTGACTTTCCAAAGCCATCAAGACTGATCCGGGACCTGATTTCCTGGGCAACAACCGGCTCTCCCCAACCGGACAGACCGGAGATCATCCTCGATTTTTTTGCGGGAACGGCTCCAACAGCCCAGGCGGTGATCGACCTCAACAGGGAAGATCACCGGAGAAGAATCTGTTATCTCGTCCAGGACCGGATCGAGGATCCCCGCCACACAGACAAAATCCTTGAACTGGCAAAAATCAGGATTCAAAAAGCCCGTGAATCCCCATCGGATGGATCTATGGAAGATCAGGCCATTTTTCCGCAAGGATTTCGACTATTCCATTATCTCCCACCAGCATAGCCTAGGGAGTCTGCACAAGCCGGGACAAGTTCAGGACCTCCCTTTGGGGACTCCATGACCAGCCGGCAAATGCCAACGGCTCTTTCCCGGAAAAAACCGGTCCATTTTCTGATTGTCGAACAACCGCCGGCATCACTCCGCTCCAATCCACCGAAGTCGATTGTCCAGCCACCTTTCCGGTGAAATGGTTTGTGACCGACAAAAAGAGAATCGGAGTGATCACGATCAGGAGGGGAAAGATCTCACGGGCAAGTCCCCTTGAGTACTTTTGTCTCAGGAAAAGCCCCACCAGCCATCCATTGAAAATCAAAAGCAAAACAGGCGGAACAGCCGGAAGGGAAATCTGTCCGAGCCTTATTCCCGAAAAGAAAGTGGCAAGAGCAATCACCGCCCGGGAACAGACACTCAAGACATTCTCCAGATATAAAGGCACCCAGCCCAAAAAGAGGGCCAGCCCCAGATAGGCAAATCCCGCAGGCAAAAGAACCTCTCCGGCCAAAGGAACGATGACAGGGTTCGAGACGATGCCCACAAAGTCACCGATATGGAAGACCCCCCATAAAAGCGGGGTGGTAAAAAGTGTTACCCAAAGTCCTGTCTTTACTGTTTCAGCAGAAAACAGAGCGGAAGGAACACTAGTGCCGGAGTGGTCCTCTTTCCTCAGGGCGGCCAGGACACCCAGAACAGCCATCAGGGAAAGATCCATGCTCGTGGAACGGGGAAGATCAGGGATAAGGATCATCATGGCCATCAGGGAGATGCCAAAAAGATCCTCACGATGGATGGAGACCCCCCATCCTCTCGATACAAGAACAAAAATGGCCGCAAGGAGTGCTCGTCCGGCGGGAGGAGGCATCCCGATCAAACTGGCGTAGGCGATCAGGATGGGGATCACCAGAATGGCCGACAAGCGGTTCACATAAATACGGGCAAGAATTTGACGAAGGAATGCCAATGGCATCCATCGGAGGGCGACAAGGAACGACCCCGAAAGAAATGCGGCAAGGAGTCCCATATGCTCCCCCGAGACCGATAAAAGATGGTACACCCCGGAACCGAGAAAGACATTGTTGATCTCGGGAGACATATGGGTTGTATCAGAGAGAACCATGGCTTCAATCAGTCCGGAAACATCGGGAGGCAAGCGGGATTCGAGAAAAAGCTCGAGGGAATGAATCCTTCTTGGAGCCCACCCCGAAAAGGATCCCTCACCGTTTTCATCGATCATTTCCCGATCCGGAACAAAAACGTTCCAGGGACGAATCTCTCCCTGAAGAGATCCATTGTCCAGAAATGACAAAAAACCATGTTGGGAAAGAAACTTGTCCGGGTGATCCGATAAGTACACATCGCCAGAAAAACACTCTCCCGCTTCTGGAGCCTGACGAACCCTCGCCGAGGGAATCAAAAGATGAATCCCCTCTTTTCTGCCATCGTCCAATGTGGCCATCAACACGGCTGAAAACGTTTTTTCCCCCTGGCTCTTGACCTTTTCAAGGCAACCATGAAAAACCGTATTTCCAGACGGAATCGTATGAGAATAGGGAATGGACAGATGGAAAATGGACCAGAAAAACCCGAGGGATACCCAGCTCCATGGTGAAACGATTCCGGGAGGGGCGGACAGGAATTCACGGTAGAGGAATAAGGAAAGGGATATCAGAAGGATGAGCACAAAAAGGGGAGCCAAAGGAAAGAAGACTCCCCCCAGGATCCCCAGAAAAGCGGCGATTGCCGCAACCAGCCACCCAACCGGAAAAATCAGTTCGCCATGACCTCAAAGTCCTTGAGGACGGCCCTTTCAAGCTCCTCCACCAGATAGGCGATCCGATCGTGGTTCTCGCCTTCCAGCATGATTCTGAGTGCGGATTCCGTTCCGGAGTAGCGGAGCAAGAGCCTTCCCCGACCACCGGACAGCTCCTCCTCGACAACATGGGACATTCGCTGGAGGTGGGCGAGTGTTTCAATCGGAACTTTCTTGAAGACCGGAACCGTTCGCAAGACCTGGGGAAATGGCTGATAGACAGAAGCCATCTCGGAAAGGGAAATCCCTTTTTCAACCAGTGTCGACACCAGCTGCACCGTTGACATCAGGCCGTCACCTGTCGAATGGAGATCGCGAAAGATCAGATGGCCGGATTGTTCTCCCCCGAATGACAGGTTCTCCGCCTCGAGCGCTTCCAGAATATATCGGTCCCCAACCTTGGTCTTCAGCACCCGGATGCCATTTCTTTTCATCAGGATATCCAGGGCCAGATTGCTCATGACCGTGGTGACAAGCGTCGAGTTCCTGAGCGTCCCCTTCTCATTCATCGTCAAGGCCATCATGGCCATGATGGCATCACCGTCAAGGATTCGTCCCGTTCCGGTGACAAAAACCGCCCGATCGGCATCCCCGTCAAGAGCCACGCCAAAATCCGCACCAACCTCCAGAACCTTTTCGGCAAGCTTCTCCGGGTAGAGTGCGCCACAGTGATCATTAATGTTGACCCCGTCCGGCTGGTTGCCGATGGCAGTCACCTTTGCCCCCAGTTCACGAAGGGCCATGGGGGCCACGTTATAACCGCCTCCATTGGCCAGGTCCATCACGATATGAATACCGTCGAACTTCATAGAGCGAGGGGTGGTGTTCTTGATGAACTCAATATATCTCCCATCGGGGCCGGCAAGCCTTGCCACCTTGCCGATTCCGGGCCCTGTGGGGCGAATCTTGTCGATTTCATCCCCCACAACCAGAGACTCTATCCTGGCTTCAATCTCATCGGGAAGTTTCGATCCATCCGAGGAGAAAAACTTGATCCCGTTATCCTGGTAGGGGTTATGGCTTGCGGAAATCATGATGCCCGCATCGGCCCTGAGCGCCCGGGTCAAAAAGGCGATTCCCGGGGTGGTAAAAGGACCGACGACAATGACATTGACCCCCATGGAGGTGATTCCGCTCGTCAGGGCGTTTTCAATCATGTAGCCGGAAATGCGCGTATCTTTTCCGATAACAACATGATGGCCTCCCTCATATTTTCGGAACAGATAGGCGGCAGCCCGGCCAAGACGAAAACAGGTCTCTCCTGTGATTGGTTCAACATTGGCCACACCGCGAATACCATCGGTACCAAAAAGAGATCGATTCATCATTCTCCTCCGAAAATTTTTAGACGGCCACAGGAATCGCCCGGACTCAGACAGGTCATTCTGGTCGATAAAATCTTAAAAGATCAAAAACCATGAGAACAAAAGACTCATAAAGGAAACCAGAAAAGAGGCAATAAAAGCACTTCCAAAAGAATCGATCGAAAAACCCGGTACAAACCATGTCACAGACCAGAAGACCAGAGCATTGAGAACAAAGGTAAAAAGACCAAGAGAAAGAATGTTGATCGGCAATGTCAGTAAAAAAAGGATCGGCCGTATCAGCGCATTCAGGATTCCCAGCACAACGGCGACCAGGATCGCTGTTCCGAAGTCCTTCAGGTGAATTCCCCTGATCCAATGCGCCACAAAAAACACGATCAGTGCGTTCAAAAGGATTCTTAATACCAGTCCCATCGGCGTATTCCTTTCACTCCATTACCAAAGGCAATCATGATGCATTCAAACATGCGATCAGTCCACTCGATCTATCCTACAGGATTTCCTCAACCTTGGAACGCATTCGTCCGATAAGGAACAACACCCAATGCTCTTCATCCAAAAAAACCATGATTGATTCTTTTGATCGTCGATGGAGGAAAAAAAACGATTTGATTTATTAAACCAAAAAACATAAGATTCGCTCAACCAAAAACACATCTTTTCAAAAAAACGAAAAAAATTTTTAATCGTCTTTTTTGATAATCATACACATACCCGAATTGGCACCAGCTGCCCAAAAAGGAGTATCGGATGTCTCTGAAGAAAAAACTTCTGGGACTTATCTTTTCCCAGATAGTCCTATCGTTCATTGCTGTTATGGTGATCGTCCATGGAATCAACTCCATCGACAAGGAGTCTGCCCATATCAACACGCTTTCCCGGGAGACCGACGACATCTCCCAGAAGATGGAATCGATGCTCATTCAGCACCAGAGCGCGATGCGGATTGTTTTATCCGGAGGACTTCGTGGAAGCTTTGTGGAAAAAGCGGTGCTTCTTCAGGGAGAATCCCTTTTTCCCTACCTTGTCAAAAAACTGGGGATCAATCCAACAACACAAAAGATTCAATCGTTATTGGCATTGACGGTGAGCCTCGATCATGCCTCCCGGGCAATCGGACGGCCGGAGATCTCTCTGCTAAGGTTCAACAAGGTCATTCTCCCCAAATACAGCATGCTCATGAGTCTTGTGGAAAAAAATAAAAAAGAGACTCTCTCAGCTCTCTCCAAGAATCTTCTCCGAAAGACTTCTCAGATCAGGATGCAGGTTCTGACAGTCATCATCATCGACATGGTCCTGAGCATGTCCCTTCTGACAATGATCACCATCTCCCTGTTGAAGAAGATTTCGATTATTTTCAATGTCTCGGAGCAACTTGCCAACAAGGACTTTACGGCGTCGATGCCTTCTTTGGGGAAAGATGAACTTGGCAAGATCGCCTCTGAAATACAGACCCTCTCAACGGATCTCCAGAAAACCGTCAAAGATGTCAGCAGCTATGCAAACACCATCTTCAAGGAAACATCGACCATCCTGGTCTCAATGAAGGATCTGAATTCCAACGCTACAAACATGAATTCGGAAATTACCCATTCAGTCTCTTCCATGGATGAGCTCGATACAACGATCAACTCCTTTCGCGGAATTGTCCAGGAAGGAATCAACTCGACGCAGGCAACCCGGAAACAGGCCCAGTGCGGCCTTGAAATCGGAGAGCAGGCCTCACAATCCCTTGCATCACTTTCCAAGGATGTTTCCAGAACATCCCAGCAGATCAATCTTCTGGCGGGAACGATTGAAAAAGTCACTGAAGCCACTGCCGGGATCCAGAATATTTCAAGCCAGACAAACCTTCTGGCTCTGAACGCCGCGATTGAGGCCGCAAGAGCCGGAGAGCAGGGACGCGGATTTGCGGTGGTCGCCGATGAAGTCCGGAAGCTTTCAAGCCTCACATCGGGTCACGTCAAGAACATCGAAGAAATCGTTGCCGATGCCAGTCGGGTCATGAGGGAAACGATCGATATTTCCGAGGGCATGGTCCAGGGGATGTCCCAGAACATGCAGGATGGCCAAAAAGTCCAGGAAGCACTGACACTCATCAGCCAGCGGCTTGAAAGCATGGAGAAGACCATTCAGAGCCTCGGAACAACCATCTCGGTCGTCAGCAAGGTGGAGGACCAACTCAGGGGAACCCTTCTTGCCAACGAGAAAATGGCTAAAAATACGCTTTCCATTGCCGCAGGAACGCTTCGTGAAGCCGAAACCGTCTCAAGGACGATTGAAGAGCTCTCTGCCCTGTTTGCAAAATAAATCCTCGGGAGCCTGTAAAAGGCTCCCTGCCTTACCCGCCACCGGAAGCATTTTCCTTTCAGTTGAACCTCATGGGGTTTTTCCCGCCACCCCAATGCAGTATGCTGTCTTATCGGACTCACCACACATCCCGTTCCGTCAAATGAACCCGGATCGACAAAACCCATCAAAAAAGTCCATTTTTCCAAGTTCGGAAAGGAGTCTTCATGCGAAGAAATTTTTCTTCCTTATATGGGAAAACACTCTCGGAAAAAGCGCAGATACTTGAATTTTCCGATTATCTCGCCATCGACAGAACCGTCATGGCCAATGAGCGAACCCTTCTTGCCTATATAAGAACCGGGGTGGGACTCCTGATCGCGGGACTCGCTCTTATCCGATTTTTCAAACAGACCCATTTTGACTATTACGAGATCGCTGGAATATTGTCCATCGTTGCCGCCATTTCAGTGACCATTTTGGGCATACGGGATTTTTTCCACATGAGAGGCTTTTATGCCGAGGTGCTCGAGCAACAATTCATGGAAAAACAATCAGGAAAGTCGGAACAACGACAAAACCAGCAAAAGTCATCTGCAAGATCATGATGGAGCTACCGAATACAAAGCATCAAAAAACCTTTATGGAATCGATACATATGTCACAGCGGTTGATGGGCTCGCTCCGGCAAGGATTTCATTCGCTTTGACCATTGCAAGGGAAGATGCGGACTGATTCATCCAGAGGGCAACAGAGTTTCCGGAGGAATCCACATACATGGCACTTCCGTGGGGGTAGCCATAACCGACCCAACCCGATTCCAAAGCGGAAGGAGTGGCAAAGCTTCCCACAATTCCACTTCCAAAAGAAGTGAAAGGATCAGAAAGTTTTGCGACAGAATAGCTGTTTGCTCCGGTCGTTCCCCAATCCCCTCCGGCGGCCCACATGACAATATGATTGACGCTGTCAACAAAAACATTATTTTGGGGAGGAGCCGAATTAGTGAGTGTAATCGACACCACCGCTGACAGGGGCAAAGAGTAGGTCCCGAGAGAAGGCGTTAATGTAAGATCGTTCAGGTTAACTAGAATTGTAACCGGTGAAAAAACGGACGGAGACGAAGTCGTTGAAAAAGCATCATACTCGCAACCGATGATTGCTACCTGATAGGACGTATCGATCCCGATCGCATCAGCCGTGCACGAGGCATTTCTACCTGCAGAAAAATTCGATTGTGTTTGAGCATCCGGACGATAGATGATTCCTGTTTTAATATCGGCAAATTCCAAAAGGTTCCCATCACTTTTTCTGTTAAAATAAGAAACCGCCCCCGATCCGGAAAGGATCATCTTGTAGTTCTGCCCACCTACAACGAGATAAGGGTCATAGGCAAAATTTTCGACAATATCAATTCCGCCCGATAACTGATAAGAGGGGATTGATGGATATACCGTAGAAGTCACCGGGTTCGAAGGATTGGAATAATCCACAAACTGAAATCCCGAGCCGGTCTCCACAATCGCTATCTGGATGGAGGGATCCATCACCACCCCACCCACATCGGTCAACCCTGCCGAAGTATCGATTTGATCAGTGGCCGTTAGATTTGTATAGGGATTACAATTACTGACATTACTACCCGTCGAAAACTGAAAAAACTCCAACTGATAACTATTAATATCAAAGGCCACGCCGACAGAATGCTGAGTATCGAGATTGACTCCGCTAATAGAAAATGAACTGGTATTACATTGTATTTGTGTATAAGAAGGAGTTGGATTCTGGGCACTCGGAAGAGTAATCAAGTATGCAGTATTCGTAGAAGAGGTAGTACCTGAATTCCCTGAAGAACTGCCACTGGTCGAAGCCCCCGAAGGCGCCGCCACCGTCGCATTCCCATTGGAGATAAAGACCCCCAAGGAACCGGAGGAAGCCTCCGTGCTATTGGAAACCGCCGTTGAAGAAGTTGCTCCGCCACCTGCTCCTCCTCCTCCGCCGCCGCCACCACCACAGGAAGTGAATCCCAAAAGAAAAATTGCGCCGAACAAATATCTTGCAGCGGATCCCGCGGGTTTATTCACGGAAGACTCCTTTTTGGTGGCTTTGACTACTGAATCGGACCATACCCCGGGAAAACAGCTCCATTTTGAGTCAGGGGAGGATTCACAAGCCCCATCTCGTTTAAAGATGGTCCCCAACTTCTTCCGGTAGGAGGTCCACCCCGGGAGACCCAAACCGATAAAACACCATTGGAATAAGAAGACATCGGAAGCTCTGTCGTTGCCGATGTCCCGACATTTTGGGGAACGGCCACCGTCAAAAGGGCCCCCTGGCCGCTCACAGAGGCCTGGGCAACGGTAATCGGAGTTGTGCCATCCCAGGCGGAAACAGGAGTCGAAGCCAAAAAACCGGCGTTGACCACAGGAGCCCAACCCGTTGGCCATCCGATACAGGCGCCCACCGATGAGGAACCCCAGGGACAGGCCCACTCCTCATAATTGGAAACCGTGCGGGAAAGACCGCGAAGCTCTTTGACCAGAGCAATCTGCCTCGCGGTCACAATCCACCCGTAGCTTCCCGCCGCAATAATCGACGAAATCACCGCTCCCAGAAGGATCGAGAGCAGAAATTCGAAATTCATTTGATGAAATTTCTGGTTTGACGACCATTCCCCATCGTCGTCGGATTTAAAGTCGCCGAAGCGGGACCACCCACCACCGGAGCCGAGCCCCCCGAGCTTGAAGACGGATCCGTCTGGCTCTGCTGACAATCCTTCCCCTGAACATCGGAATTACAATTTGCGACCTGATGGGCTTGTTCCGAAGCATTTACATCCCCTTGACCGGGATTCGTATTCGTCGAGGAAAACCCTCCGCTTTCAGACGGTGTCGTCTGGGAACAACTGGTCGAGGAAGTTGTCGAGCTTGTGCAGCTGGTCGAAGGATCGGAATAGCCATCGGCCGGAGTCGACCCGGAGGATGAAGAGGCATTGTTGTTTGAACTTGCGGCAACGGATATGCCGGAACACGCCAAAACGACGAACAAACCAAGGAAAATCCCCTTGATCAATGAAAGGGATCCTTTATACACATTGCTTTTCATGGCAAACTCCTCTCCCTACCTGGAGAAATTGAAGAAAATGTGCCTGTCAAAATCCCCCTTCCCGACCGTTCAGGAAAGGATGCGTTTCTAACAATAACGTCCACCGGCGGCAGTAATAAGACATCCCTGGATCAGGATATTCCCGGAACCCAGAAGATCACCACCTGTGATTGAAAGGCCAACCGGCTGGCCTTGGCTGTCACGCACCCCTTCTGCGATCGAAACGGCCGTACCCAGAGCAGAATTCGAAAAAAGGGCGGCGCTTCCCTGAGACAGGGAGGATCCTCCGGGAACGGCCACTGAGACCGGGGCATTCGTCGCAATCCCCAGACCTCCGTTTGATGCTCCGCTCAAAAGAGAAAGATAGGATCCTGAATTGACATCCGAAAAATATCCAACGACACCTGTCCCCGCGGGGTCCTGAATCGTTGCAACCATCGCCGCGGACGCATTGGTTGTTCCCGTCGCCAGAGTCACCTGAGATCCGCTTTGAGCGTTCACGAAAAGTCCCGCGGCGCCTCCTGCTGACGATCCCTGGTTGGCCAGGTAGCTTGCCATTCCCACCGTTCCGGAAAATCCGTAGAACTGGGCATCAGGACCGGAGGCCCCTTCAGCGAGATCAATATAGGACTGGCTGGACTGATCCTTGAAAATGGCGGCGGAACCGGTTCCGGACGGATCGTTTACATAGGAGTACAAAGAAACCGGGCCGGGGGTGATCTGGGTATAGACCCCCTGTGTGCCGATGGAAAGGATATTGGCGCTTTGCCCCGTGGCGTCCCAGAACCCGCCAGCATAACCCGCACCGGACGTATCGTTGACCTGGGCGTAGAGACCGACATCACCACCAAGAGAGTCCGGGCCGTTTGTCCCCTCCGCCATGCCGACATAAGCCCCGTTGGTTTTATTCTCGAAGGTCCCCGCGGCCTGGGCGGCGCCAGATCCGTTGACTGACAGGGCCGGCGTCGTGTCCCCGGTCGCAATGTCCTGAACGATCAGCGGAGCGCCATTTTGATCCACCGTCTGGGTAATGTTGGGTGGAGGCTGATCCATGACAAAGTTCCCCTGAGGAACCGGCTGGCTCCAATTGATCGTCGTGGGGGAAGTCGCCGTTGAAAGGGGAAGGCTCCGTTCCAGAAAACCGAACATCGGAGAGAGCGATGCCGGCACCACAAGCTGGAGCTGATAGTCGTAAGGGGAGCCAGGAGAAGCCGTAACCAGGGAAATGGAGACTCCGTCGGGAGTGGTGACCGTCCCGCCACCCGGACAGGAGACACAGACACCCGTTCCGGTCGTGGGCAAATACCCCCCTGACACAAGAGAGGAAACGGTCGGGGCCTGTCCATTTTTCAACCAGTAGAGATTGGCCGTATTCGAGATCATGCGGACCGCCTCGAGGTCGATATTGGCGTTCTTGAGCATGACGACCGAAGACACTTTCCCCGCGACAACCGAAGCAACGATGGCGAGGATCAGAAGAGAGATCGACAAGGAAAGCATGTTGATAAAACCGCCATCATTTGGCTTTCCCAATGGTCTTTTCATGATCAGGCACCTCCCATGAAGGAGTTGACAATGCCAAAGATCGGCCCATAGAGCGCCGCAAATGCCAGCAGAACCATCACCGACATTGCGACCACCATGATCGGACTCACGACCGCCTTCACCGCCTCGAGCTTTTTCGCCACAAGCTCTTCATAAACGCTTTCCATCTTGATCAGCTCATCATGGAGATTTCCGGAATCCGCGGCGATTCCGATCCAGTCGGAAAAACCGCCGGAAAAAAGATCCGATCCCGAAAGAACCTGAGCCAGGGGAACTCCCTCATCTTCCATTTTTCTCTTCATCTCGAGAACCTTTTCAGAAAGATCCTTCGAACCAAGCGATCGGGCAATCTCCGCCAAAGCGTCGTTTCTGGTAAATCCCGCCCCGATGAGCATCTCGAAACTGATCACGAACTTGTAAGTCAAAAGCACCCTGAAAATTGAATCTATAAATTTTATTTTTCTAATAATTTTTATAACGAACCTTTTTCCGAACCGACTCAATAATACCACATAAAGGAAAATCATCAAGAAAAGCGAAAACAGTCCGATCAAGTATTTTATGTTATCGACAAAAAAGGTATCGAGAGCAAAAATGTCCGACACGAACGCCGAAAGCTGGAGTTTGGGGAGCTGGACCACAAGTGCGTGGAACCTCGGCAGAACATCGAAAAAAAGAACATACCCAAAAAGGACCATGACAACGATATTGATGGCAGGCATGATCAGGGCATTTCTGAGATCCTGCCGCATCTTGGCCATTTGTTTGAGACTCTTGGCCGCTTTTTTCAGAACCTGCCCAAGCGTTCCGGTTTTTTCTCCTGTCTGGATGACCGGCAAAAACTCGCGGGGGAATCCTGCAACGCCAAATGCCCGCGAGAGCGGAATTCCCTGCTCGATCAGAACCAGAACCCGGTCAATGATTTTCTGGACACCCCGCGCCTCGAGATTCGCCCGGACAAACTTCAGGGATTGTTCGACAGGAAGACCGTTTTCAATAAAAAGGGAGAGACGGTCACAGATGTCAGAGGCCGTTTTGGTCGAGATTCCTCCGTTGTTTTCCGGAGAAATCCAGAACAGGACGGTCTTCCCCCAATCGGGAAGAAGGGCAGAGATCTTCCCGTAGGGGAAGTTTCCCCTGATTTCAGAAATCGCCTCTTCAATATCCCTGGCCTTGATCGATCCGCTTGAAAGCTTTTCGTTGACGATCACTTCGTAGTTGTAGATCACTTAAAGCACTCCGGCGTTTCTGAGGACCTCTCCAAAAGAGGTTTTTCCAGTGGAAGAGTCCCTCAGCGCTTTTTCCGCCAATGACATCCACTCCGGATGGAACGACTCATAGGCTCTTTTCAGGACGACAGAGTTGGAGGACTTCTGATCTGCCAGAAATCCCCTGGTTTCCCTGTTCATGAACAAGATCTCGGCCAGGGCGTAACGCCCCACGAAACCGCCACCATTGCAGCGGTCACACCCGTAGGGATCATAAACGGTATCGATTCCGGCACGGCCGATAAGAATTCCGAGATCCCCCACCAGATCTCCGGGAGCAATAGGCCTGGGACGGGCGCACGAGCAAAGTTTTTTCAACAGGCGCTGGTTCATGACCACTTTTGTCACCGAGAGAATATCGAGGTAGGAAATGCCAAAGTCGAGAAGTCTCTCGAAAATCTCAAAAACCGAGGTCACATGAAGGGTCGTCAGGATCAGATGGCCTGTCCTTGCCGCCTGGACGCTGACCCTTGCCGATTCGCCATCGCGGATTTCCCCGATCATGATGATATCCGGATCGTGGCGAAGGGAGGATCTCAACGCATCGACGTAGTCCCATTTTTCATTTTCGGCATTCCAGACCTGCACCTGGATGCCGAAAGGTCTTCTGTACTCAATCGGGTCTCCGATATCAATCATTTTTCTGGTGTTCAGATCCATCTCGGAGATGACCGCATGAAGAGAGGTGTTCTTTCCCGAACCGGTTGGCCCCGTGACAAAGACCATTCCGTTTGAAAGGTTCGAGAGGATCGACTTCATTTGAGAAATCTCGTCTTCCGGGTAACCGAGACTCGAAAGCCGTATCGTGGCCTTTTGCGATCCCAGGATTCTCAGGACAACCGAAAACGCATTATGAATGGTTGGAATAAAAGAGGCCCGGATCTGGACATCCCTGTGATCGATCGATACCGTAAAGTGGCCATCATGGCTCTTGTTCGACTGCGGGTTCAGAACACGGCTTTTGGTGACCAGAGCCATCGTGACGGTTTCATAGACCGCGCGTGGAATAAAGGCAACGGTGGAAAGGTCGCCATTCAGCCGGAAAAGAACCCTGACCACTTTCTGCTGGGGCTCAAAATGAATATCCGAGGCATTCATCCGGTATGCCCTGTTGACGATGAACTCCATCATCTCCGAAGGCTGCGCGACAAGAGCCATCACCTCTTTTGAAAACTGGGCGGGATGGATGATGCCCATTCCCATGATTTCGTTCTGTTTCCAGAAGATGGAGCTTTTTTCAAGGAGCAGGAAGTTCGCCAGACCAAATCGTTCGACGACCCCTTCTCCGATCAACTGTTTTTCAAAATCATGGATCCTGGAAGGGTCCGAGATGACAAAGCGGTTCTCCGTCAGCGGAATCACCGCCCAGGAGATAAAGAGCTTTTCATATCGGCGAAAAAGACTCTGGTCGAGCTGATCCCCGACCGACTCGAGGGCAATTTTGGGGATTCCTGTCTGAATGGACAAGGCCTCCAGAATCTTTTCCTCCGAGGTATACCCATTCTCGAGAGCCATCTCGCCCACACGTCGACCGGAGGCCTGCGACTCGGTCAGGAGACCTTCCCTGATCGAGGGATCGATCCCTCCGATCTCTTCTAGAATCTCGAGAATGGGTCTTGGAGACCGGATTTGCATTACATCTGCCCCGCTGTGATATGCGTCGATTCCTTTTGCGGAATGGTTCTCAATGGAGCCTGTTCTGGCTTCAGGTGCAAAAGGGTTCGGGTTGTGGGTTCGGGAACGGCAAAACCATCGGAGACAATGGGCGTAATGATAAAGACCATCTCGTCGACTGTCCGGACATCGTTATATCCTGAAAACAGGTATTTGAGACCCGGAATGGCTCCCAAAAACGGGATCGTGTACTCCTGCTTTGAAATGGTGTTTGAGATCAGTCCTCCCATAATGACCGTGTTGTTGGACCGGGTCAGGATATCCGAGGACAAGGCCCGGGAAGCAATCTCCGGCTCCTGGAAGGTCCCCACCCCCTGAACGGCGATCGAGACAAATTGTGTCAGGGTATTCAGGACCGGAACAACATGGAGCCTGATGGAATCATGGTCGATCACCGCGGTGATCTCGAGATTCAATCCGACGGTCGCGTAAGAGATCTGGGGAATGACCAGGGAAGAAGAGTTGAGACCACCGAAAGCAAACGGCATTTCACTCTGGAGATAAGGAATATTGGTCGTCGCATTGATCGTCGTCGGAAGTCCGGACAACGTCAGGATCCTGGGCTGGCTGACCAGGTGAACATGTCCGATCTGGTCAAGCGCCTGCAAAATGGCGGTACTCGTTCCATTCGGACTCGTCACTCCTATTGAATAGGGTGCGAACTGGGAGCCTGTCGCCGCGAGACCCGCATTCTGGGCTCCGGCTCCAATCGTGGTGAACTGTGCGCCGACCCCCTTCAGAAGAGCGTTCCAGTTCACACCGAAAGAGTTGTTCTGGTTGAGCTGGATCTCGGCAATCTCCACTTTCAGGTAAACCTGCTTCCGGAGCGCATTCCGGACTCGGTTGAGATAATCCCTGATATCCGAAGTCCGGTCCACCTGGTCATGGACATAGACATACCCGGACTCGGTATCCACACGGACCACTCCGTGAGGTCCCTTCATTCCGTCCAGGGTCTTTTTGAGCGAATCCCAGAAAGTGACAAGACCGCTCGACATATTGACGGTAACATTTCCTGAGGTCTGGGTCCCCTGATTGGCACCCATGCCACCACCCATCCCTCCCGTCATACCCCCAAGGCCGCCGCCCATGCCGCCGCCCATTCCTCCTGCCATACCGCCACCCATGCCTCCTGCCATGCCACCGCCCATTCCACCGCCGGAGCTTCCCGAGCCTCCCCCCGGAGTGGTGGGGTTGGATCCCACAGACCCCATCAGGATGGTCCTGATGTTCGGAACGGGAAGCCTGAAAAGAATGGTTTCATGGCGGGTGACCCTGATATGGTCCGGCGCTGGAAGAAAGGCGGCTCCCATCGGTTTCAGGATCAGGTCAAGGGCTTGCCTCAGTGTTTTTTTTCGGATGGAAATGAAAACATGCTCCGACGGGTTCATGTCCCCCCACACAACCGTGATGCCTTCTGGCATGATCAGCTCGAGCGTGTCGGAGAGCCTTGTTCCCCTGAAATCACCGCTGACCACCTTGTTCAAATAATCATAGTCCCGAACATGAGCCTCCTTTTGAGGAAGGGGCAGAATCACCTGAGGCAAGGATGGATCGATCTTTCCTGCCTTTTTGTCATAGACCGGATGCAGATCGGACAAGGTTCCCTTCTTGGCGACCGGTGCGCTTTGACATGCGCCCAGAACCAGCATCAGGGCAAGCATGGGGAACAGGAAAGACTGTCTTTTCTTCATTTGATGGCTCCCGTTCCAAAGGGTTTATGGCGGCCCTGCACCTGAGAAACATCCCCGCCGGAAAGGGCAAACGTCTCTATCCGTCCGGTTTTTGTATTCCGGACCGTAACCGACTTTGCGCCGATGCCGCGAATTTCAAGCGTCCCCAAAACATCCCCGACCGAAACAACCCGATCCAGCCCCCGAAAAAAGACAACGGCATGATGGCCGGAGACCGCCCGAACGGTCAGACGATCCATGGGAGGGCCGGTTTTTTTTTGAGAAAAATGTCTCATGGCCGGACCGGAATACCCCATCTTTTTCTGAAGCTCCCATTTTTCCACCTCAAGCTTCTCGGTAAGAATCTCTTTTTTCAGCTTGATCAGATTGTTGTAATAGGCTTTGTCCTGATCCGACAGTTCAAAGATCGGAGCTGGCACCGACGGAGAAGAGGGAGATCCCTCCGGCGGGAAAGCCGCCGCCACTCCCCTGTCGGAAACGATCAGGAGCAAACAGCCAGATCGGA
>JAKCCY010000039.1 GCA_021838765.1 Nitrospirota bacterium
TGGCCATGGAGGCGGGAGCCACGATCATCAACCTTCCTGATACGGTCGGGTATGCCGTTCCCTCCCAGATATCGGAGATGTTCGGACATTTGATCTCAAGGGTTCCGGGAGCTGGCGCGGTTGTTTTTTCCTGCCACTGCCATGATGATCTTGGCCTGTCGGTTGCAAACTCCCTGGCAGCCATCGAGGCCGGAGCCCGACAGGTCGAGTGTACGATCAACGGAATTGGAGAGCGGGCCGGAAATGCCGCTCTTGAAGAGATTGTTATGGCACTGAAGGTCAGAAAACACCATTTTGGAGTCGAGACGACCATCCGGACAGAGGAATTCACAAAAACGAGCCGTCTGGTCTCAACCGTTACAGGAATGATGGTCCAGCCCAACAAGGCGATCGTTGGAGAAAATGCTTTTGCCCACGAGTCCGGAATCCATCAGGATGGCTATCTGAAAGATAAAAATACTTACGAAATCATGGGAAGGGAACAGGTCGGTGCGAGTGCCGGAGGTCTGATTCTGGGAAAACATTCCGGACGCCACGCCCTGAAGGATCGTCTTTTGTCCATGGGATATTCCTTTGGAGAAGAAGATCTGAACGAGATCTACGACCGGTTCAAGAAGCTTGCCGACCAAAAAAAAGAAATTTTCGAAGAGGATATTGAAACGCTGATTGTTTCGACCGGCCGGAAAACGACGTTCCGCTTTGTCCTGAAACGGCTTCATTTAAGTGGCGGAACCGAGATTCCTCCAACGGCAACGATCGTTCTCGATGTTGACGGACATGAGCACCGGATGGCCGGTCTGGGAGATGGCCCTGTCGATGCCATTTACCGGACCATTGCGAAGATGACCGGAACGACGGCAAGACTTGTTTCCTATGCCGTAAAAGCTATTACCGGAGGTACGGACGCCCAGGGAGAAGTTACCGTCAGGCTTGAAGATGGAGGCATTCTCTCTGTCGGACGAGGTTCCGATACCGATATTCTGGTCGCTTCAGCCAAGGCATACCTGTCGGCCTTGAACCGGCTTGATCGAAAGAAAGGCCAGGATCTTAAAACAGAGGGTGAGGTCTCCCGGCCTGTTCTTTGATCCCGGTCTTGTGTTCCGGTTCTGAGAGCCCCGGCATTTGAGCCGGGAATCAGTCACCCTGGAATCATTGTGCAAACGGGATCGATGATCCCTGTTGTAAACAGCATTTCGGAGAAATGGCATGAGTGAGGTTAAAAAGCATCAGATTCTACTTCTTCCCGGTGATGGCATCGGCCCCGAAGTTACCGTTCCCGTAAGGGATCTGGTTTCCGAAATTAATCGGTCGGAGGCGACCTCCCAGAAGAAAATCCATATCGAGCTGGTTGAGGGACTGATCGGCGGGTCTGCAACGGACGCGACCGGGAAACCTCTTCCGGAAGAGACCCTTCGGCTTGCCGATTCCTGCGATGCGGTTCTTCTGGCCGCTGTTGGCGGGCCCAAGTATGATCTTCTTCCCTATGAGCTCCGGCCGGAGCGCGCGCTTCTCGGGATAAGGGAGCATCTGGGCGCTTTCGCCAACCTTCGCCCGGCCCGGCTTTTTCCGGAGCTTGTGGATGCATCCACCCTGAAGCCGGAAGTCATCTCGGACCTTGATCTCATGGTCGTTCGCGAGCTTACCGGCGGAATCTATTTCGGAAAGCCCAGGGGAATCGTTGAGGAAAATGGTGTTCGGAGAGGAATCAATACCGAAAGCTATACTGAACCGGAAATCGAGCGGGTTGCCCGGGTTGCGTTCGAACTGGCCAGAAAAAGAAGCCACCGGGTTACCTCCGTCGACAAGGCCAATGTCCTTGAAAGCTCGGTTCTCTGGAGAGAGGTGGTCATCCGGGTCCACAAGGACTACCCCGATGTGTCGCTTGATCACATGTATGTCGACAATGCGGCCATGCAGCTTGTCCGGAAGCCCAAACAGTTCGATGTCATCGTCACGGGCAATCTGTTTGGGGATATTCTCTCGGATGAGGCCTCCCAGCTCACAGGCTCCATCGGAATGCTGGCTTCCGCCTCCATTGGAGGAAAGACCGGACTGTATGAACCTATTCATGGCTCAGCCCCGGATATTGCCGGAAAGAATATCGCAAACCCGATGGCGATGATTCTTTCCCTGGCGCTTCTGTTCCGTTACTCTCTCGACCGGGAGGATCTGGCCCAGAGAATTGAGCGTTCTGTTTCTTCCGTTCTGGCCCAGGGATTCCGCACCGCGGACATTGCCCAGGTCAAGGGACAGATTTTGGGAACTCGTGAAATGGGTGAAAAGATCATCAGGGAATACTCCAGAGTCTAGGTATTGAAAAGGATTGGCTGTGAAGAAGATCAAGGATTTGTGCGTAGGTATTTTTGGAGCTACGGGCGCTGTCGGGAAAGAGATGGTTTCCATCCTGGAAGAAAGGGATTTTCCGGTCGGGGAGCTTCGGCTGTTTGCAACAGAGCGCTCTGCCGGGGAAAAGATCTCTTTCAGGGGACGCTCCATAACGGTTTCTTCTTTTGATGATCCGGAGAAAGCCACCGGAATCGATATTGCCTTGTTGTCCGCAGGGGCCACTCCGAGCCTCGAGATCTCTCCACTTCTCAGGGACAAGGGAATTCTGGTCATCGACAACAGTTCGGCCTTCAGGATGGATCCGGCTGTCCCGCTTGTTGTTCCGGAGATCAACCCCTCAAGAATTCCCGCCTATCCGGCAGGAGCCATTATCGCCAATCCCAACTGCGCGACAATCCAGATGCTTCTGGCGATCAAGCCGCTTATCGATGCTGCTGGAGCGAAAAGGGTTGTCGTTACGACTTTTCAGTCTGTGTCAGGGACAGGAAAAGACGCCATGGAGGAACTGGCGTCCCAACTTTCCCTGATTCTAAACGGCAGGATCAGCGATGTTGTCCCGACGGTCTATCCTCACCAGATTGCCTTCAATGTCCTTCCGCACATTGATTCATTTCTTCCGGACGGTTACACGAAAGAGGAAGAAAAAATGGTGAATGAAACCCGGAAGATTCTGGAGATGGATCATCTCAGGATCACCGCAACAACGGTGAGGGTTCCTGTCATGATCGGACACAGCGAGGCGGTCAATATCGAGCTGGAACGGGATCTCTCTCCCGAGACAGCCAGGAAAATTCTTCAAAAGACCCGGGGCGTCAAGGTTTTGGACAACCCCCTGGACTGCGAGTATCCGCTTCCCATGAATGTGGCCGGTCAGGATGATGTCTATGTCGGTCGTATCCGGCGGGATTTTTCTGTCGACCATGGCTTGAACCTGTGGGTTGTCGGGGATAATCTAAGAAAGGGGGCAGCGTTGAATGCTGTCCAGATCGCAGAGTGTTCCCTGGGCATCTCCGGAAGAAACAGGAAAAAAGATGAATAACCTCTCTCCTGCAAGAGAAAACAGCACAACCGTCGTTCAGGATCCTGTCGTGGCCGATCTTGTTGCCCGGATCCAGAAGCTGAAACAGGAACGGGGTGCGGTCATCCTTGCCCATAATTATCAGGTTGGCGATGTTCAGGATGTGGCGGATCTGGTGGGCGACTCCCTGGAGCTTGCCCGATGGGCAGCTTCAGGGTCGGCTCCGGTCATCCTGTTTTGCGGCGTCCATTTTATGGCGGAGACAGCCAAGATTTTGAACCCCACCCGACGGGTCATCGTTCCGGATCTCAATGCGGGATGTCCGATGGCGGACATGATTACCCCGGAAGAGGTCGACCGCTTGAGAGCCGAAAACCCCGGAGCGGTCGTTGTCACCTATGTGAACTCCCCGGCGGCGGTCAAGGCAAAAAGCGATATCTGCTGTACATCGGCAAATGCGGTCAAGGTTGTGAACTCGATCTCCAAAGACGTTCCGATCATCTTTATTCCCGATCAGTTTCTGGGCGACTTTGTCCAGCGGCAGACAGGCAGGGATTTGATCCTTTTCAGGGGATTTTGTCCGACTCACATGAGAATCATGGCAAAGGACATTCATCAGGCAAAAAAGGAGAATCCCGACGCGCTGGTTCTTGCCCATCCTGAATGTCAGCCAGATGTTGCAATGATTGCCGATGTCGTGACTTCCACCTCGAAGATGGCGACTGAGGTGAGGAACTATCCTGGGGAGACGGTGATTGTCGGCACTGAAACGGGGATGATCCACCGTCTTCAGAAGGAGAATCCCGGGAAGACCTTTGTCGCGGCCTGCGCGACCTGTGATTGTGCCAATATGAAGGTCAACTCCCTCGAAAAGATTCTCTGGGCACTTGAAGACATGTCCCCGGAAATTGAGATCCCTGAAGAGGTCAGGATTCCTGCTCGTCAGGCACTTCAAAGAATGCTGGACATTGCCTAGCCCAACACGCCTCTTTGTGTTGCTGGGAGGGCTTTTTTTCGTCCTGGCGGGTTTGTCGGAACTGTGGTCGAGGTGGGGGAGAAAGTCCGGCCTCCCCCTTCCTGGACGACTTCCAGGAGACATCGAAGTTCATCGTCCCGGATTCCATTTGTACTTTCCTTTGATGACGAGCCTGCTCCTGTCGGTCGGGATATCCCTTCTGTTATTCCTTTTCTCCTGGATTTCCCGAAAGTTCTGATTGTGTTCCTGACGCTGTCTGGCACTGGGGCCCAAATTCTCCGGCTTCAAGATCTGCGAGAGCTTTTTTGAGAGCATCTTTCAGTTCAGGCAAATTTTTGGCGTTGTTCCGGATGGCTCCAAGAATATTTTCAAGCTTTGCAAGCCGGGAGAGCTCCCGGTCCTCTGTCGCCATCCGGTCAAGCTCCCGGTAAAAATCGGGGTAGACAGGCTCGATGGATTCCCGCAGAAGGGCCAGACCTTCGAGAAGCTCCGGCGGCATGACCGGATTGAAGGTCGCTATCAGGAAAAATCCTCCTTCAAACAAAATGACCAAATCCCCCTGTTTCGTCAGGGGAATGACCTTTTCAACCGTTTTGCCCCGGGCTTCGGCCGGGGATGAGAGCAGTCCAGGACAGCTTCTGGCGAATTCATTTTTTTTCCGGTTAAGTTTCCACTTATCGTCGATCTGCATTTCTTTCTCCATATCTCTGTTTTTTGGGTGGTCCTGGCCTTAAGTGCTTTTCTCCAGCATATTCATGGTCAAGCGGATCAGCAAATCCTTGTCGTTCGGATCTGATTGCGCCACAAGCAAAGCCAGTGCGGCCATGCCGACATCGTTGATGACCTGGCTTTCGTCTTTCCGGATCAAACGTCCATTCCTATTTAAAAAATCCAGAAAAAGCAGGGAACCGCTCCGTTTGTTTCCATCTGAATGGGTATTAGTATATATTTTTTTCTTTGGAACTTTGAGTCTCGCTTGAGTCTTCAGGGTGTTTTTGTGTGAGGATCATCTGCCCGGCTTCAGCATTCAGGCCATTGGGGAGGGGATGCTCCTTTTCCCGGACTGTTTCGGCCGGTAGAAGGTAGCGGGAGAAATCGATCTTTCAGAGAAAGGAAAATGCCACATAAGGACGGCATCTTGATCCGTCCTGGCATAAACGTGATGAGAATCCGGCATATTGATCATGTAGCCATCCCTGTATCAGACCTGTCCCGATCGATCAAATGGTATGGGGAAGTTCTCGGTTTGACCCGCCGATACGAGAAGGAGTGGGGGGACTATCCTGCCATGATGTGTGCCGGGGAGACCTGTGTTGCCCTGATCCATCCGCCCTTATCCCTTCCGCTTCCACCGGCACCGGGAACGGACCCGGATCGTCACCTGGCCTTTAATGTCGACCGTGAAGGGTTCGATGAGGCCGTGAGGGAGATCTCTGCACGGGGGATTCCTTTTACGACCGACGATCACGTGATTTCCCTTTCGATTTATTTTTTCGACCCTGACGGCCACTGGATCGAGATCACCACCTTCGATCTGCCGCCAGGACGGCAACGCGGGGATCTTCCCCGCCCGTTTTGAGACCCGCTTTTTTCAGTTGGAAAGGACTTCCTTGAGACATTTTGTTCTGACCATGTCCTGTCCCGATGCTTGCGGCATTATCTCTGCCGTGAGCGGATTCCTTGCCGACCATGGAGGCTGGATCGATGAGGCCAGCTATCATTCAGATCCGTCGACTCAATGGTTTTTCATGCGTCAGGCGATCAGGGCCGATAGCCTGGACTTCGATCCGGAGGATTTTTCCGCCCTCTTTTCTCCCATTGCCGATCGCTTTTCGATCAAGTGGCGTATCTGGGATACAGGCAGGAAAAAACGGGTTGTGGTCCTTGCAAGCAGGGAGGATCACTGCGTAAACGAACTCGTTCACCGGGCCTCGACGGGAGATGGTCCGTTCGAAATAGTCTCCATCCTTTCAAACCATGAAAACCTGCGTTCATTTGTTGAGTGGAACCGGATCCCCTTTCACCATGTTCCGGTCGACCCCAAAGCTCCTCATGAACATTTTTCCGAGATAGGACGCCTTTTTTCAGAATACAGGGGAGATGTAATGGTCCTTGCCCGATACATGAGGATTCTCCCTGAATCGATCTGCCAGGAGTTTTCTGGACGCATCCTGAACATTCATCACAGCTTTCTCCCGTCTTTTGCCGGAGCCCGCCCCTATCATCAGGCTTTTTTGAGGGGTGTCAAGCTTATCGGGGCTACCTGTCATTATGTGACGGCCGAACTTGATGCCGGACCGATCATCGAACAGGATGTCATCCGGATCGACCATGGCGATTCTCCGGAGGAGATGGCCCGTCTGGGGCGGGATATCGAAAAGCTGGTTCTGGCCAGGGGGCTTCGATATCATGCCGAAGACCGGGTGCTGGTCCACGACAACAGGACGATTGTTTTTCATTAACGGCGACGCATGCTCTGCCAGACCACAAGGAGACAAACGAAATGTCCGAAATTATCCGCGCAACATATGCCATCGCTTCGAACGATCTTCCCGGCGCAGCAGCCCTTATCGCGCGGGAAATGAGTGTGGGTGTGAAAAAAACCCGTTACGAGAACAAAAAGACGGGTGGATTCATGGCAACGGTGGATACGATCAAAAAAGAGGGAACGCGGGGAATCATCACGATTGATGTTCCCTCCGCCAATATCAGCACCATCTACGGTCTTCTCCTGTCGATTGCGGGTGAGATCAGTTGTCTCAAGATCCTCAAATCCATAGAGCTTGTGGACTTCGAACTCCCTCCGGCCCTGGCCGATCGTCTCCCGGGCCCGGCATTTGGCCTTTCAGGGATCAGAAAGCGAAGGGGAAATCTTGACCGTCCACTCTTTATAACGGTGATCAAGCCTTCCCAGGGGCTCACTCCGGAGGAGTATGCCCATATTGCCTATGAAAGCCTTGTTGGAGGGATGGATGCGATCAAAAGCGATGAACTCCTTCAGGAGTCTGACAAGGACTGGACCGCCCGATTTGAAGCCGCCGTCGCCGCGGCAAGGCGCGCCGAGAAAGAAACGGGAGAGCCCAAGAGTGTGATGATGCATCCGGTGGACAGCCCGATCAGGATGGCCTCCCGATTTTCCCGGGGAGCCGATATGGGCTGTGATCTGGCCATGCTGTCTCCTGCGGCGTCAGGTTTTCCCATGCTTGAGGAGATTGCCCGGATGGAGCGGTTCCCTATCATGGCCCATATGGCCATGAGCGGATGGCTCTGGCAGAAAAACGGAATGAGTGTCCGTGCCTGGTCCAAATTCATGCGACTTGCCGGGGCCGATATTGTTCTCTACCCGGCACTCAAGGGCACGCTCAAGGCGACCCGACCGGAGCTTCTTGAAGTGATGGATGCGGTCAAGACGCCGATGGGAACCAGGAAGGAAAGCATGATCGCGGTCGGTGGCGGAATGCATGCAGGGACCATGAAGGTTCACTATGACCTTTTTGGACCGAATTTTGCCTATCTGTGCGGTGGTGGTGTTTGTGGACACCCGGATGGAGCGAGGGCCGGCGGAAAATCGATCCGGCAGGCATGGGATGCGATCAGCCAGGGAATCCCCCTGTCCCGCTACAGAAAGAGTCATCCGGAGCTTGATGCGGCGCTTACCGCGTTCTCCCGATACGTCTAGATGCTCTCATTCGGGGTTCTTTCTGGGCGTTGGGCCGTTTAAAAATAAAACCGCGACAAACAAAAGGGCAGAAGCCCCATAAAATGTCCCGGTAACAGGCTCTTTTAACAAAACGATGGAGAGAAAGGCTCCGAGGAAAGGGGAAATCGAAAACCAGGCTCCGGTGGCGGAAACGCCGATAGACCGGATGGACCGGATAAAGAGAATCAGGCTCAGGCCATAACCAAGACCTCCTGTTGCCAGTGCTTCCGCGATGATGGCCATCGTCAAGGGCGGATGGTTCATGAAGAGTCCGAGGGGAAGAAGAAGAAAGGACGATCCCAACCCTTTCCAGAGGGTAATCGTGACGGGATTCCATCCGGATAAAAAGCGCAGGAGGTTGCTGTCCAGCGCCCAGAGTCCTGCTGCGAGAAAAAAGGGAATGGCCCCCGAAAATCCATGACTCCCGCTTCCGGCAGAGGCGAGAGCGCACCCCGCCGCTCCGAGAACTGCTCCTGTGGACAGTCTCAGGTTCAGCGGTTCCCGAAAGATAAGCCATGCCAGAAAAACGGTTACGATGCCTTCGGCATTCATCAGGAGACTTCCGAGGGATGCAGGATAGCGTTTGAGTCCCCAGATCAGGAGAATGGGAGCGGCTCCCCCACCGATCAGGACCGACAAGATGGCGAATCCGACCTCTTTTTGTGTCGGATTGTTCGGGAGGAAAATGCTTCGCCATGGGGAGGTCCTTTTTCTGTCTTTTTCAGGTAAAAGGGAGAGCCTTTGTTCTTTTAGGGTTAAAAGGACCGACGGTATGATGCCAAAAATCGATCCGAGGTAGAATAGGCCGCAAAGAAGAAAGGGTGTCTCCTCCTCGGACAGGAGCTTGGACGGAGGAGTGGAAAGCGCAAAAAGAAACGATGCCAGAATGGCCCACTTGACTGAGCCTTTATGCCCGGCTGGTTTGGAGGTGTGCTTAGTGTCAGGCAATCTGTTTCACTTCTTTGGATGTTTCCTCTTCCCGTTGCTGGTCGTGACTGACCATTTCGTTTTGAGAATTCAGAGCCTCTTTCTCGATTGGCGTCCAGTCCCGGGTTATTGGGGGAACCCCTGTTTCGGGACAAGTCAGGGATCTGTTCGTTGCAAAGAGAAAGGATCCTCTTGTTGAGTCTTTCCTCAAACTCCAACGTGTATGTTCTCCCATCTCTTCGTCTGTTCTTTTTTCTCAATCATCCCTCAAGAGCGCCGCAAAGTCATGCGGCAACGATCCTGAAACAGGGAGAGGCTGGTTTTGATCTGTCTGTATTTTTTACACCTGACAAAAGAACTGACATCTTTCTTTACAGATTCTTGAGAAGATAGAAATAGGTAAAAGACGTCTTTCTCCATTTATTTTCCATGAGATAAAGCCTTTTTCCGGGAATCTCCGTAATTGATAAATGGTATGAAAATTGCTATAAATTCCAAAATCATTCAGATGTTTGGTTTGATTGATTCAGTCCTTGGAGAATGGCTCCGAGCCCTTTGTGTTCCCCTAAAGTTTTTCAACCCTATCGGAAATGGCTGATTATGACAGTTCAGGACAGGCTGATCCGAATTGAGAAAAGTTTGTCCCTTTCCGGCTGGATTTCACCGGGCGATGTCCGTTTTCTTCTGGATGCGGTGGCCGACCTCAGGGAAAACCTGTCTCCCTCTCAACTTCTTCTTCCTTCTGCCAGCTCCACGCAGAGCCCTGGAACTTTCGACATTCCCGCTGCGTTCTGGTCCGGCTCTTTGGAGTCAGGGAATCCCGACTCCAAACCCTGGAGGGTCAATCAGAGTGTTGAAAGGATCTATCAGGCGTTAGACTCTGGAGAGTTCCGTCTCTACTTCCAGCCCAAGGTCAACATGCGCTTGGGAAAGGTTGTAGGACTTGAAGCCCTGATCCGCTGGGAACACCCTGAGTTTGGACTGATCCCGCCTCTTTCTTTTCTTCCGCAAATCGAAGAAAGCTCCCTGATTATCGATATCGGAGAATGGGTCCTGGACAATGCCCTTTCGCAGATCAACCGATGGCAAAAGATGGGGCAGATGATCCCGGTGAGCATCAACCTTTCGGTTAACCACCTGACCCATCGCGCGTTCCTGATCCGCTTGAAAGACGCTCTTTCCCGGTATCCCGACCTCCCGCCCAATCTGATCGATATCGAAATTGTCGAGTCGGTCGCCATCGGAGATCTGAAAGCCATGTCACAGTTGATGGTGGAGTGCCAGGAAATGGGGGTGACCTTTTCCATCGACGATTTTGGAACAGGGTATTCTTCGCTGCGATACCTCAAGAGACTTCCGAGCAACACCCTGAAGATTGATCAGTCCTTTGTCCTTGGCCTTCTCCATGATTCAGGCGACATGGAGCTGATCAAGGCGGTAATCGCCCTGGCCCAGGTCTTTAACCGGTCGGTGATCGCAGAGGGGGTTGAGTCTCCGGAAGCGGGCGTTGTCCTGATGTGGCTGGGATGTGATCTTGCTCAGGGTTTCTGCATTTCGAAGGCCCTTCCGGGAGATGCGGTCTTTGACTGGATTAAACGCTATCAGCCGGATCCTTCCTGGGCACTCTGGTCCGGGGTCAAGTTCGATCTCTCCGACGTTCCCCTTCTTCTTGCGCAGTATGATCATTCCATCTGGGTCACAAGGATTGTTGACCGCATCCAGCACTCCCGGTCGGGACTTTTTGAGGACGACATGGGCGACCAGGACGTCTGTCGTTTCGGACGCTGGTATGTCGAAGACGGGATGAACAAATACGGGAATTTCGATGGGTTTTCCGAACTTGGAAAATTGCATCACGAGATGCATGTGATCGCGGATGAGGCGATTTTATCCTTGAGTACCGGACAGTGGGATGAGGCCATGGTCTACGGGGAGAGGCTTGTCGCCCTCAAGGATGTTCTTTTTTCGAGACTTGCCAATATTCTGGGCACCATCCGGCTTGCCCACGCCTAAACACCGGCCGCCGTCATCAGACCCCTGATCAGATCCAGCGGTTCGGGGGGACACCCGGGGATATGCAGGTCGACCGGGACGACTTCCGAAACCCCGCCTGCGATCGCATAGCTTCCCCTGAAAATTCCGCCGTCATCTGCGCAACCTCCGACCGAAACGACCAGTTTCGGGGATGGCATCGCTTCATAGGTATCGAGAAGGGCCTGCCTCATATGCAGGGAGACCGGTCCCGTGACCAGAAGCAGGTCTGCATGTCGCGGAGAGGCGACAAATTTGAACCCCAGATGTTCGAGCATGAAGCAGGGGCTTCCGAGCATCCCGATTTCCACTTCGCATCCGTTGCAGGATCCCGCATCGAGATGGCGGATAAAAAGGCTGCGCCCAAAACGGCCGATCCCCCGCTCCAGGAGTTTTCTTGAAATTTCTTTCATTTCCTCAGGAAGTTCTGGCGTTTTTTCAGTGACGATGCCTGTTTTCAGGGTTCTTAAAAGAATATGATGCATGGGCGCTCCGTGTGTCCAACAGGTTGAGTTTACAGGTCGTGGCCGGAATAGCTCGGGTTGAAGGATTTGTTGATCAGCGGGAAATCCGCGACCAGATTTCCTGGAATGGTCATTTCGAGTGCCGGCCACAGAATCCATGAAGGGTCATGGAAGTGGCTGGCTGCGACGATGTCTCCTCCTTCAAGCCTCGACCAGCAGAGGATTTCCCCGCGCCACCCTTCGACGAGACCGATTCCCTCCTTTCCCGACTCCCCGGAGGGAGGCTCCAGAAAGACGTCTCCGGAGGGAAGTTTCAGGAGAATCTCCTGGACAAGTCTTAGCGATTCCTTCACCTCAAAGAATCGGACCGCCACGCGGGCCCTGACATCTCCTCCCGTTTCGAGTGCCTGGGTGAAGCCAGTCTCGTCAAACGGCGGCTCTTTCCAGAGACGTCTCAGATCGAAAGGTTGTCCGCTTGCCCTTCCGACAACTCCGCAAAGACCCATTTTTTGAGCTGTTTCCGGAGGAAGGGTCCCCGTTCCGAAGAATCGGTCCTGAAGACCTCCGTGCTGTTCGAAGATCATCTCGAGGATCTCGACTTCCTGAAGAATCCGGGAGGCTTCGCCGGACATTTCGGCGATGGGAAGGGGGCCTGGATCTTTCCTCACCCCTCCCGGTGAAATGAGATCCATGAGAAGCCGGTGACCGAATACGGACTTGTTCTGCCTCAGGAGATCCTCCTTCAGGATCAGAAACTGGGAAAGCCCGAAGGACAGTCCTGCATCATTGGCCAATGCGCCAAGATCCCCAAGATGGTTCGCGATTCTTTCCCGTTCAAGCAGCAATCCCCGAAGAAACCGCGCCCTTTTGGGGACCTCCATCCCGATGGCCGATTCGATCGACAAGGAATAGGCCAGGGCATGTCCGACCGTTGTATCCCCGGAGACTCTTCCTGCGAGCTTTATCCCCCTGTTCCAGGGGATATTCCGGGAGAGACCGTCGATTCCCCTGTGGCTATATCCCAGACGCTCCTCCATCCTCAGAACCTTTTCGCCAACCACCTGGAAACGGAAATGGCCAGGTTCGATCATTCCGGCATGGACCGGTCCGACAGGTATTTCATGAACACCCATTCCCTCCACCCGGACAAAGGGATAGTCTCCTTCTCCGAAAGTCTCCGGCTGCGCCTTTTGGGTCAGGGGGACCCTTTCCCAGAGACCATGGTCAAGCCATCGACGATGGTCCTGAGCGCCGGAGAAAGAAATTCCCCACAGATCCCGTATGCTTCGTTCCATTCTTGAAGCGACGGGAAAAAACGGGGTGATGGAGGGAAGGTCGGAAATCTTTCCTGAAAGAGAGAGCCGGCCTGTAAAGAGCCTTTCTCCCCTGAAGTAGGAGGAAAAAAGAAGAGAGAGGCTTTCGCTGAAAAATCCCCAGACCGAAACGAGTCTCCCTCCGGTTTCGCTCATTTCCATTGCCAGATGGAGATACCCCTCCCTGTCTGTTTCGATGACTTCAAGAAACGGGCTGCAGGGGGAGCGACTTTCATCCATGGGAAATCTCCTAGCCGATAAACCGTGCGGCACTTTGATACCAGTGAGCGAGAAATGGGGGAATAAAGAGCCCCAGAACAAGCACGAGGGCAAGATGGAGAAAAACCGGAAACAGCGCCGGAGGGTAGGGAAGGGCCATCCTGACGCCTTCTCCAAGGACCATGTTGCCAACCCGGAAAAAAATGACTCCAAAGGCGACGGCAAGGCACAAAAGAAGAATGGGCGTTGTCCAGGGAGCCTGCTTCATGGCGACAGTCAGGACGATGAACTCGCTGGCGAAGACGCCGAATGGAGGCATGCCAAGAATCGCAAAGCTTCCGAGCATGAGTCCCCATCCCAGCCGGGGAACCTTTCTGATGAGACCCCGGATCTCGGACATCTGCTGGGTCTGGTTGATCTGGGCCGCATGCCCTACGGAAAAAAAGATGGAGGACTTTGTCAGGCTGTGGACGGTCATGTGCAAAAGAGCGGCGAAGGTGGCCAATGGCCCTCCCATTCCAAAGGCAAAGGTCGCAATCCCCATGTGTTCAATGGAGGAGTAGGCAAAAAGTCTTTTGACATCCTTCCTCCTGAGCATGGAAAAAACCGCCACAACCATGGTCAGGAGACCAAATCCCATCATCATCTCGCTTGCAAGATTTGAATGGAGCGCTCCGTCGACGAGGACTTTGCATCTGACAAGGGCATACAGCGCGACGTTTAAAAGAAGTCCCGACAGTACCGCCGATATGGGTGTCGGACCTTCCGCATGGGCATCGGGAAGCCAGTTGTGAAGGGGAGCGAGTCCGACCTTGGTCCCGTAACCCACCAGGAGAAAAACAAAAGCAATCTTCAGGACGGTTGGCTCAAGTTCAAACCGGATCTGGAAAAGATGGGTCCATAGAAGGGCCCCTCCCCCCGATCCAAGGATCTTTTCCGCTGCAAAATATAAAAGGATGGTTCCGAAAAGTGCCTGGGAAATCCCCACACCGCAAAGGATGAAGTATTTCCATGCCGCCTCGATGCTGGCCCTTGTCCGGTAGAGGCTGACCAGGAGAACGGTTGCCAGTGTTGCCCCTTCGATTGCGACCCACAAGATGCCCAGGTTATTGCTGGAAAGGGCGAGGAGCATTGTAAAGAGAAAGATCTGGTAGGCGCTGTGATACAGCCGCAGGATTTTGGGTGTGATCTTTCCCTTTTTTTCCTCGATTTTCATATAGGGTCCGGAAAAGATGGCTGTTGTCAGACCCACAAAGGCGGTGAGCGAGATCAGGAAAATATTGAAAGAGTCCACATAGAACGTTTCTTTCAGAGCCAGGACAGGTCCCGATTCCAGAACCTTTTTTGCAAGAAACAGGGAGTCGATAAAGGTCAGGAAGGTCAATCCGGCATTGAGGAGATAGGCCCATGGCTTTTGTCCCAGAAAGGCCAGAATGACCGCTGAAAGGAGCGGTATGGCGAGAACGGAGAGAACCAGCATTATTCTTCGTCCTCCTTGAGCTTTTCAAAATATTTGAGATCAAGGCTTTCAAAGGTCTCGCGTATCTGGAAAAAGAAGATTCCAAAGATGATGGCTCCTATCAGAACATCGAGCGCAATGGCAAGCTCAACGACCATGGGCATTCCATAGGTTGCATTCGTGGCGGAAAACAGGAGTCCGTTTTCCATGGAGAGAAAGCCGATGATCTGGGTCATGGCTTTTTTTCTGGTAATCATCACCAGAAACGACAAAAGGACACAGGCAAGACCGACGCCTATGAGGCTTCTGGTCACGGTGCTTGCCGCTTTAAGGATCGGCTCTGCGAGGGAGAATGAAAAAACCACCACGCCGATGCCGATGATCATGGTGACCGGAACATTGACCAGTGTTTCGATATCTCCGCCGATCTTGAGACGTTGAGAAAGGTCCCTGAGGATCCATGGAAGGAGGATCACCTTGAGGACCAGGGTGAAAAAGGCGGAATAGTAGAGGTTGGATTCTCCGGAGAGAAACGCCACAAGAAAGATGCTCATTGAGAGAAAAAATCCCTGGAAGGCAAAAAGCCGGATCAGGGAAAGAGTGCGCCGCGAGGCAAGCATCGCGAAAGCGACAAGAAGGATGAAGGCTCCGAGAAGATTGACCATTTCTACCCCGAAAGGAGAGTCATGTGCGGGCAACATCTACACCTCCAGGATGAAATGGGAAAGAAAGGCGATCACGGCCAGAAGGTATGCCGCGGCTAAAAACTCGGGGGCCCGGAAAAGCCGGAGTTTGGCAAGCGTTGATTCCAGAATGGCCAGCAATGTCCCCAGGATGAAAAGCTTGAGGACGAGAAAAGCAAATCCGGACAACAATCCTCCGAAGGATGACTCATGGGAGATACCCCACGGGAGGAAGAACGAAATAAGGATGGAGAAATAGAGCAGAAGCTTGATGGAGCTTCCCCATTCCATCAGTGCGAGATGCCTTCCGGAGTATTCGAGGAGCATCGCCTCATGGATCATGGTGAGTTCAAGGTGTGTCGAAGGATTGTCGATGGGCAATCGTGAGTTTTCGGCCAGAATAATCAGGAAGAAGGACGTTGTCGCAAACACGAGGCTGGGATAGAGGGTAAAATGGCGCCCTCCAAGTGTTTCGGCAATGGTGGAAAGTGAGGTGGACCTCGAGATCAGGGATGCCGTAAAAAGGACCATCATCGTCGCGGGTTCGGCAAGAAAGGCGATCATCATCTCACGTCGGGCCCCCATGTCGCCGAAGGGGGTTCCGATATCCATCGCGGAAAGCGCCATGAAAATGCGCGCCAGGGAAAAAATGCCGACAAGGGCGATTGCATCGGCTGCCGGTCCGAAGGGAAGGTCGGTTGTCACAGCGGGAACAAGAGCCGCTGCCAGGCCCATCGAGCCAAAAACGATATAGGGGGTGATCCGGAAAAGAGGTGATGCCCCGGTGGCAAGGACGACTTCTTTTCTCAGTAATTTCAGCAGGTCCCGATACGGCTGGAGGATCCCGGCCGGTCGACGGCTTTGGAGACAGGAGCGGCACAGATTGACCCACCCGAGAAAAATGGGTGCAAAAAAGATGACAGAAGCTGTCTGGAAGAGCTCCCCGAGTCCTTTGAAGAGAAGGTCCGCAATCCACTGGTGCGGGACAGTGCTGGTCTGTGTCATGGGGATTTGACCAGAAAAAGAAGAAACAGGAGCGTCAGAAAACTGTAGGTCAGGTAGACGGAAATCTTTCCGGTCTGGAGCTTTCCGGCAAGAGCGGACATTTTTTCCACGATTTTCTGGATCGGCCTGTAGAACAAAAACCAGCTCTGGTCATCGATTTCTACAAAAAAGATCGGCTTTTCATCGGTTGGCAGAGGAAGATGTCTTGTCATCTTGTAGACCGGAGAAAAGAAATGTCGGATGGGCTGAGAAAAAGAGTCGGCGGTATCCTGCATCCGGGATGTTCTTGCGGGGTAGCCACAGTTCCATGATGCCGATGTGCGCGTTTTTCTGCGGAATAAAATCCGGATCACCAAAAACGTCAGAAGGGTGGTTACGACGATCACGGCAAGAAAGACAATCGGACTGTAGCTTGCCCGTCTTGCAGACTGGGGAACGAGCCAGAGCCATCCGGCGCCGTTTGCGTTTTTTCCAAGCCCGCCGCCGGTCAGGGAGATTGTAATGGTCTCAAGATATCGGACCACGATTGTCGGAAGACAGCCCAACAAAAGACATCCCGAAGCCAGCCAGAGCATCCCAAGTCTTTCAGGAATCGTTGACTCATGGCGTTTGGGCATCGGCGCCGTTCTGGGAACGCCCAGGAATCCAATCCCGTAAACCTTCACAAAACACATTGCCGTCAGGGCGCTGACCAAGGCGAGTCCTGCGGCCGAGAGGGCGACCATGCTCCGTATCCCTCCTGTCTCAAGAAGAGGCACCGATAAGGCTGTCTGGAAGGTCAGCCACTCCGAGACAAATCCATTGAGCGGAGGAATGGCCGAGATGGAAAGAATGGCGACCAGATAGAGGATTGCGGTCTGGGGCATGGACCGGATGAGCCCACCCATCCGGTTCAGATTGGTCTCCCCCGATGCGTGGAGGATGGATCCTGCTCCCAAAAAGAGAAGCCCCTTGAAGACAGCGTGGTTGAGGCTGTGATAAAGGGCTGCAATCAGGCCGAGGGCTCCGGGAACGGGGTGTCCTGTTCCGAAAAAAATGATGGAGAGACCCAGCCCCATGACAATGATCCCGATGTTGTCGATGGACGAATAGGCGAGAAGTCGTTTCAGATCGTTTTGGGTGAGGGCAAAAAGGATTCCGAAAAGGGCCGTGAACAACCCGACTGCAAGAACGACCATCCCCCATTTCCATGACAGGAAGTGGATCCCGATCAGGTCGAACCAGACTCTGACCATTCCGTAGATGGCAACTTTGAGCATGACTCCGCTAAGCAGTGCTGAAATAGGGGACGGAGCGACAGGATGGGCTTCGGGGAGCCAGATGTGAAGGGGAAGGATGCCAGCTTTTGCGCCGAACCCGAAAAAAGCGAGAAAAAAGGCCATCGTCAGGGCAAGCGACGAATGCTGCCCCTTTTCCATCTGCTCGAACGCATATCCGGAAAAATCCTGAAGCCCTCCTCCGGAAGAGAGAATGCCAAATGACAGGAAAAGAGCGAGCGTTCCAATGTGGGCCAGGAGAAGGTAAAGAAATCCGGCCTGGCGGACGACATCCTTTTCGTGGTCGGAAACGACGAGGAAGTAGGATGTCATGGCCATGGATTCCCATGAAAGAAGAAAGAGATAGGAGTCGGAAGACAGAAGCACCAGTGTCATCGATATCAGGAAGAGATGATACTGGAAGAGCAGAAAGCCGATCTCCTTACCATGGTGATCGTCTTTGAAATACCCTGATGAGAAAATGGAGATTCCCAACGAGACGAATCCGATGATCAGAAGAAAGAAGGAGGAAAGGGCATCCTGACGAAGATGAAAGGGGAGCCCCGGAAGTCCCAGGGGAATGGTCTTCGCCTGGGGAGATCCGTCAAGTCCCAAAAATCCGGACATCGTCAACAGGATGCTTCCGGCTGTTCCGGGGAGAAACATCCGGCAGAGATGAAATCCGTGGATGCGGGAGAGGAAAAGCGACAGGATGGCCAGGACAAACCAGAAAGAAATGGCCAAAAGAGAGAGGTCCAATGGAGAAAATGAGAAAATCATCCAGCTCAATCCCTGGACAAGAACACAATCGTATCTTTTGTGTCTGTCCAATAAAAAAAACATTTTCTGTCCAGAAATCCATTGTTTATTTTTCATGGACAACAGGCGGTCGCCTGATTCTAGGCTCACATGCTTTCGTTGATTATGATCCTTTTTAAGCGGTTCTTCAATCCGGTGTTCGGTTTGTTTTGTTGTTTTTGATCGTTTTTTTAACAAAATTCGAAAAAATGAATGGCCTGGTTGCGCCTGGGATGTCGGAGTCCCGGGGGCGTGAAACTCCGGAAATGGTGCATGCTAAAATTTTCGAGTTTGATATACTGGGCTATGGGGATTGATCTTCCCTTTCAGCTTGGGGGTGGCGCCGGAAACAGCCACAGAATCTGTGTCTGGTTCTTTTCGGGCGATGTTTCAGGATGTCTGGCCGGTGTGTTTCCTTCCATTTTCCGGATATGGCCTGATGGGAACAGGGGATCAAGGGGGGTCCGTTGGGTGTGAAAAAAGCCAGTGTACTGGCGATTGTCTTTCTCCTCTTTTTCTGGGGGACCATGGGGCCTGATTTTTCCCGTGTTTCCTTCGCTTCGGATCTTCCGTCCTTTTCCGGTGCGACGGGATGGATCAACAGCCCTCCCCTGAATGATGCCTCCCTTCGGGGAAAAGTGGTCCTGATCGATTTTTGGGAGTATACCTGCGTCAACTGCGTCCGGACCTTTCCGGTCCTCAGGCGCTGGTACCGGACGTACGGGCCGGAAGGGCTGGTCATGATCGGTATTCATACGCCCGAGTTTTCCTTTGCAAAAAAGGAAAACAATGTGGCCCGCGCTGTCAGAAAGTACCGTCTGGACTATCCCGTTGCCATCGACAGTGACAGGAGGCTCTGGGACCGATTTCACAACCACTACTGGCCGGCACAGTATCTCTTCGACCGGAACGGAAAGCTGATTTTTCATACAATCGGTGAAGGCGATGACGAGAGGATGGAGGCCGCTATCCGCCAGGCTATCGGTGCAGGAACGGAGAAGGTCCAAAGTTCTTCCCCGCCGGAATTTCCTGAATCCATGACTCCCGAGCTTTATGCCGGCACCGGACGTCAGGCTCTTTCCCCTCCTCCGGGTTTTGTTCCCGGGAAGCCGTATACCTACCCGGATGGTCCGGTTGTCTCCGACAACATCAATCTTTCCGGGCCCTGGATCTCAACGGAAGAGTTTATTCGGCCGGTCGTTTCCGGTCATCCCAGATTGACCCTTCCTTATCACGCCTCCGGCGTCAGATGCGTTCTCCGCCGCGAAACAGGGACAAAACCCGTAAGGATCTTTGTCTTTCAGGACGGAAAACCCCTTCCGAAGGGAATCTCCGGTGAGGATATCCGTTATGACCGGAAAGGGGATTCCTATCTTCTGCTCCGGGCACCCCGGATGTATACCCTGGTTTCCCACCAGAGTTTTGGTGGTCATACCCTGACGCTGGTACCGGCAGGTTCGGCGGTCAGGATTTATTCCTTTACCTTTGACCCTTCCTGATTGAAGGAGAGTGATGAACGAAAAAGGGTATCGCCTGCTGAAGGTGGACGTTCCTTCCGGAGAAGCCCAGAGTGTTGCGGACTGGCTGGTCAAGAAAACCAAGCTTCCTGTCCTTGAGCAGGAAGTGTCGGGAATCGTCCGCCTGACGGCCTCTCTTGAGCGTCTTGACGGTCTTGAGTCTCTTCTGGTCCGGGAGTCGGTCAAATCCATGGGAGCGATCGAGGCAACCGATGAGATCCTTCCGGGAGAAGACTGGGAGGCGTTGTGGAAAAGCCAGGGATTCCAGAGGTTTATGGTCAATCACTGGCTTTCGGTCATTCCCGAATGGGATCTGGCACCAAAACCGGCGACTCCTTTCATAAGGATCCATCCGCATCTGGCCTTTGGAACCGGACTTCACGAAACGACAGGGAAGTGCCTCTCCCTTCTGGTGGATCACTATCCCAGGGTTCCTGCTGAAGGTGGGAGGGTTCTGGACTTTGGGTCGGGTACGGGGATTCTTGGGATCGCGGCACTTGTTCTCGGGCATGGGGATTTTCTGGTTGCCGTCGACAATGATCCCCTTGCGGTTGAGGCCACATCGGAAAACATCATGCTGAACGGTCTGACCGGGTTTTCCAGAACGGGAGTGTCGCCCGATACTCCGTCGGAGGGTGCCTTCTTTGGAAATGACGGGATGTTCCGTCTGATCATCGCGAATGTGACCGGTGGTGTGCTTCTCCACTGGATTTCGTTCCTGTGGGATCTTCTCGAGCCGGGAGGAGCGATGGTCCTGTCCGGTATCTCGACGCGCGAGCGGAAGAGTGTCGAGGAGATTCTTCCGGCCCCCAGATCTTTTCACAAGGCACGAAAGTTCCATACATTCTGGCTTAGAAAGGCCGACTTTTGATTCAGGACAAGCCAATCTTCCATTCTTCGCCTGCTGTGGACCATTTGAGACGATCGCTCAGGAACAGGATCTGTCTGGCCCTTGATGAGCCGGATATTGTCCGTGCCCGGTCGCTTCTCGGGGCGATCGGGGAAAGGATCGGCATGGTGAAGGTGGGGCCGGTCCTTTTCATGAGGGAGGGGATGAGACTCCTGGATGAGATTTCCGACAGGGGCATTCCTCTCTTTCTGGACCTGAAGTGGCACGATATTCCCAATACCGTTTTTGGTGCGATATCTGGTCTTTCTCTTCCGACGCTCAGTCTGCTGACGGTTCATGCCCAGGGCGGGGAGGCAATGATTCGCGCGGCAAGGGAGGCCTCCGAGAATCTTTCCGGTGTTTCTCCCCTGGTTTTGGCGGTGACGCTGTTGACCCATCTGGATTCCCGCGAGCTGGATCTTTTGGGGATTCCCGACCGACAGGAGAAAGTTCTTGAACTCGGCGGCCTGGCTCTTGCTTCCGGTGCCCATGGGCTTGTCATGGCTCCTGGCGACCTTTTGTCCGCCAGAGGGCGTTTTGGTCCGGCCCCCTATCTGGTGACTCCCGGTATCCGGTGGGAGGGGGGAGCGACATCCGGCCCAAAAGGCAGAAAGGATGACCAGGTGTTGGCGGGAAGTCCCAAAGATGCACTTCTTGGCGGGTCGGACCTTCTGGTCATCGGCCGTCCTTTTTTGAACAGTCCTGACCCCAAAAGGCTGCTTTCAGATCTTCTTGGGCTCTAGGAGGCTGGGAAATAAGTCAAAATTTCTGATGGCGGTGGAGATAAAATTCTGTTTTTATGTTGTTTTCACAGGATGAGTGGGGTTGTATTATCCATTTTCCTTTAAACAAGTTGACAAGGTGGGGAATTATTTTAAAGTGAGTCGGTTTTTGAGACTTATTTCCCAGACTCCTAGAGGGATGGGTCCCATCTGGCCTGAACAGAAATGTCCCGATAGGGGAACGGCGTAAAGATCCCCTGCTTTATGGAATCAAGACCGATCAGTGCGATGGATAGCGCATTGTCTCCACAAAGCCTGGGAGGAGCCATCAGGAGGTTTATTCCTTTTTTCTGG